>JBGCFE010000040.1:0-4123 GCA_045106775.1 Halioglobus sp.
TTCGATCACGGCAATGTGCACGTTGTGAGCCTGGATTCACAGCTTTCTGCTCGCGATGCTGGCCAGCGCGCCACAATGCGTTCATGGCTAATTGATGATTTATCTAGCAACACTTCAGATTGGACTGTAGTGATCTTCCATCACCCCCCTTATTCCAAAGGTGCTAACCACGATTCAGATACCACCGACACCCGCGGTGATATCGACTTACCTCAATTGCTTATGCGCGAAGAGTTTGTCGAACTATTCGACGAATACGGCGTTGATCTTGTGTACAGCGGGCACTCGCACAGTTATGAACGCAGCTACTATCTGCGCGGCCACACCGAAAGCTCTGACATGTTCACACCCGCGGCGCACGCAGAACTGGTTGATGGCGACCCAGCGCGGCCCGCTAGCGGCCGCGAAGGAGAAGCCTACGCACAGCTGAGCCCCACGAGTGGCGGCGTAGACGACCGAGTTGTGTACACCGTTGCAGGCAACGGTGGCAAGGCCGATGAAACTGCCGGGCGCCTGACGGCTGCAGACGTATGGCTACTGCACCCCGCGCACATTGAACAACCAGCCGACACCGAAACACCCAGCCGCCGCGGCTTACCGATTATTGGTTCTGTGATTGTGGATGCTGGCGCCTCGGAGCTTGCGGCAAGCTTCATCGATGTGAATGGCAACGTACTCGATCGTTTTACCATCACTCGCTAGCGCAGTACCTCTGAAAGCACAGGAGAAAAACCGGGCATCGGCTTCGTCGATGCTCGCTGGCGTTTTTGGCATCGCGCTCATGCTGACGTTCTGCTCGGGTGCCCTCGCGCATGCTGGGCATGATGCCCAACTACAGCGCATCAACGATGCAATAGCGCAGGCGCCCTCCTCTCAATCTCACTATATAGAGCGAGCTGCTTTACATACCGAGGCTCACCGATTTACCGAAGCGGCAGCAGATTTCAAACGCGCTGACACATTGGGTGCTTCAGTTGCTGCAGACTATCACCGAGCGCTGTTGTACGAAGCGCGCAAAGAGTACGAAGCAGCAAGGGCTTCGCTCAGTCGCTATTTAAAACACTTTCCCAATGCACCACAGGCCTATGCCGCCAGAGCCCGCATTGCGCAACTGCTTGGGGATAAGGTAGCGGCGATTGAGGATCTGCGGAGCAACCTACGTTTAATGCCACAGCCCAACCCCGGAGATTTCATCACGGCAGCCAAGCTAATCAATGAACAGGGAAGCCCAGGTGACGCGCTAACACTGCTAGATCAAGGGCTTGAGCAACTCGGCGTGATCCCGTCTATCCAACGCGAAGCCATCGCCATTGAGCGACAGCGCCAAAACATACCTGCGGCCATCGCCAGATTGGAAACACTGCGCGTACCATTGCGGGAAAGCGCGCGCTGGAAATTGCAAATGGCAGAGCTACTGTCTAGCCACGGCGATAACGAGAGCGCCTCGGCACTGTTAGAGAGCCTAACGTCAGACCTTCAAAAGAAACGACCTACTCCGGCTAACCAGCGCCTGTTGCAAGAGGCACGGAGCTTACTTGCAACACAAATAGCAGGCCCCAAGTAATCTCGCCCACATCACCTGGCCGCATCAGTCGATTGAAACTCCCCGCACGGATCCTCTGTGTGGTTTGGCTCATCATGACCTAAATGACAACCCATGCAGCAACGCTGCTCGCCCTGCCTCAAACTATGAGGAGAGTGATCAAACGCTAAGTCATTGCCCCAGGAGTCTCGGGCATGCATCAGGAAAACACGATCAGGATCGACAGGATGGTTCACTGAATTATCGTCTTCTATCGGTGAGCATGTTGTCTCCAAGTGCTCGTAACCAAACTCTGTCGGCAATTCTTTTTGCGGCTGCACATAAGTGGTACACAGCTCTGCAACATCTGCCGTGTAGTTGGCATCTACGTTCCCTGAGAACGTTTCACGCTCTTCCTTGGTTTCTTTGCCCGGGATAGGGAAAGACCCATGTGCTCTCATATTCACTACGGCCAGCGAAGTTTCACCAAAACCATCCAGGCGCGGAATCTGCGTGGGCATAGGCTGCCCATACAGCGACTCATAGCTTGTTACCTGCTGTGCACCCCAGCGATGCACGCTGGGGTCAGAAGAAATCACACTTACCTGCTCTGCGTAGAACGGGTCGGTAATCTGTTCCACGTGCGCCAGTGCAATCACGCGATGGCAGGGAAGCTCACCTCCGTGCTCTGTGACCGTATTCCACTCAAACGCGCCCGCATAACATGACCCGCGGAACCAGGTGAACATATAGGGGGCATCGGTGTGTGCCGCTGGGTAGCCCGCTTTACCAAAAGCTTGCCCGGTATTGCGAAACTTAGGCGCTGCATCTTGCGACTCGGCAAAAGGCGTACAGTTGCGCAACGTTGACGGCGCATAATGGCCGCTACCCACTTTGGTTGAAGGAAAAGATGCACCCTCTACATCTGAAGCGCGCAGAACACCTTCACCGGGATCGTCATCGTGGCAGTAAATATCCCCACCCATGCCCGTGTGATTGCTTCGATAATAGTTGCCGGTTTTTAGCTTACCGCGGGACGTCTCTGTGATACCACGCAACGTTTTTTGCCCACTATCAGTGCCACGACGGCTTGGATCCACATTCGGTAGCAGGCTTTTCGTATTCAGTACCGGCGACTTGTGAAAGCCTAGCTCTGCTGCGCCGCTAGCACCATTGGCATCCATACGGGCAATGTACCAAGCATTGCGCGGGGAGCTATTGAACTTGCCACGCACGCCCCCGCCCATGTAGGCAGAGTAGACAATCTCGCCAGTGGTTAGCACCTCAGGATTCAGCGCCATGGATTCGTGTGGCGTGAGATTCTCCACGTTCTCCAATTTCTTGAACGTGTTACCGACAATATCAGCACGATAGATATGAAAACCGTGGTGGGGGTACTGCTTGGCCGGATGCACCGCATCTACGGGATTCCATGGCACAAAATCTTCAGCGCGGTCTGATGAAAATACCAGAGTCTCATTGTTCAGCCACTCAGGTGTGCGATCCATGTGCCCTTCGGTGAGCTTCCATTTAGTGTCGCCAGGAATGTCGTATAACCACAGGCGGCATTCGGTGATCTTATCGATATCCTTGCCGCCGGTTTTGTGCGGCGTAAACAGCGCTTTCACCGGAACCAGACGGTTACCCAGACACTCTGTAAATATAACCTTCGTACCGTCGGGGGACACCTTGGCATCATCGGCAAAACAAATTCGATCTACCTCAGAGCACGCATGTACCACGCGCCGGCGGCCATTGAGATAATCGAGCACAATGTCACTCTCAGCCACACCGCCCATCAGGCGCCCCACATCCCAGGCGTGATCCCAATTGCCGCCAGACTCCAGGGGCGTTCCTTCTACCGGGTCAGCACTGCGCACCTGCTCGGTGTAAACAATCGGTGGATTGTCTGGCTGCAGTGAACGAGGTAACCCCGATCGACGTATCAACAGCACCGTTGACTCATGGGCACTGATACTAAGCCCCTTTATCCTCAGCTCACCCTTTTTGTTAGCTTGCACATAACCATGGTCGAAAGGTGAAGCGCCGGTATGCAATTGCCATCGATACCATCGTCCATTTTGAATCAAGAATTTCTGCGTGTTGCGAATAACCGTATCAAAGGTTGCTGAGTCAGGCTGATCAGCACCGTAGCCGATATCAGTAAAGGGCTCGTACATGAAAGGCAAGATTAACGCATCACGCGAGTCATTAATAAACTTCACACCTGGCTCGTATTCATCGTCAGGGTTGTAGTACAGCCCGAGGTTATTGTGGCCGATATCGCCCCTACGGTTAGCCGAAGAATTAACGATAGCAACATAAACGTTATCTAAACGATACGCGTCGCGTTCGTCATGTGGATACCGTTCAGTACAGGGGAGGTTGTACTGATTGCAATCGATATTGTGGCTCTTGGCACTCACCGTCATCACCAGATGAATACCATGTTCATTCGCAAGATCAATAATGTCTGGGTCGCAGCTTGGCGCTCGGGTTTTAAAATCGTCAGAGGAACAATCGATGCGCAAGTACTTGTGATCAAGCAGCCCTGTCTCTGCCCTTGCCGCAAACGAAAGCCGCTCAACATCGTAGCCCTCC
>JBGCFE010000041.1:0-80525 GCA_045106775.1 Halioglobus sp.
CCTGCGCAAAAAAAGTTGCGTGCTGCCCGGTGCCGCTAGCTACCTCCAACACCTGACTACAGCCTTGAAAGAAAGGACCGAGCTTTTCGAGGATGTAAGACTTGTTGTTTTCACAAGCCTGCGAGAAAGGAAGGTTATCCAAAATTGAATTGCCGCTTGATTCTACAGCAGACTAACCTTTGGCAGCGGGCGGTTTGTCGCGCGTAAAGACCAGCTCTCGAGCTGTCGATTCCGCGCGGTTGTAACGATACCCGCCCGTTTTAAATTTTTTCATGCCTTCTGGATCATTCAAACCGTTATCAATAATGTACCTGGCCATCTGTCCACGCGCCTTTTTGGCGAAAAAGCTAATAACCTTATATTTGCCCCCCTTCAGATCCTTAAACACAGGCGTTACCACCTCGGCGTTTAGATCATTCTTTTTCAGAGCCTTGAAATATTCATTCGAAGCAAGGTTTACCAATACCGGGCTACCGGATTTTTTAAGCTGGGCGTTAAGTGCATCGGTTAACTCATTGCCCCAGAACTGATACAAATTGTCGCCGCCAGAATTTTCAAATTTAAGGCCCATTTCCAGGCGGTAGGGTTGCATCAAATCCAACGGCCGCAGCAAACCGTAAAGGCCAGACAGGATACGTAGGTGTTTCTGTGCAAATTTCATGCCCTGCGCATCCAACGTATCAGCTTCAAGGCCCGTATACACATCGCCTTTAAAGGCCAATATCGACTGCTTGGCATTGTCTAGGGAGAAAGGTGTTCCCCAGTTCATAAATCGTTCATGGTTGAGCTCAGCGATTTTTTCGCTAACCCCCATCAGTTGGCGAATATCGTCAGGACTCATTTTTCGCGCATCTTTTACGAGTGCTGCCGAGCGCTCGAGAAATTCCGGTTGCGTGGATCGCTTGGTATTGGGTGGCGTTTCGTAATCGAGCGTCTTGGCAGGGGATATAACAGTTAGCATGGTTTCTGTTCCAAATAAGTCAAGCAGAGCAATGGCTTTTCAACAATGTGCGCCCGCTATGATACTCTGCGGCACAATAATCAAAAAGACCTTTGCCTCATGCCAGTATTTTCATGGTCGCTATAAATCGACTTATTAACCTAATCGACGGGTTTACCCATGCCAGCGGCCGTGCGCTAGCATGGTTTACGCTGTTAATGGCCCTCATTACCGCCACAGTGGTGGTCTTACGGTACGGTTTCAGCATTGGATCGATTTTCGCTCAAGAAACCGTAGTATATCTACACGGCAGCCTATTTCTCTTAGGGGCTGCTTATGCGCTGAAAACCGGCGCTCACGTCCGCGTCGACATCTTCTACAGAGACTTTTCGCCTAGAAAAAAAGCCTGGGTGGATAGTCTCGGCGGCATTATTTTTCTGCTGCCACTGTGCGCATTCATCGTTGGAAGCAGCTGGGACTATGTCAGCGAGTCTTGGCGCATGCGCGAAATCTCAGCTGAGCCGGGCGGCATACCGGCTGTTTTTATTCTCAAAAGTCTGATTCCGCTGGGCGCCATTAATCTTGCGCTTCAGGCCGTCGCGGAAGTGCTAAGAAATGCACTCGTGTTGGTTGGGGGCGATACCAACTGATGGAATATATCTCGATATACATGTTCTTGACCGTCTGCGCACTGCTGATGCTTGGCTACCCCGTAGCATTTACTCTCGCAGGCACAGCACTGGCATTTGCAACTGGAGGAATATTAACCGGCGTCTTTGACGCGAGCTTTTTATCCGCGCTCCCGGGAAGAATTTTTGGCACGGTTAACAACACGACCCTCATCGCTGTCCCACTTTTTATTCTAATGGGCACCGTCCTAGAAAAATCCCGTGTTGCCGAAGAGATGCTACAAAGTATGGCTCGACTGTTCGGCGGCGTGCGCGGAGGCTTGGGCATTTCCGTTGTGCTTGTAGGCATGTTGCTTGCTGCGAGCACCGGCATCGTTGGCGCCACTGTCGTAACAATGGGCCTACTGTCACTGCCGAGCATGCTGCGCAGCGGGTATAGCCCTGCATTGGCAACTGGCACTATCTGCGCTACAGGAACGCTTGGGCAGATTATTCCGCCTTCAATTGCACTGGTACTACTGGGTGATGTGTTATCGAACGCTTATCAGCAGGCACAACTGCGCATGGATGTGTATGCACCGAAAACAGTTTCGGTTGGCGACTTATTTGCCGGCGCTCTGATTCCTGGACTGCTGCTAGTTGCGTTGTACCTGGCTTATTTGCTTTGTCAGGCCTTTTTTAATGCAGAAAACACACCGGAGGCCACCGCCGAGCCTTTTGACGCCGGCGAACTCGCCAAAGGGCTGGTGCCGCCGCTCCTGCTAATCGGTATCGTACTCGGCTCTATACTCGCTGGCGCGGCTACCCCAACTGAAGCGGCAGGCATTGGCGCTGTCGGTGCGTTAGTGCTCGCCAAAGCCAAAAATCAGTTAGACCTTGCGAGACTACGCGAAGCTATGCAGAGCACGCTTGAAGTAACTTGCATGGTTTTCCTAATCCTAATTGGTGCTGCAGTTTTTTCACTGGTATTTCGAGGCTTCGGTGGCGAAGAGCTGATTCATTCTTTCTTTGCTGGCCTGCCCGGCGGTGCCATGGGTGCGATGCTTGTCGTAATGGCAGTAATTTTCCTGCTGGGCTTTATTCTTGATTTTATTGAAATCACTTTTGTGGTTGTGCCTATTGTAGGGCCGATATTACTGGCGATGGGCATCGACCCTATTTGGCTAGGGATTATGATCGCGCTAAATTTGCAGACTTCTTTTTTGACGCCGCCTTTTGGTTTCGCGCTGTTCTACCTGCGAGGAGTGGCGCCAGAAAGCGTTCCAACCAGTGCTATCTACGCAGGGGTGGTTCCCTTTATAATTCTTCAGCTTCTACTGATGGCCGCGCTGTGGGTTTGGCCCGCACTCGCCACGTGGCTGCCGAGCGTAATGAACTAACTGTCTAAGACCACCATCGTCTCGAAACAAAATCTAAACAGGCCCAGCCCATGAATGACATCGATACCACTCCAATCCCGCACGGCGAACTGGCACTACAAACAGTCGCAATGCCTAAAGACACTAATGCAACCGGTGATATCTTTGGTGGCTGGCTACTATCTCAAATGGACATCGCTGGGCTAATCACCGCCATGGAGGTTGCCAAAGGGCGTGCGGCAACCGTGGCTATCGATGGAATGGCCTTTTTAACACCTGTACACGTAGGTGCAGTTGTATCCTGCTACTGTGACGTATTAGAGATTGGACGCAGCTCAATACGCATTATTGTAGAAGTATGGATAAATTCGCAGCACGACGGCGAACCAATCAAAGTAACCGAAGGTGAGTTTGTTTTTGTAGCAATTGATGAGAATGGACGCACACGCGTTATTCCGCGCTAAAAGCGGCACTAGAAATCCTGATCACCTAGCACCGTGTCGCGTACATTGATGTAAGCCTGCTCCGAGATATGGTGATAATTGCGAACACCTTTGTAAAATTCGCTATATGACTCATACACTTTTGCCGCCATAGGGTCAGATTCCACCAGCTCGCCCATCACCTTCTGACTACTCTTCCAGAGCGCATGCAATACATCATCGGGTAACCGACGAAGCTGAACATTATGATCATTAATAAGGCTTTGCAGCGCGGCATTATTGCGCGCTGTATATTCGTCGAGCATTTCCTGATTGGACGCTCGCGAGGCATACTTTACGATAGCCTGTAAATCTTCAGGCAGAGCCTCCAGCGAATCCTTGTTCACTACAAATTCCAAGATCGAACCCGGCTCGTGCCAGCCGGGATAATAGTAGTAACGCGCTACCTCCTGAAAACCAAATGCAAGATCGTTGTAGGGGCCAACCCATTCCAAGGCGTCGATAACGCCTGTTTGCATCGATGTATATAGCTCTCCTCCCGCTATTCTCACCGCGGTACCTCCGGCTTCAGCAAAGACCTCACCTGCTAGCCCCGGAATACGCATTTTTAGACCTTTTAAGTCGGCGATAGAGTTAATTTCTTTGTTAAACCAACCCGCCATTTGCACGCCAGTACTTCCGCCAGCCATGGGCACCAGGTTGTAAGGCGCATACGCTTCCTCCCACAACTGCAAACCCCCACCGTACTGCAGCCAGCCATTCATTTCCTGTGCGTTGAGACCAAAAGGCACCGCTGTAAAAAAAACCGAAGATGGTACTTTGCCTTTCCAGTAATACGCGGCGCCATGGCCGGCATCGGCAACACCACCTGACACAGCATCGAACACTTCCAGTGCGGGGACAATTTCGCCCGCGCCATAGACCTGCACTGTCAGTCTACCGCCGCTCATTTCATCGACATAACGCGCGAAATTTTCAGCAGCATAGCCCAGGCCGGGAAAGTTTTTAGGCCAGGTAGTTACCATCTTCCAACGATATCGCTGCGTATCATTATCGTTGGAGGCGATACCTGTGGTGGTACTGCTAAGCGGGTCGTCTGACCTGTCTTTGGCCCACAGACCCAACACTGTAACCAGAGCCGCCACGAGCACCAAAATGACGATAGGGGCAGAGCGCGATTGTGAAGCCATAGTTATTTCCCGTAGGTATTTATATTTATGATAGATGGTTGATCTATGAGGAACACAAAACGCTACATCAGTTGGAGGTTAGCGTACTGCAATACCAGCCATTTGCTACCTTCATCATCAAAGTTAACTTCGACCCGCGCACTGCCGCCGCGACCCTCGAAGTTTAACACCATGCCTTCTCCAAACACTTGATGATAAACCCGCTGCCCAAGAGACAGCTCAGTATCAGGAACCTGCGCCTGCGTCACACTACTCACCGGCTGCGCTACTGTACCGTGGAGCCTCACTTCCTGTAACAGTTCTGCAGGGATCTCCCGCACAAAACGCGATGGCGCATTAAATGTTTCGCTGCCATGTAGCCGTCTGCATTCAGCGTAAGTCATCGTGAGCTTTTGCATAGCTCGGGTAATACCGACATAGCAAAGCCTGCGCTCCTCTTCTAATCGCCCGGGCTCTTCCAACGACATGCGATGCGGAAACAGGTTCTCTTCCATGCCAGCCAAGAAGACCATCGGAAACTCAAGGCCTTTGGCAGAGTGCAATGTCATTAACTGAACGCTGTCTTCATGCGCATCGGCTTGCGCGTCTCCGGCATCCAGTGCCGCCCTATCAAGAAACTCTGATAACGGAGAAAGATCATCGTCTTCTGGCACGAACTGTTTTGCGGCACTCACCAACTCTTCCAGGTTTTCGACTCTAGCTTGACCTTTTTCGCCCTTTTCCTTCTTATGAAAACTCACAAGGCTAGATTGCGAAATAGTGTGCTCTACCAATTCATCTAATGCGAGATCATCAGTTCCTGAGTCCAGCTCGTTAATGAGCGCAACAAAGCCCTCAAGGGCCGCAGTTGCTCTCGCGGGTAGCAGCTTTTCCTCTATAACAGCTGCCAAAGCCGCCCACAGCGGAACGCTGCGAGCGCGTGCACATTCGCGCACCGTGTCCAACGTTTTTGCGCCAATGCCTCGAGGCGGCGTATTGATGACACGCTCTACCGCTGCGTCGTCTGCTCGATTCACCAGCAATCGCAAGTAGGCGAGCGCATTTCGAATTTCCAAGCGCTCATAAAACCGTTGGCCGCCATAAATACGATAAGGAATTGCGTTGCGAATCAAAGCCTCTTCAAGCACTCGAGATTGGGCGTTAGAACGATATAGATAAGCTACCGATGCGCGCTCATTGCCATCGAGTAGCCACTGCTCAGTTTGTTCGACAATATAACGAGCCTCGTCATGCTCATTGAAGCCGGCATAGAGATCGATAGACTCACCGGATTCACCAGCGGTCCAAAGCTCTTTACCGAGTCGACCGAAGTTGTTTTCAATAACAGCATTAGCTGCCTTAAGAATTGTTTGTGTCGAGCGATAATTCTGCTCAAGACGCACCGTGGCGGTATCTTTAAAGTCTTGTGTGAATCGCTGAATATTCTCTATTTTGGCGCCTCGCCAACCATAAATGGACTGATCATCATCGCCCACTGCCATGATGGGGGTCTGATCGCCCGCCAGCACCCTAAGCCAGGCATACTGAATCGTATTCGTGTCTTGAAATTCATCGACAAGAATCTGCCTGAACCTGCCCTGATAATGCTGCAATACTTCGGGGTGATTGAGCCAGAGCTCATGCGCTCGCAGCAGCAGTTCGGCAAAATCGACCATACCTGCCCTGTCGCAGGCTTCTTCATAGGCTCGGTAAACCTGCAGCATTGTCTGCGCAAACGCATCGCCATGCGGCGCCTCAATATGGGCCGCCCGCAAACCTTCATCTTTTTGGCCGTTGATGTACCACATCGCCTGTTTTGGCGGCCAACGCGCGTCATCAAGATCCAGCTCTTTGCAGATGCGCTTCACCAGGCGAAGTTGATCGTCAGCATCGAGGATTTGGAAGTTCTGCGGAAGGCGAGCTTCCTTCCAGTGTGCTTTGAGCAGACGATGAGCTAAGCCATGAAAGGTCCCCACCCAGAGGCCATGTGAGGAAATCTGCATCATTTCCTCGATACGATTGCGCATTTCCTTGGCGGCTTTGTTGGTAAACGTCACCGCTAGAATTGACCAGGGCGAGAAACTCTCTGCCCTGATTAGCCAAGCAATTCGGTGTACCAACACCCGTGTTTTGCCACTGCCGGCGCCGGCAAGAACAAGCATGTTTTGGCTTTGCGCAGCGACGGCCTCGCGCTGAGCTTCATTGAGAGGGGAGAGAATATCAGATACATCCATCGCAACATTCTAACCAAATTGCACTCATGCTACGTACAGTTAATTGCTTTTGGGACGCCATAATTTACTTGTCAGTTTTTGTCCTCCAGAGGCCGCGAAATTCACCATTGGCTCTGTTATCATCCCCTGCGAACCACCCAAACGAAGGTGTTAGCGAGCCATGGCCCAGGAACGAGACGAAACAAACCAGAGTGCTGGAAACGGCACCAACGGCACTAAAAACCCATTCGATAAGCGCATTGACGCGGGGCCAGGAGATTTCGGCCTAGAGGGTGATTTTTACGAAGAGCCAGACCGCGACACCGACGGCAGTGCCAGTTTCTACGAACATAGTATTGAAGAAGACGAGGGCTTCACTGAAGGAGAAAGGCCCAGACCAACTGGCGCCGAATCTCCAAGCAGCTTCTCAAAGAACACTATAGATGAGGAGCTGGATGAAGGCCTCGATGAGCTTGATGATGAACTGGACAGCCTAACCGATGACTGGGACGAGCAAGATATGACACCAGAACAAGAAGCAGAAGCCTGGCTGGATGAACGCGGTTATCCCGCCGACGAGGGCGATGGCAGCCAATCTTGGCCCCTGGGACTAATAGCAGTCGCTGTTGTGGCACTGGTATTACTAATCGCGGGCGGATACGGCGTCATGCAGCAGCGCTCAGCAACTCAGGAAGAAATAAGAGAACTACGCGCAGCTCTCGCGACAGCAGCGAGCCCTGAAGAAGTCACAGAAAGCCGCACTGCAGCAGCAGAAGCAGAACAACGTAATATTCAGTTAAAAGAACAGCTATACACCCTGAGTGCCGAAAACCGTCGGCTCTCTGACACGGTTACGGGTTTGGAAACTCAAATGGCGGTGCAACAGAAAGCACTGTCGACAGCCATGGATAGAGCAAAACCAAAAATCACTTCTGCAGCGGCACTTGCCGCCACAAAAGCAGCCGCCAAACCTAAGCCGGTAGCGCCCAAAGTGGCGGCCAGGCCCGCACCTAAAGCCAAGCCCGCTCCCAAAGTCACGCCCAAAGCCAAGCCCGCGCCAGTGCAGGTTGCTGCTAAGCCAAAAAGTGCACCGATTCAATCAGCGAAACCAGCGGTCGTCGCCAAAACGACCGCGAAGCCTGCAGCGATAGCAACCAGTACCGCAGCCGCCGCACCAGCAATAGCGGGTAGCTGGTTTGTCAATTTTGGCTCATACAGTTCTCTCGATACTGCTCAGAGCTGGGTGAAGAAACTCAAGCCCTCTGCCGGTAGAGTTATTACCGCTCCCGGCGAACGAGACGGACGGACGTTTTACCGGGTCCGGGTTGTGGACTTACCCAATAAACTGTCGGCCCAGAACGTTGCCGGTGGTCTGGAGCAACAGCACAACCTATCTAAGCTATGGATTGGCAAGCAATCCTGATACAAAAAATATACATCGCCTACTCAGGGAAGGCTTGGCAGACCCCGATTGGGCTGCTAAGGTTTTTGAACACTTTGTGAGGAATAGACCATGCGTACTTTAAAACTGCTCATCGCCGCTCTAGCTGTTAACAGCGCTGGCGCCCTTGCCGCCGATTGCGCGGCTCCTGACGCGCCTAGCGTGCCGGATGGCGCTGCATCCACGATGGAGCAAATGCTCGAGGGACAGCAAGCGGTTAAAGCGTTCGTTGCCGCGAACCTGGAATACATGAACTGTCTCGATCCAATGATCGAAAGTGCTGCTGAAGCTGCAAAAGCTGATGGCGCTGGAGATGATGCTATAGCGGCAGTAAAAGAGCTAGAAGGACAGTACAACGCGGCAGTAACGCGAGAAGAAGAAGTTGCTGGGGCTTTTAATACGGCGATTCGCGCATACAAAGCAGCCAATCCAAGCTAGGGCATTTTAGCTGCTGCCAAAAACGTAAGCGCTGTTGACTAAACCGGAAGCCGTAAAATCAGGCTTCCGCGTTATTCACATTTTTTACTCTTTCTATTCAACAGTAACAGACTTCGCCAGATTGCGAGGCTTGTCTACATCGGTGCCCTTCTGAACCGCCACATGGTAAGACAATAGCTGCAGTGCCACCGTGTAAACAATAGGCTTGATCACTTCTGGACAGTGCGGCATCTGCAACACCTTAACACGCTTTTCTGTCTCAAACTTTGCTTCACGATCTGCAAATACATACAGCTCACCACCTCGAGACCGAACTTCCTCGAGGTTTGATTTTAATTTTTCTAGCAACTCATCGTTAGGCGCAACCGCCACAACTGGCATATCATCATCTACCAGCGCAAGCGGACCATGCTTCAGTTCACCTGCGGGATAGGCCTCTGCATGAATATAGGAAATTTCTTTTAGCTTGAGTGCCCCTTCCAAAGCAATGGGATACTGAATACCACGCCCCAAAAAGAGAGAGTGGCGTTTCGGTATAAAATCTTCAGAGAGCTTTTGTATAGAATCATCCAGTTCCAAAGTCTGCTGAACAAATTGCGGCAAGTTATGGAGCGCATTTATTATTTCACTCTGCTTTTCTGCACTCATGCCACGCCGGCTACCGAGAGCAAGCGTGAGCATCAACAAGCCTACCAACTGCGTGGTAAATGCTTTCGTTGACGCAACACCAATTTCTGCGCCTGCCTTGGTTAAGAAAACAAGATCGCACTCACGCACCAACGAGCTGTTGTCGACATTAGCGACAACAAGGCTGCCGATAAACTCACCGTCTGTTGCATTACGCAACGCAGCCAGCGTATCCGCGGTTTCTCCCGACTGTGAGATCGCTACAAGTAATGTGCCCTCGTGCTGGACTCGCTTCCGGTAACGAAACTCAGACGCAACCTCTACCTCACAGGCAACACCGGCGATTTCCTCAAGCCAGTAACGAGCGACCATCCCCGCATGGTAACTGGTGCCGCAGGCAACAATCTGTACGTTCTGTACGCGGTCAAAAATATCGGCAGCACCGCCGCCAAAGCGCGATTCTATTTCATCAAGCTCGCGTGCATCACCGATGGTGGCTCCAAGAGCCTTGGGCTGCTCGTAGATTTCCTTAATCATGAAATGATCAAAGTCACCCATGTCGACGCTTTCTACCGCATCGTGGATTCGGGTGCGCTTACGTGTAACAGCGACGCCAGTGTCGTCATACACCTGCAGTGAATCGGGAGATACCTCGACAAAATCACCCTCTTCCAAATAGATAAAGCGGTCTGTTACCTGTCGCAGTGCCATTTGGTCAGAAGCGAGAAAGTTCTCGCCAATGCCCACGCCGACCACTAGCGGGCTACCCTGACGAGCCCCAACTACAAGCCCTGGGTTTTGCCTGTCGATTACGGCTAGAGCAAAAGCACCCTCTAGGCGAGTCACTGCAACACGCAAAGCGTCCAGCAATGAACTACCTTTTTCGAGCTCTCGATGAATTAGGTGAACCACAACTTCAGAGTCGGTCACCGAAGACATCGTATAGCCAGCAGCAACTAACTCATTCCGCAACTCTGCGTGATTTTCAATGATGCCGTTGTGAACAAGCGCTACCCGATCACCCGATGCATGGGGATGCGCGTTTTCTTTAGATGGCTCGCCATGGGTTGCCCAGCGCGTGTGCGAAATACCGGTTGACCCATGGTAAGGGTGTTCGGCCTGCGCTTTTTCTAGCTCACTGACCTTTCCCTGACGTTTGTGCATCTGCAATTCATTCGCACTACTGATCAACGCCATTCCCGCCGAATCGTAGCCGCGATATTCAAGCCTGCGAAGCCCCTCAAGAAGGATTTCAGACACTTCACGCCGCGCGGCGGCGGCCACTATGCCACACATACTTTATTCCTTGGCTTCTGCTTTAGAAGGCCGTTCCCAGCCATCAATATTTTTTTGTCGGGCTCGACCAACAGCAAGCTCACCATCGGCAACCGTTTTGGTGACCGTGGAACCTGCGGCAACAAAGCCAGCGCTTTCAATGCTGAGCGGTGCAACCAGGGTGCTATTAGAACCCACAAATACATTGTCGCCCATTGTCGTCTTATGTTTGTTCACACCATCATAGTTGCAGGTAATCGTTCCCGCGCCGACATTTACGCCTTCACCCATTTCACAATCGCCGATGTAACTGAGGTGATTGACTTTACTGCCCTTTCCTATCGTTGCCTTTTTGGTTTCTACAAAGTTACCTATGCGCGCGCCGTTAGACAGCACAGTACCAGGACGCAAACGCGCATAAGGCCCAACGTTACAACCCTGTCCAACTGAGGCATCTTGCAAGTGGCTCATAGGATGAATGTGTGTATCGGCGGCCACATCAACATTTATTAATACGCAATTTGCGCCAACCGATACGCCATCACCTAAAGAAACCTTCCCCTCAATAACAACATTCACGTCTATAAATACGTCTTTGCCGCAGGTAAGTTCTCCGCGAATATCCAAGCGCAGTGCATCCGCCAAATTCACTCCGTCTCGCATCAAGGCTTCTGATTGCAAGCGCTGATATTCGCGCTCCACTTGATTGAGCTGAACTCTGTCATTAACCCCAAGGATCTCTAGCTCTGAGCCGGCCTCACAGGACGCAATATTTTTTCCATCCTTAACAGCTAGGCTAAGTACATCGGGTAGATAGTATTCTTGCTGTTTGTTGGCATTACCCACTAACGGTAAGTAATGGTTCAGATCGCTCGCCGGTGCTGCCAACAAACCCGTATTGATTTCTTTAATTGCCCGCTCTTCATCGTTGGCATCTTTTTCTTCAACAACACCCAGCAAGTCTTTTTGTTCGTTGCGCACAATTCGCCCATAACCGGTGGAGTCCTCTAAAAAAGCCGTTAGCAATGCTGGCCCTTGATCGGCAACACCCACAAGTTGTTGTAATGTTTCGAGCTGAGTCAGTGGCACATCACCATAAAGAACGAGCACTACGCTATCTTTTTCGATCGCGGGCATCGCCTGCAGAACCGCGTGGCCAGTACCAAGCTGCTCCTGTTGGATAATCCAGTTGATAGTGTGATGTGACAGAGCGTCTTTGACAGTTTCGGCACCGTGGCCAATAACAACATGCAGAGCTTTGGGCGACAGCTTCTGTGCCGTATCAATTACGTGCTCTAGCAAAGGCTTGCCAGCAACTTTGTGCAACACCTTGGGCAGATCAGACTTCATCCGCGTGCCTTGGCCTGCTGCGAGAATCACGACTTCGAGGTTCATGGTTGCCTTTCTTCTATATTTGTCATTATTCGCCTTCTTGTTTAGGTGGCCTTCGCAACAGCGACGGCGGGCGTTTATCAACATATTATGCGCCGCGGCCCCCGCAACTTAAACTGCGCAGTGTGATATGTGTAACAACTGCTGCAAAAATAGCATTTCTGGGTGCTGTAGACCCATTTGATTATCGAAAGCCCTCCGTTGGTCGATTACAGAGACTCCTCTAGCTGAGTGAGATCGAGGGCTGTATTGAGCTCAAGTAACTGTTAGCCAGGACGCGGTTCAAACAGGCAAAAAAAAGCCCCGGTAGTTACCGAGGCTTTTATCCAACCGCTTTCTAAAAAATCGAGGTATTAGCCCCGACCGGAGCGATTCTTTAATTTTCTCAAGGTTGCTAGCTGCGCCGCGGCTTCAGCAAGCTGAGCCGAAGCCCTACCATAATCAAAGTCTCCACTTTGATTGGCAATTGCCTGCTCTGCTTCTTTACGCGCTTCTTCAGCGGCGGCTTCGTCCACGTCATCAGCACGAATTGCAGTGTCAGCAAGGATCGAAACTACGCCGGGCTGCACTTCAAGAAAACCGCCAGAGACGTAGAACACTTGCTCTTCGCCATCTTGCATCTCTACGCGAACAGGCCCCGGAACCAAAGCTGTAAGCAGCGGTGCGTGACCATAGCTAACGCCTAGCTCACCCTCTTGACCCGTAACGTTCAGCGTTGCAACCAAACCAGAAAAAATTTCCTCTTCGGCACTAACGATGTCGCAATGAATTGTGATTGCCATAGCTTTACTCTCTCAACAGCCTAGCTCAATAGCTTAAAGCGACTTGGCCTTCTCAACCGCCTCTTCCATGCTGCCAACCATATAGAAGGCCTGCTCAGGGAGGTGATCATATTCGCCTGCAAGAATCCCCTGAAATCCAGCAATCGTGTCTTTGAGTGAAACGTACTTGCCTGGTGAGCCTGTGAAAATTTCTGCTACGTGGAAAGGCTGAGACAGGAAGCGCTCGATCTTACGCGCCCGGTTAACTGTCTGCTTATCTTCCTCAGACAATTCATCCATACCTAGAATCGCAATGATGTCTTTCAATTCTTTGTAACGCTGCAGAACATTTTGAACGCCTCGCGCAGTGTCGTAGTGATCACTACCTACCAGCAGAGGATCAAGCTGGCGAGATGTTGAGTCGAGCGGATCAACCGCTGGGTAAATACCTTTAGCAGCAATATCCCGGCTCAGTACAACGGTTGAATCTAGGTGAGCAAACGTCGTTGCAGGCGAGGGGTCAGTCAAATCATCCGCCGGTACGTATACCGCCTGAATAGAGGTAATAGAACCTACCTTGGTTGACGTAATGCGCTCCTGCAGAACACCCATTTCTTCAGCCAATGTTGGCTGATAGCCAACCGCAGACGGCATACGACCCAACAGCGCAGAAACCTCTGTGCCTGCGAGCGTGTAACGGTAAATATTATCAACGAACAACAATACATCACGGCCTTCATCGCGAAACTTCTCAGCCATTGTCAGGCCAGTCAGTGCTACGCGCAGACGGTTTCCTGGTGGCTCGTTCATCTGGCCGTAAACCATTGCCACTTTCGAGTTGGAGAAGTTCTCGACATCTACAACCTTTGATTCCTGCATCTCGTAATAAAAATCATTACCTTCACGAGTTCGCTCACCTACCCCTGCAAACACTGACAATCCAGAGTGCTCGGTAGCGATATTGTTAATCAGCTCCATCATGTTCACGGTCTTACCAACACCGGCACCACCAAACAGACCAACCTTACCGCCTTTGGCAAACGGGCATACGAGGTCAATTACCTTGATGCCTGTTTCTAGAAGCTCTTCAGAGGCTGCTAACTCTTCATAGGTGGGCGCTGTGCGGTGAATCGCTGCCCGCTCTTTTTCGCCAATAGGGCCACACTCATCAATTGGGTTACCCAGCACGTCCATAATGCGGCCCAGCGTTTCAATACCCACAGGCACTGCAATTGGCGCACCGGTGTTCTCGACGGCCAAGCCACGGCTCACACCTTCAGAAGAGCCCATCGCAATGGCACGAACAACGCCGTCACCAAGCTGCTGCTGGACTTCCAGGGTTAAATCCCTCTCGGGTACTTTCAGCGCATCATAAACCTGCGGCACGTCTTCACGTGGAAACTCCACGTCAATTACCGCGCCGATGATTTGTACGATTCGTCCGCTACTCATGTTCGGATCCTCAATTTCAAAATTCAGTTCTGTTTGGCTTGGGCTGTCGCCTGTTGCCGAATTCGTTTGCATGGTGTTCTTTAACTATCAGCTAATCGCAGCAGCGCCGCTCACAATTTCAGAGAGTTCTTGTGTAATAGATGCTTGGCGAGCCTTGTTGTAAATAAGCTGTAAGTCATCAATGAGATCGCCAGCATTATCAGTAGCGTTCTTCATCGCCAGCATTCTAGCCGCCTGCTCACACGCTCCATTTTCGACAACCGCCTGATAAACCTGCGATTCTATGTAGCGCGTCAACAAACCTTCCAGCAGCTCTTTCGCATCGGGCTCATAAATGTAATCCCAGTGATGCTTCATTTCGTCGCTGTCTTCTGGCTCAAGCGGCAGTAACTGCTCTACCGTCGGCTCTTGAGTCATTGTGTTCACAAATTGATTGCCCACTAAATACAGGCGATCAATACGCCCTTCTTCATAGGCATCAAGCATTGTTTTAACGCCACCGATCAAATCAGACAAAGACGGCTCTTCACCAATATCACGAGTGGCTGATATAACATTGCCGCCAAAGCTGTTAAAAAACGCTGCAGATTTAGCACCGATCAAGCTCATGTCGATCTCAATGCCCTGCTCATCCCACTCTTTCATGGACTTGATGGTTGTCTTAAACAAGTTAATGTTTAAACCACCACACAAACCACGATCAGTTGAAATAATAATGTACCCAACACGTTTTACATCGCGTGTCTTCATATACATATGACGATACTCTGGCTCAGCATTGGCTATATGGCCAACAACCGAGCGCATGCGTCGGGCATACGGTTTACCCAGCTGCATACGATCCTGAGCTTTGCGCATTTTACTTGCCGCCACCATTTCCATGGCGCTAGTAATCTTCTGCGTGCTCTGGATGCTAGAGATTTTCGTCCGAATTTCTTTTCCGGCTGCCATCTAACTTCCCTCAGCCCTACCAGGTCTGTGTGCTTTTGAACTTCTCGATCGCTTCTTTAAAGCTAGCTTCGATCTCGTCGTTGTAATCACCAGATTCAACAATGCCGCTCATCAGGTCGCCATACTCAGCATGCGCAAATGAAAGCAAAGCCGATTCAAAATCTAGGATCTTGTTGACTTCAACATCATCCAGATGGCCTTCGTTAGCCGCGTAAAGCACCAGCCCCATCTCTGAAATGCTACGTGGCGAATACTGCTTCTGCTTCATCAGCTCGGTGACACGTTCACCATGGTCGAGCTGAGCACGTGTTGCATCATCAAGATCGGAAGCGAACTGCGAGAATGCCGCCAGTTCACGATACTGCGCGAGCGCAGTACGAATACCACCCGAGAGCTTTTTCATGATCTTTGTTTGCGCAGCACCACCTACTCGCGATACCGATATGCCAGCGTTCATTGCCGGACGCACGCCCGCGTTAAACATGTCAGCTTCCAGGAATATCTGGCCATCAGTAATCGAAATCACGTTAGTCGGTACGAAGGCGGAAACGTCACCGGCCTGTGTCTCAATAACAGGTAGTGCTGTGAGAGAACCCGTCTGGCCTTTCACTGCACCGTCGGTGAACTTCTCAACGTAGTCAGCGTTTACGCGGGCTGCACGTTCAAGTAAGCGAGAGTGCAAGTAGAAAACGTCGCCTGGATACGCTTCACGGCCTGGAGGACGACGAAGAAGCAGAGAAATCTGGCGATACGCCCAAGCCTGCTTAGTCAAGTCATCGTAAATGATTAGAGCGTCTTCACCGCGATCGCGATAATACTCGCCCATTGAACAACCGGCAAAAGGCGCGAGGAACTGCATCGCTGCGGGATCTGAGGCTGTTGCTGCAACGACAATGGTGTGATCCATGGCGCCGTGTTCTTCAAGCTTACGTACAACGGCCGCTACCGAAGAAGCCTTTTGGCCAACCGCAACGTAGATACATTTAATACCAGAACCTTTCTGGTTGATGATGGCGTCGACGGCAATAGCGGTTTTACCGATTTGGCGGTCACCAATAATCAATTCTCGCTGGCCACGACCAATGGGCACCATCGCATCAATCGCTTTCAAACCAATCTGTACGGGCTCATCAACAGACTGACGAGCAATTACACCTGGGGCTACCTTTTCAAGGGCGTCGGTCATAGCTGCGTTGACCGGACCTTTACCGTCAATAGGGTTACCTAGCGCATCTACAACCCTGCCTTGTAGCTCGGGGCCAACAGGCACTTCCAGAATGCGGCCTGTGCAACGACATGACTGGCCTTCCGAAAGCGATTTGTAATCGCCCAGGATTACTGCACCGACAGAGTCACGCTCAAGGTTAAGCGCCATACCGTATACGCCACCTTCAAACTCGATCATTTCACCGTACATAACATCGGCCAAGCCGTGTATACGGATAATGCCGTCAGTCACCGATACCACGGTGCCTTCGTTGCGAGCCTCTGAGCTGACATCGAGCTGGTCGATGCGCGCTTTGATAATCTCGCTAATTTCTGATGGATTCAGTTGCTGCATGCTCTGTTCCTCAATCCCAATGCTTTATTTAGGAATTCATTGCTTCGGCAAGTTTGTTTAACCTGCCGCGCACGGACCCGTCGATCACTAGATCGCCGGCTCGAATTAAAACACCTCCCAACAACTCACTGTCGGTAGAAGTGCGAACGTTTACTTCACGTTCTAATTTTGCTCCCAGGCCACGCGCCAATTTGTCGCGCATTTCATCCGACAGGTCGAACGCTGAAATCACTTCAACATCAACTGACTTTTCCTGGTTTGCCTTGAACTGCTCGTACTGCTGTAATATTTCAGGCAGTAACGGAAGACGCTTATTGTCAGCTAGAACCGAAACGAAGTTTTTCACGTCGCTTCCGATAGCATCGCCACAGACTTCGATAAGCGTATTGGCCTGCTGTTGTGCGGTAAGACCAGGATCAGCCAGAACCGAGGCCAGCGCATCATCAGTGGTAACGGCAGCAGCCGTGCCCAGCTCTTGTAGCCACTGTGGCAGCTTGTCAGCATCACGGGCGTATTCAAACGCGGCTCGTGCATAAGGGCGCGCTAATGTGCTCAATTCAGCCATGTATTCCCGCCTTATAGCTCGGCTGCTAGCTTTTCAACCAGGTCGGCATGCGCCTGCTGATCGATAGCCGAGCCAAGAACCTTTTCTGCGCCAGCGAGCGACAAAGCGGCAACCTGGCCACGCAACTGCTCGCGTGCACGATTGGTTTCCTGCTCAATTTCTGCCTGCGCTGCCACTTTGATACGATCTGCTTCGGCAGACGCAGCTTCTTTGGCTTCATCAATGATTTGGCTGCTGCGCTTGTTCGCAGAATCAACAATACCGGCAGCTTCCTCTTTGGCTTCCTTCAGACGCTCAACGGCTTTTTCCTGCGCAAGCTCAAGATCATGGCTAGCACGATCAGCAGCGGCGAGGCCGTCGGCAATCTTCTTTTCCCGTTCTTTCATGCTGGCCAGTATGGGAGGCCATACGTACTTCATGCAGAACAGAACAAAGCAGACGAAGGCAACCATCTGTCCGAAAAACGTAAGATTAAAATTCACGCCTTGCTCCTAAAAGAGTGATAAGAGCTGCCAAACATTCGCGCAGCAGCTCCGTTTCGTTGATAACGTTTATGCAGCGGGTTTTACGCCGGAGCAACAACGAAGATCAGGTACATCGCGATACCAACACCGATAATGGGGATCGCATCTACCAGGCCTGCGCCCAGGAAGAAAGTAACCTGCAACTTGGGCGCCAGCTCAGGCTGGCGAGCAGAACCTTCGATGAGCTTACCGCCCAATAGACCAACACCGATTGCGGCGCCTAGACCACCCAAACCCATCATGATGGCGGCAGCAACGTAAACTAATTCCATGATTTTCTCCTAGCGTTTAAATAAGCAAAGCTTACAAGTTTTAAAAAATTAATTAGTGATCCTGATGAGCCATGCTGAGATACACAATCGTCAGCACCATGAAGATAAATGCCTGCAGAGGCACCACCAACAAGTGAAAAATGGCCCACCCCATTTGCAGCAGAGCAGCGGGCAATGCCCAAACGAGGCCAGCGCCAAACAGCGCTGCTATCAGAATAAATATCATTTCACCGGCGTAGAGGTTGCCGAAAAGTCGTAGCCCAAGCGAAAAAGGTTTCGCGAGCAAGCCAACGATTTCCATGAACAGGTTTACGGGAATAAATAGCCAATGGTTAAAAGGGTTCATTGTGAGCTCTTTGACAAACCCAAAGCCCTTTATTTTGATCGAGTAGTAAAGCATGAGCACGAAGACACCTACCGCCATGCCCAGCGTAATGTTTGGGTCTGTGGAAGGTACGATCTTCATGTACTCCACACCGAGCTGCATTGCCAGCCAGGGAACCAGATCAATCGGCACTAAGTCCATCAGGTTCATCAGAAGAACCCACACAAACACTGTGAGTGCTAGCGGCGCAATCAGCTTGTTGTGTCCGTGGAACGTATCTCGAACGGTGTCGTCAACAAACTCCACCGCCATTTCGACAGCATTTACAAGGCCGCTGGGCACACCCGTCTCAGCCTTCTTGGCGACGCTGCGAAAAATCCAGCAGAAGATAATACCCAGGCCGATAGACCAAAGCATAGAATCGACGTGAATGGCGTTAAAGCCCATATCAGCGGCTTCCTGGCCGCCGTGCGCCATTGTCCAGGCACCGCCTTCGGCGACAATACTGCCGTCATAACGCTCGTATCCACCAGGCAACTTACCGTAAGTAAGATTGGTGAGGTGGTGAGTAATATACTCGGCTACTGTTTGGGTTCCGCCTTCCGCTGCCATCTACTCTAACTCTTGCTTAACTGTTGCATTAGCTGTTGCATTAGCTGTTGGACTGCCTAATTAGCAGCCAGCTACCACTTATCTGAACGACCAACATCAGTACAAAACCAACAAATACTGCCGGGCCGTGAATTGGTCTAACCAGAGCGAACACCAGCGCAAAGCCAGCCACGCTCAAAACAAACTTGCCAATCTCTGCACTATAACCTGCACGGGCGATTGCCTGCGCTGACCGCGCACCGCGCCATCGAAAGGCTCGAATCGCAAAGTACGCCTGAGGCAAAATCGCCACCAAGCCACCACACAGGAAGGAATAGGCTACAAATACAGCCTTTCCTGAAATGACCAAGCCGAGCCCAACCGGCACCAGTATGGCTAGTTGAGCCAGCGGAATACGGTGGATGGGAGGGCGCGCTATTTCAGCACCGGTCATCGCTAACCATCTCCACCTTTTGCCTGTGTCGCGAGGGGCTACCTCGATCAAAATCTTGCCCTACAGCACACTTATCCTCGCCGCGAGCGCGCGCATTATAGGGCCATTGGTAGACGCGTTCAACCAACGAATCGCCCTTAGAGGCTCGGTTATCGCTGTTCTTTCCGCTGGCGGATCGAGGTTATGGCCGAACGACTAATTGGTCTCTCCTTGTTTGGCACAGCATCTAGTGTTCGCGGTAAAGTGGGCCACTAGATAAGGTGCCCAAAGACAATGACTCTGTCCTTTCTACACCCCTACTTAATGTGCCCCAATATACCGTCGAGCTCATCAAGACTGGTGTAGGACACCACCAACTTTCCCTTCCCACTGGCCGAGTGCGAAATCTTAACTTTACTGCCTAATTTTCGCGACAGGTCGTCCTGCAGCCTTCTGATGTTGGGGTCCAGCGATTTCTGCGCCGCATCAGGCTTAGCCGGTGTCTGTAATGAGCGAACCAGTGCTTCTGTCTGACGCACCGTCAATTCTTTGCCTACCACTGTCTGGGCTGCTCGCGACTGGTCGGCGCTCGATAGTGCCAGCAATGCTTTAGCGTGGCCCATTTCCAGATCGCCATGCTCCACAAGGCGCATGACATCGGGCTGCAGCGTCATAAGCCTCAGCATGTTAGCTACCGTCGAGCGTGATTTGCCGACCGCTTTAGCGACTTCTTCCTGAGTTAGCTCAAACTCCTTTTGCAGCCTTTGCAGTGACGCCGCCTCTTCAATCGGGTTCAGATCTTCCCGCTGAATATTCTCGATAAGCGCCATCGCAATAGCGGCCTCATCGCTGACATCACGAATGACAACGGGAATACTCTCCAGACCGGCTTGTTGTGTAGCCCGCCAACGACGCTCTCCGGCGATAATTTCATACTTTTTGTCTGAGATGGGCCGCACGACTATCGGCTGCATCACACCTTGTGCCCTGATGCTATTTGCTAATTCTTGGAGGGCCTCTGGTTCCATATCACGGCGTGGTTGGTACTTGCCACGCTGTATAACATCGACGGGCAATTCTTTTAGAGCTTGACCCGATGCAGGTGCAGCCGCTGCTTCTTGGCCGTCGGGCGCCTTGTCCGTAGGCTGCGCATTCGAGCTTGCGCCCAGCAGTGCATTCAGGCCCTTCCCCAAGCCTCTTTTTTTAGCAGACATCTGCACTCTCCAATTTAATTGGGCAGCCGGTTTTACACACCGGACGCTACTACCTGTTTCTCCCGCCGGCGAATCAACTCTCCCGCGAGCGCCATATACGCTTTTGACCCTCGAGAGTTTCTATCGTAGTACATCGCCGGCACGCCATGGCTAGGCGCCTCGGCCAAGCGGATATTCCTCGGCACGACTGTGCGAAAAACCTTATCACCAAAGTGTTCGTGAAGCTGCGCTGAGACCTGACTAGTCAGGGCATTGCGCGGGTCATACATCGTGCGCAGAATGCCTTCGATTTCTAGATCGCTCGCCGTAGATTGCGCTACACCCTGCACGGTTTCAATTAACGCAGTTAGCCCCTCCAGGGCAAAGTACTCGCACTGCATAGCAATTAGTACGCCATCTGCAGCAACCAGGCCATTAAGCGTCAGCATGTTGAGTGAGGGTGGGCAGTCAATAAGTATGTAGTCATAGCTGGCTGAAACCGCAGCTAGCGCCGAACGCAGTCGACTCTCGCGGTTATCCAGCTCGAGAAGCTCTACCTCAGCAGCAGTTAAATCGCCATTCGCGGGCAGTACTTTGAAGCCGCCCTCTGGCACTTCGCAGGCAACGACGCTCACCTGAGCCTGATGTACCAGAACATCATATACACTCTGGGACACCGCGTACTTATCTATCCCGCAGCCCATGGTGGCATTGCCCTGTGGATCAAGATCGACCATCAGGACCCGCTGGCGCATCGCAGCCAATGAGGCAGCAAGGTTTACGCTGGTTGTTGTTTTACCAACGCCTCCCTTCTGATTGGCTACCGCTATTACTCTGGCCAATGAACACTGCCTCTGCTTAATTTGTGGTTCTACGTAGTGAATCGAAGCCCGAGACGAGCCGGTTACCTATTCACAATTATTATAGACTGTATGTGGTTTGTGGCATCAGCGTAACCAGATGCCGCGCTTCATCAAGACCCGGTATGTTCAGCGAGTGCACGGCGCCGGAAACTTTGTCCTGTGGGTTCTGCTTAGCCAATAAATCTTCAAGTGCCTTTAGCTCTGCACTTGGCTCTGCTCCCTTCATCGCCAGACACTGGCCGGAGGCATCGAGTAAATGCCGGCAGCCAATGTACATATCGCTAAGCGTTGCAAATGCCCGGGATGTAATAGCCTTAAACTTAGCGGGAGACTCGAAGGTCTCGACGCGGGATTGATGAACCACCATGTTATCCAACGCCAGTGCAGTTTTCACCTGAAAAAGAAAACGGGTTTTTTTGCCATTGCTGTCCAGCAGATGAAACTCACTCTCGGGCCGCATAATGGCCAGAGGCACACCAGGCAGGCCTGCACCCGAGCCAACATCGAGACACCGATCTGCATGATAGAACGGGAGTACTGCCAGGCTGTCCAGCAAGTGTCGAGTGATCATTTGCGCCGGCTCTCGCACAGCCGTCAAGTTGTAAGCCTTATTCCACTTACACAGCAATTCAATGTAACCAATAAGCAGAGTGTACTGATGGGCACTGGGCGAAATGCCCAGCGCTTGGCAACCGGTTGCCAGACGGCTTTCGAGTTCGCGAATACTATCCGACAAGTTGACGTTGCGCGTCTGCACCATCGCTGGCAAGCGCGCCGCGTTTTTTGAGGTAGATAAGTAACAACGCTACGGCTGCTGCAGTAACGCCCGGGATGCGTGATGCCCGGGCCAGTGTGGCAGGGCGGGACTCTGTAAGCTTCTGACGAACCTCGTTCGACAAGCCATCAACAGCGCTGTAGTCCAGATCATCAGGCAATGGCGTATTTTCATGCCTGCGCAGGCGCTCTATGTCCTCCTGCTGGCGATCAATGTAGCCTGCATATTTTGCTTGAATCTCAACCTGTTGCGCGGCCTGCACATCATCGCAGGCGTTCCCGCAGGTTTGCGCTAGATCTGCGTAGGTGAGTTCTGGCCTTTTCAAAAGTTCAGCCAAAGAATATTCGCGAGCAATCGGGTTTTTTAATTTTTGGTTGAGATTACTCGCCTGTGATGTGCCAGGGTGCACGAACGTTTTTTCTAAGCGAACAGTTTCACTAGCAATTGCTTCGCGCTTAGCTTCAAAGCGCGACCAACGGGCATCATCAACCAGGCCCAGCGCTCGACCCTTCTCGGTAAGACGCAAATCTGCATTGTCTTCGCGCAGTAACAATCGATACTCCGCTCGAGAAGTAAACATTCGGTAAGGCTCGATGGTGCCCATCGTAATCAAATCATCAACCAGCACACCGATATACGCTTCGTCGCGCCGCGGGCACCAGGGTTCTTTATTCTGTATATAGAGCGCTGCGTTTAAGCCCGCTAACAAACCCTGAGCGGCGGCCTCTTCGTACCCAGTTGTGCCATTGATTTGCCCTGCGAAATACAAACCCGGCAGCGCTTTGGTTTCTAGAGAGTAATGAAGATCACGTGGATCAAAAAAATCATATTCGATTGCATAACCGGGCCGAGTAATATGCGCGTTCTCGAACCCCTTTATTGAATGCACCAGCTCCATTTGCACATCAAAAGGGAGGCTCGTGGAGATCCCGTTGGGGTACAGTTCGCACGTGGTCAGACCTTCTGGTTCGATAAACACCTGATGTGAATCTTTATCGGCAAACCGGTGAACCTTATCTTCAACACTGGGGCAATAGCGTGGGCCGACGCCTTCGATGACACCCGAAAACAACGGTGAACGATCGAGGCCGCCTCGGATAATGTCATGCGTTTTTTCATTCGTATACGTAATCCAGCAACAGCGCTGTTCCGGATGTTCTTCAACACTGCCCAGAAAAGACATGACGGGCTCTGGCTGGTCGCCCCACTGCTCCTGCAGCCCGGTAAAATCGACACTGCGCGCATCAATGCGCGGTGGTGTGCCGGTTTTCAGCCTGTCGACTCTAAAAGGCAATTCGCGTAAACGCTGGGCCAGAGCAATTGAAGGCGGATCTCCCTGCCTGCCGCCGGCGCTATTTTGCAACCCTATATGCAACTTTCCACCCAGAAAAGTGCCCGTCGTAAGCACTACCTGCGGCGCACGAAAGATCACTCCCATCTGAGTGATCGCGCCCGCTACGCGCCCTTCTTCAACGAGCAGGTCATCGACAGGCTGTGCAAAGATTGAAAGATTCGGCTGGCTCTCTAACATCTGACGGATGGCGTTTTTATACAGCACGCGATCGGCCTGTGCTCGAGTCGCACGCACGGCAGGGCCCTTGCGCTGATTCAAGACTCGAAACTGTATACCGGCCTGATCTGTCGCGCGGCCCATCGCGCCACCCAGAGCATCAACCTCTCTGACAATGTGGCTCTTGCCAATCCCTCCGATGGCAGGGTTGCAAGACATCTGGCCGAGGGTTTCCATCGCGTGTGTCAGCAGCAAGGTGCGACAGCCCATGCGTGCAGCAGCCAGGCACGCTTCTGTGCCGGCATGCCCTCCACCGATGACAATCACATCAAACTGTTGCTTATATTCCACGGCCTACCGCCTTTTAACCCGAAACCTGCTAATTCAAGCCCATAATCCGGGAAACAGGGCTCTAACTCCAATCAGGGGGGCGGGATTATACGTGCGCGCCGCCACTTGATCAAAAAATAGTCTGCGACAAATTATGCTGCGCAGTGTCGGTCACACCACCGCAAAATGTCGTTCATAACCTCAGCCTGCTCTGGCTCATTCAATATCTCGTGGTAGAGATCCGGATAGAGCTTCACCGTTTTGTCTGTCGAGCCCAGCGCGCGCTCCAAAAATCTGGAGCCCTCTGGTGCCGCCATGGTGTCCTGCTCGCCATGCAACACAAGCATCGGCACCTGTATCTCAGCTGATCGAGCCTGAGTGTCTTCCATCGCGGCAAAAAGCTCACGAAGTTTGCGCACGGACATTTTCCCATGGTGCACAAGAGGGTCCTGTTCGTAATTGTGAACAACAGCGGGATCTCTGCTCACACCGGCGGCATCAAGCTGGAGAATTCCTAGCGTTGGCCAGATTATCGCCAGCGTTTTAATCAACATCATCTGAATAGCAGGGGGCTTCAGCGCTGTCATAATTGCTGGCCCAGATAGAATACCACCAGCAAAATCATGCTGATATTTCAGTAGATACTGTGTCGCAATTAGCCCACCCAAGCTGTGGCCCAACAAAAAAAGTGGTAGCCCAGGAAACTGTTCTAAAAATTGATTCTGCAGTGTGTGCAAATCTTGTAAGTAATCATCAAAGGCAATCACATGCCCGGGTACACCCTCAGAGCGCCCGTGGCCATTATGGTCCAGCGCAGCAATAGCATAACCTCGGGCAACGAAAAAAGAAGCGACGTGGTTGTAACGGCTACTATGCTCCCCGGCACCATGCGCCAAAAGTATGAGAGCCTTCGGCGAGCTTTCAGGTGACCATATCTGAAAAAAAATGTTGCGTCCGCGACAGCCTGCAAATGTGCCTTCCCGGTGCATCATGCTGCCGCCTTTGCTTTATCAGGGCCATCAGCTTCTTCAGCATTGTTTTTTATAGTGGAGGGTAGCTCAGAAAAAAACTGCTCAATGGCCTGCCAGGCTGCGCGCGCTTCAGGTAGTTGGGGATAAAACATATGCCAAACGTGCGGCATGTTATTCCAGGCTTGCAAATGCACTGGCGAGCCTGCTGCGGCCGCTTTATTCACGTACCTTTGCGAATCGTCGAACAATACTTCTGTTTCACTGGCATGTAAGAGTGTCGGTGGCAGGCCTGCCAAGTCACCATAAACGGGAGATATCACCGGATCACTTGGCGAGCTTCTGTTCTGTATCAAGCCGGCCCACAAAAGTAGCGGCCTGGGAACCCGCAGAACTTTTTCAAACATTGGCCCTAGCATCGTGTCTGATGCCAAATTCGTTTGCAGGCTCGGTGCACTAAACGTAGCGTCAGTAACCGGAGAAAGTGCCACAGCTGCATCTACCTGTCGCAGCCCCTGATCGCGAATCCACTGAATCAACATTAAAGCCAGGTTCCCGCCAGCAGAGTCTCCTGCAACAAAAATTGCAGCGGGATTTAGTGGTAAAGGATTATCTGGCGAATCCGGACCATTACTCAACAACCACGTGTAGGCATGACGACAATCCTTGACGCCTGCAAGACGCGGATTCTCTGGCATCAACCGATAATCAATCGCAAGCACAGCTGCATTGGCAACGCGGGAAAAAGCGCTGGTAATGTTTCGATGACTTTTTGGGCTGCCCATCATGAATGCTCCGCCGTGGATGTACAAAAAACGTCGCGATGGATCGACGCCCGGTGCCAAAACCCATTCTGCAGATATGCCATCAACATCGACTGGAGTTATGTGCGCGTCGATCTCCTGTGTATCTGGAATCGCATCCATATACTCACGCATTAGCCGAACTCGCTCTTTCTGCGATTTCGGGTTTATCGACCTGGGGCCATTGGCAAGCGCCAACTCAACCTCAGTACGCTCCTTGGCTGAGTGATCACCCAGATCAAATCGTTCGCCTACAATGGCGTCGTAAGCGCGTAAATCCTCGCCAGGCAGATAAAAGTAGGTGATGCAAAAAATCGCCGCTCCGGCAAGCGCCAGCCAAAACATCCCAATCTCCAAGTCAGTGGCCTGATTCAGCCGACCGCGCCAGTATACCGGAGGATGTCCTCCGGGCTAAGGCCAGTGAGCCCGTGGGTTTCGCTTGTCACTGCGGCCGAAATACAGTTAGCATGCTAGGGCTCCTCTCGATAATAAAATACTGAAACTGGAGAACAGATATGTCTGAGTATTTAGCTCTTCCCCCTATTCTGGGGTTGGCCGGTTTAGTCATGGCCTTTGTCATCTACCAACTAATGAGTAAACAAGACCCTGGTGAAGGCGCCGTAACCCGCATCGGTGATCAAATTCACCTAGGTGCAATGGTCTTTATGCGCCGTGAGTACCAAATGCTTGGAATGTTCGCAGCCGTTCTGCTGCTAGGCATTGTGATATCTCCATTAGGCGTAAACACCGCAATAGCATTTGTCGCAGGTGCGGCCTCTTCTGCGACTGCCGGCTATTTGGGTATGTATGCAGCAACTAAGGCAAATGTTCGTACAGCTACCGCCGCGCATAAGAGCGGACAGAGTGCTGCGCTTTCTGTTGCCTTCTATGGCGGCTCTATTATGGGTCTATGCGTTGCTTCGCTCGGCCTGATCGGTCTGGGTGGCCTGTACTGGTATTTTGGTGGCGACCCAGAGACCGCTCATGCAATCCACGGCTTTGGCATGGGCGCATCGGTTGTCGCACTATTTTCGCGCGTCGGCGGAGGCATCTTTACAAAAAGTGCAGACGTTGGGGCTGATCTGGTGGGCAAGGTAGAAGCCGGGATCCCGGAGGATGATCCACGCAACCCAGGCGTGATTGCCGATAACGTCGGCGATAACGTCGGCGACATTGCTGGAATGGGATCTGATATTTTCGAATCCTACTGCGGCTCTATGATCGCCTGTATCGCTATCGCAGCAACGGTAGCAACTGCCGACCAGGGAGCTATGATGTTTCTTCCCTTGAGTCTGGCTACTATTGGTATCGTTGCATCTGTTGCGGGTATTGGCTTGGTGCGCATGCGCGCCGGAGCAGCACCTGAGTCAGCACTGCGGTCGGGAACACTAGCAGCACCGGTTCTTTTCGTCATAGCTGCCTGGTTCTTAATAGAAAACATGGGGCTGCCCTCGCATATCTGGTGGTCAGTGTTATCAGGCGCTGTTGGGGGTGTAGCGATTGGTCTCATTACTGAGTACTACACTGGCTCTACCCCAGTTCAAAAAATTGCTAAGTCTGGCGAAACGGGTCCGGCAACGGTCATGATTACCGGCCTTGCTGTGGGTATGCAGTCGGTAGTACTCCCCATACTGTTTCTTGCAGCCATTATTTATGTGTCCACCAGTCTGTCAGGCCTTTATGGCGTAGGTATAGCCGCGGTAGGCATGCTCGCCACCGTTGGTATCACAATGGCTATTGATGCATATGGCCCGGTGGCAGATAACGCGGGTGGTATTGCTGAGATGGCGGGAATGGGTGAAGACACTCGCGCCATCACGGATGGGCTGGATGAGGTCGGTAACACCACCGCAGCTATCGGTAAGGGGTTTGCGATTGGCGCTGCGGCTCTAGCAGCATTGGCTATTATCGCTGCTTTTGTTGAAACCGTGCAGGCTCACAATCCAAACTTTGAGCTATTGATAACCAACCCAACTGTTCTGGTTGGCATGTTTATCGGTGGCACTATCCCCTTCCTGATCGCATCTATCACTATGACTGCTGTAGGCGAAGCAGCCTTCGATATGATCAATGAAATACGTAGGCAGTTTCGTGAAATCCCTGGGTTACTCGAGGGTACCGCAGAGCCTGATACTGCCAAGTGTGTAGACATCGCCACAACTGCTGCACTGCGACGCATGATACTTCCCGGCGTGATAGCTGTAGGTGCACCCGTTATCGTTGGATTTAGTTTAGGTGCTGCTGCTCTTGGCGGCTTGCTTGCTGGCGGCCTGCTGGCTTGTGTACTGATGGCACTCATGATGGCTAACGCCGGTGGTGCATGGGACAACGCTAAAAAGTTCGTAGAAAAGGGTAACCTGGGAGGCAAAGGCTCAGAGACCCATGCTGCCGTGGTTGTTGGTGACACAGTAGGTGATCCCTTCAAGGACACCTCAGGCCCATCCATGAACATTTTGATTAACGTAATGGCTATCGTCAGCCTGGTAATCGCGCCGCTGTTGTCCTAGCGGATTCATTGTTCTGTTAAGCCCCTGCGTAGTCCAGCTCTTCCAGTTGGGCTACGCAAATCATTTCTGAGGAGTTGTAGTATGAGCCGATGGAGTCGCAAAGAAATCGAAGAGGCTTTCGACAAGTTTCAGGCAGCTGCTCTGAAGGGCGGTCAGACGAAAGACTGGACTGACTGGGCGAATTGCTTCACGGAAGACGCAACTTATTTCGAACATCACTACGGGCGTTTCTGGGGTAGGGAAAATATACTGACCTGGATTACCAAAACAATGAACACCTGGCCCGCCACGGAAATGACTGCATTTCCAATCACCTGGTATTCGATCGACAAAAATAAAGGCTGGGTAATTTGTGAAGTAATGAATCGAATGCGTGATCTCGGAGATGGCAAGATTCATGAAGAACCCAACATCACCATTCTTCACTACGCGGGCAACGGGCTCTTTTCTTATGAAGAAGACGCTTACAACCCACATAATATGGGCGTAATGATTGGTGCATGGCACGAGTCTATGAAAGCGTTAGAAGCTTCCGAGTAAAAACCTTCTTTCCACTTGCTCTATCGTCACTAAGCATCCCCCTGTGCACACCATAAAGACACGCAACATCGTGTTGCGCTTTGACATGCGTAGCTCTCCGGACTGCCCAGACACACCCAGCGATCGCTATCATGCGGCTATCGATATGGCCTGTTGGGCTGATCAGCAACCAGTAGATGTTGTAGGTCTGTCTGAACATCATGACACAGAAGATGGATTTTTGAGCGCGCCGTTAGCACTGGCTGGCATGATGCTAGCCAAAACTCAGCGAGTTAGCGTCAGTGTGAGCGCCCTGCTTGTACCACTGCATGATCCGCTCAGGCTTGCAGAAGACATAGCGTTACTAGACTTGATTGCTAAAGGCCGTTTTTCCGTGACATGCGGTCTTGGTTATCGTGAACAGGAGTATGAGCGTTTTGGTGTTGAGTGGAAAACACGCGGGACAACATTCGATGACAAACTGGACACACTAGTCGCTGCGCTGACAGGCTCCTCGTTCAAATACAATGGCGGAACCACCCAACTAAACCCATCGCCAATTACACCAGTTCAAGCACTGTTATTAATCGGTGGAAACAGTAAAGCCGCAGCCAGGCGCGCAGCAAGATTAGGGTTAGGATTTTGTCCTGCTATTGATGATGAATCTCTAGCTAGCGCTTATTCTGCTGCCTGCAAAAACTATAATGTTGAATTCGGGTTTATTGTTTTTCCTCGAGAACCATCAACAACGATTATTAGTGAGGATCCACAAGCCTGCTGGAAAAAGTTTGGGAAGTTTTTGATGTACGATGCGATGGCGTATGGGAAATGGCATCACCCAAATCGGCGAGCCTATGCAGAGTCTTTTGCCAACACTGTCGAAGAGCTTGAAGCAGAAGGAAAATACCGAATTATTTCACCGGAACAAGCGATAGAAATTGTCGAGAAAACAGAATCATTGCATTTGGCTCCATTAGTGGGCGGAATACCAATCGATATCGGCCTAACAAGCCTCGAACTTTTTTCTGAAAAGGTTGCTCCCTTTATCTAGTGTCTTTAAGACTTACCTAACACCTAACAAGCTTTCCATAAATCTGACTTCTTTTCCGCCAGATTTAACATCTCTAACTTACTTAGCGCGTCTTCAATTTCAAAATCCAGCTCGCACTGTAATTCCTCTTGAAACCAATCTTGTATTTTTTTATCTAACGCCTCTGCTGTTATGCTCTGGGTTTCTGTCAGTAGAAAGTGAAGCGCTAGGATGCTTTCTTTAACTTCTGAATCTTCAGCATCATCAAGAACCCGATAGATAACACCAGCATTATTATCCAAGAGTTTAAAATATAGGTTTTCCGTAAGTGCCTGCGTGTATTTCAGTTTTCTGTTTCGATAATTTGAAAACTGTTTCCATAAGTAGCCCCCAAGTGCAAACAAGCTAGCGGCCACAGCGATCATTGCAGCTTTATCAAGCTCTACAGGCTCCGATGAAATACCCAACCAGAAGCCTAACAACGATGCTACCAACAATAACGTCGCACCCAGCTTTGTACTTACCACAACAAAACCACTGACTAGAGCAGGTACACCAATCATTAGTTTGTCTATAAGTCTCATGCCAATTCGGATATTGGGGAATAGCATTTCAAGATCAGAAGCAGGTACGTTTTGGAACAACTTCAGTAGGGTACTGCCTGGCGGGCACTCGCCCAAGGTAGATTCATTGTCAACCGTCGGTTTTAGGCGTAAAAACAAAACAACCCTATCGAAATTGGTAAACTTTACACGCCGTTTCCAAAGTCCAAAAAACTCAGACAATGTCTCTTCCCGCTGACTTGCGCCGCGGGTATAAAGTAGTATCTCTTCAAAATCATCAACCTCTACAACCAATCTCACCTGAAAAAGTGATGAAGACTTCAAAGCTTGTTGGAGGTTTTCATCGCTCACCTTATCGTAATTGGCACGAATGAGAGCAGACTCAAGGCTCTTCAATAACTCACTGGCTGCTGCCTGTGAATTTTTGTCGTCTAAAACGCGCGTATCTCGATCGGGATCTAACGAAGCATAGACAGATTTCAGAGATTTTTTTAGCTCTCCAAAGTCGCTCAAAAAATGCGCTTCTATTTTTTCGGTGCCAGATGTAAACCGAGTGGCCTTTGCATGATCGGACGAAAAATTCTGAGCTAGAACACGAACGATGTCTTGTCTTTGAAAGGGGATAAAACGTAAAGGCTTTACAGTTTTTGACTCTGTCATATTCAATTGTTAACACTAAAGTAAGAAACGGTTTAGTCTATTGATTGAGCTATAGTATAGAGGTAGAGAGTGACTAACCAAGTACTGCTTTCAGTCTTAGCACGTTAACAGTAAATAAACGGAAGAAAAATTGTGATAAATGAAATCAATATCGGACAGGCCTTAACTAATCGGGCTTATCTTAGCCCACACAGAGAAGCGATTGTTGATCTAGAAACTCGGCGCAGAATCTCTTTTTCGGAGCTAAACAGTCAAGCTAATCGGTGTTGCAATTTTATTACTGACCTGGGCGTAGGTAAGGGGGATAGGCTGGCCATCCTCTCGCAAAACAGACCAGAATTTTATGAGAGCTTTTTTGGGCCCGCAAAGGCAGGCATTGTGCTTATGCCATTGAATTGGCGCCTAACACCTGACGAACTAGCGTTCATTCTCAAAGATGGCGGGGCGACAGCAATAATCTTTGATGACGAGTTTGCTCCGGTTATTGAAGAAATACGTGCCAGAGGCAGTGATGGCAGTGATTTAGAGCACTTTATTTGCATCGGCGATAAATGCCCTGAATTTGCAAACAACTATCAGCAACTCTGCCTCAATGCGAGCGAACAGGAACCTGAGGGCGCTGCAGAGGCGCAAGATAATCTATTCATCATGTACACGTCAGGTACTACAGGCCATCCGAAAGGCGTGGTACACACCCATGGCACGGTGTTTTGGGCTCTACTGACCTTGAACAATTCAGGTGATACGCGTGCTAGTGATAACTATCTGGTTCTTTTGCCCCTATTTCACGTGGGTGCGCTAACGCCAATGATTTCAGGAATATACCGCGGTAATACAGAGATTATCATGCGTGCCTTTGACCCAGTGGCCGTATGGAGATGTATTGAAGAAGAAAAAGTAAACACGACACTAGCAGTACCCGCGATGTTGGGTTTCATGCTTCAGGTACCAAACTTGTCAGAGTTTGACAGTAGCAGCTTACGGTATATTAGTAGTGGTGCTGCGCCACTGCCGGTCAGTACGATTGAAGCCTATGCGGCATTAAATATTGAAATTCACCAGGTTTATGGCATGACCGAAACCTGCGGTCCCGCGTGCATTATTGGCCCCGATGATGCCATCAATAAAATTGGCTCAACCGGGAAGTCATTTTTTCACACTGCCGTACGAGTGGTCGATGGCGATGGAAATGACCAGCCACCAGACATAGCAGGTGAAGTCATTGTTCAGGGCCCGCATATCATGAAGGAATACTGGAATAGGCCAGATGCGACAGCGGAGGCCGTTGTGGATGGTTGGTTATACACAGGTGATATAGCCACCATGGATGCGGAGGGCTTTGTAACCATTGCCGATCGTAAAAAGGACATGATTATTTCGGGAGGTGAGAATGTGTATCCCGCCGAGATAGAAAATGTTCTTTTGCAGCACCCTGACATTATTGATGCGGCAGTTATTGGTCAGTTAAGTGATAAGTGGGGAGAGAGCCCCCTGGCTGTCGTTGTAAGCGATAATAGCGCGTTAGCTATGGCAGAGGTTATTGAGCACTGCAACGGGAAGCTCGCTCGATACAAGCAGCCTCGGTCGGTGGAATTTATTGAAACGATTCCGCGTAATCCTAGTGGGAAGATATTAAAGCGTGTTTTGAGAGAACAATTTCCTGGCCCTGCTCAGGAATGAACAAGCGCTAACGGAATTATAGATATTTATTATTTATATTATATTTAGTGAAGAATATAAGGATTATTGTTGTTACTACTATTAGGCTCGCTGTTTTTTGTTGATAGGTGTGTTTATCTTTTGGAAAACAATAAGTTGGACACATGATAACTACACGTAAAAAAGCTTTGTTAGCTGTCTGTATGTTCTGAATATGCGGTGTTTAAAAGCGGTGAAAATGTGGGTAACTTTTAAGTGACGCTAGATCTGGGGATTAGTCGGATTTTTGTCCGTGAGTTATACCCCTCAGGCGCAACGTTTGTGCACACAGTGGAAGTTTCGTGGACGTATTTTTGCAAGTTGTGGATAAACTGTTTGTGACTAAAGAAATAGCGAGCTTATTTTCCAATACAGAAACTGGAAAAAATATCACCAAGAAGATCATCAGTAGAGTATGTGCCTGTAATCTCTCCTAGCGCCAAATGCGCATGGCGCAAATCTTCTGCTAAAAGCTCGGCAGCCGATTGGTTATTGAGCATCTCTTGGCCGCTGGATAAAAACTGTCCTGTTTTTTTAAGCGCTTCTAGATGCCTTCGCCTGGCGCTGAACTGACCTTCTTGATTTACTTTGTACCCCATTGAGTCAGCCAGGTGTTGTTTGAGTAAGTCCATGCCGGCGCCTGTTTTGGCCGAGAGTACAATTGTCTTGGCACTTGTCTGGCGGTTCTTGTCGGAATACACCGTGGGTTCCCGTTCAACCAGGTCACATTTGTTCGCAACAACCGTTATTGGAACAGCGTCTGAAAAGTATTGCCCCGCTAGTTGTTTTAGCTGTTGTAGGTGTTGTGTTGTTGATTCATTGGATTCACTGTCTGTCACTAGCAGAAGATGGTCCGCGCTCTCCATTTCGTGATGTGCGCGGCGAATACCCTCTTGCTCAATTTCATCTTCACTGTCGCGTAATCCAGCGGTGTCAACAATGTGCACTGGCATTCCTGCTATTTGGATATCATCGCGAAGTACGTCTCTAGTTGTACCGGCGACAGCGGTAACAATAGCGAGGTCACGCCCTGATAGAGCGTTTAGAAGGCTTGATTTTCCGGCATTGGGTTTGCCCACAATAACGAGCTTCATACCTTCTGTAAGCAGGGTTCCTTGCTTGGCCTCACTGTTTACTGCTTCGAATTTTTCCAAAATAACACTTAACTTCTCTTTGACCTGACCCTGCCCGATAAAATCGATTTCTTCTTCTGGAAAATCTATAGCGGCCTCTACGAAAATTCTCAGGTCAATGATTTCCTGGCTAAGCGAGTGAATTTTTTTTGAAAACGCTCCTTTTAGCGACCGCCCTGCGCTGCGTGCTGCTTGCTCTGTTGAGCTGTTGATGAGGTCGGCAATCGCTTCTGCTTGAGCTAAATCCAGCTTGTCGTTTAAAAAAGCTCTTTGTGAAAACTCTCCAGGTTCTGCCTGTCGCGCACCGAGTTCAATGGCTTCGCGGACAAGTAGGTCAAGCACGACTGGGCCACCATGTGCCTGAAACTCAACAACGCACTCACCGGTGAATGAATTTGGGGATGGGAAATACAAACATAAGCCAGAGTCTAGAGGCTCTTGTTCTACCCAAAATTCTGTGTAAAGGGCAGTTCTAGGTTCCACTGACTTCCGCGTAATAGCGAGGCTGATAGATTCAGCTAGCGGGCCTGATACCCGGACAATACCGATACCACCGCGTCCTGCTGCGGTCGCGACTGCCACGATCGTATCGGTTTGCATGGTGTCAGGTAGTAGCGGCGTTCTCTATTTGGCGAGTAATAACATACTGTTGAGTCATAGACAGTATGTTGTTGACTACCCAATACAGAACGAGGCCGGCTGGGAAAAATAGGAAGAAGAAGGTAAAGACCACCGGCATCCACTGCATAATCTTAGCTTGCATGGGGTCAGGTGGCGGAGGGTTCAGCTTTTGCATGAAGTACATGCTCGCGCCCATCATGAGCGGTAAAACGAAGTATGGGTCCATTACCGAGAGATCTTTAATCCACAGTATAAAGGGCGCATGACGCAGCTCTACGCTTTCCATCAGCATCCAATACAAGCCAATAAACACGGGCATCTGAACAAGAATAGGGAGACAACCACCCATTGGATTGATTTTCTCTTTCTTGTAGAGCTCCATCATTGCCTGCGACTGTTTTTGCTTGTCATCGGCATATTGTTCGCGGATATCAACCAGCTTAGGTTGTACTCGGCGCATATTGGCCATGGATTTATAAGACGTAGCGGATAGGCGGAAGAACACTGCTTTGATGACGACAGTCAACAAAATAATGGCCACGCCCCAATTGCCAACCAGGCTCTGTATTTTTGTGAGCAGCCAAAATAGCGGTTGTGCAATCCACCAGAGCCATCCGTAGTCAACTGAAAGATCGAGATACGGAGAAATTTCTTTGAGGCGATATTGGTCTTTTGGACCTGCGTAAAACCCCGCGCTTAAACTTCCTGAATTACCTGGGTCCAGAACCAGTGCCGGCGTTGTAAATCCACCGATGTTGTAGCCGCTACTGGTAGCCCTTGCACTGTAGTTATGAGTCTGATCTGAGTTGGGTATCCATGCACTTAAAAAGTAGTGCTGAATCATAGCAATCCAACCGCCAGGAAGCTGGCCTTTGTAAGGCTCGTCTCTTACGTCTTCAAAATCGAATTTTGTAAATCGGTCATCAGGCTGAGTGATGGCGAAGCCCAGAAAAGGCTGCATTCCCATAGCTGCGGATTCTGCTGCCGGGGGCTGTCGGCTGTCGCGTTTTATTTGTCCAAATAAATTCGCTTTCCAGCGCTCACTACCGTTATTTTCGATCAGGTATTCGACGTTGATTAAGTAATCGCCTCGTGTGAACGTAAAGCGCTTGATAACATTTACGTCGCCGCTACCCTCCCAAAGCAAATCTACATTCAGTGAGTCTTGGCTTTCTGCTAACTCAAAACGGGCTTGTGTTGTTTTAAATGAGGCTCTGCCAGAGGTATCTATACCATTGGTGCCAATCAGTCCGCTTTGTGCGACATAGACGAGCTGGTCATTTTGCTCCAGAAGTACGAATGGATCGTTAGGATTGTCCTGGCGAGCTAGATGTTTGGTAAGAGCCAGTTCAACGATATCGCCGCCAAGCAGGTCGATTGCTATTTCAAAAACGTCAGTGTTTATGAAAATAATGTTACCGGTGGCCGTTTCTTGCGCCTGTTGTGCAGCGTTATCAACCACTGATGGGATGTCTTCTGATGGCGCAGCCGGTATCTCTTCATTTTCGCTTGCTGCTACAACGGCCGGCAGAGTGTCAGGCCTATCAACGGGCTGTTCTGGGGTGTCTCGGTTTATCAGCCGAGTCGTTTCCTGTGAGGCTGTGACTTTGCGCTCTTCTTTAAAGTTTACCCACTCCGTGAGCAACATGAAGGAGAGAAAAACCATGGCACCTATAAGGAGTGTGCGTTGCAAATCCATAAGAGATATCTATTGTCAGATTAGAGAGTGTGGTGTTTGTGCTTGTGTTTATTGGTACAAGGCGGCACAGGGTCTTCCCCACCTTCGTGCCAAGGATGACATTTGCAAAGCCGTTTTATGCCGAGAATGGAGCCGGTGATTACACCGTGCTCTGAAATTGCATCTTGAGCGTAATGCGAACAGCTGGGGTAAAAGCGGCAGTTGTTACCGAGAAAAGGGCTTAAGCAGGCTCTATAAGCAGAAATGATAGCGATCAGCATGCGGCGCATTGCGTGTTCCAATAACGTTTAATCAGAGCGGTTTTTAGCTATTTGTTTCTGTAACTTCTGCCATTGCTGCAGCAATATAGAGGATAGTTCTTCATTATCCAACTCGGCTATTCCCTTGCGAGCAAGCAGTACAACATCGAGAGTGGGCGGTTGAGAAGGAAGCTTGCGGAAAACTTCTCTTGCTAGCCGCTTAATGCGATTGCGCTGTACGGCCAGGCGAACATGCTTTTTGGCAACTACCAGCCCGAGCCTGTTGTGTTCGCCTTGGTTGCATCGGCCTAGAAGCAACAGGTGACGGTGTGATGCTCGAGCATCGTTTTCTTCGAAAACTTTGCTGTAATGGGCTGCGTTGAGTAGCCGTTTAGCCTTATCGAAACGAGCGTCAATAGGCGTGTTTGATGCCCGAGGGTTCACGTCGGGCAAAAGCTGTTAGGCAGAAAGACTCTTGCGGCCTTTGGCGCGACGGCGATTGAGTACATGGCGGCCGCCTTTAGTAGCCATACGTGCACGAAATCCGTGTGTGCGCTTGCGCTTAATGACGCTGGGCTGGAATGTTCTTTTCATCGTAATGCTTCCAAGTAATTGTTCAGTGTCTTTTGGCGCGAGGCGTTTAGCGTAGTGTAAGCGCGGTTGTGCCAAAAAAAGGTGCGCCATTCTAGAGAAATGTGGCGGCTAATTCAACGTTTGTTGAATGCCTTTTCACTCGCCTTTTTTCTCCTTTTTCGTTCGTTAACTCCTGCTCTGTGTCCTGGTGACTTGAGGAAAGATAAGAGGTGTGAGAAATACAGCATTCTCAGAGATAACAGGGACTTGCGCCACTCACACACATCTTTTTCAAAAGATATAAACACGTTATACACAAAAATGCTTATCCAAGTGGGGTTTTGATGAAGGTGCCTAATAATTGAGCTAAATATGCGTAAGTTGTTGAAATAATTATATAAAAATAATTTATATCTTAGCGATATTTGTGTGGATAACAGCGGTTTTGGAGAGTATTATTCTGTCTCTGGTCAATGCAGACCATCTGAAACACCAATTGTTATTATCATTAGTTAATTTCCTGGGTAAATTCTAGGTTGGGGGTTTTTTTGCCCGATATTGTATGGCAACAATGTGTAGACCGGTTACGAGATGAGCTGCCCTCGCAGCAGTTTCATACCTGGATACGTCCATTGTTTGCGCAGCGCAATGATAGCGCAGTCATCCTGTTTGCTCCCAATCGCTTCATCAAAGACTTCGTGGCTGAAAAGTATCAAGAGCGTATACAGGAGTTGGTGCGAGAAATCGCCCCGGACAGCGTTCTTGAGGTTTCCATCGATATTGGAGATGCGGGTTTAGCACCTCAGATAGCCGATCAAGTGTCTGCAGCTCCTGAGCTCGTCGTTGACAATGCCCAGTCAGACAATGTCCAGGCGTTCGCCGCGCCAGAAAGAGTTGGCCAGGCAAATTCCGGGGCCGTAGCCGCACGCCCTCTTAATAGCCCACCCAGTGTCGTTGGAGAAAGTACGGTAACTCGCGACGTTGGCTTTCAAGCTCCGCGAAGGGTCGAGGTTGAAGGGTCGATTACGCACCAGCAGCACTCGTTGGTTGACAATTACACGTTCGAGAGTTTCGTAGAAGGTAAGTCAAACCAGCTTGCCTTGGCTGCAGCTCAACAAGTCGCTGAAAACCCCGGAGACTCCTATAACCCGCTCTTTTTATATGGCGGTGTAGGGCTTGGTAAGACTCACTTGATGCACGCTGTCGGGCACGCGTTGAAAGCGCAAAACCCTGAAGCAAAAGTAGTGTATTTGCATTCTGAGCGTTTTGTGGCCGACATGGTAAAAGCGCTTCAGCTAAATGCGATAAACGATTTCAAGCGATTTTATCGGTCTGTTGATGCGCTACTCATTGACGACATCCAGTTTTTTGCCAAGAAAGATCGCTCTCAAGAGGAGTTTTTTCACACGTTTAATGCGCTGTTGGAGGGTGGTCAGCAGATGATCCTCACGTGTGATCGCTATCCGAAAGAAATAGATGGCCTTGAAGAGCGGCTAAAGTCACGGTTTGGTTGGGGCCTTACGGTTGCAGTAGAGCCGCCTGAACTCGAGACAAGGGTCGCGATTTTGATGAAAAAAGCGACTGAAGCGAAGGTTGATCTTCCACCGGACGCCGCTTTTTTTATCGCACAGAGAATACGCTCTAATGTGAGAGAGCTAGAGGGTGCCTTGAAGCGAGTGATGGCGAGCGCTCACTTCGTCGGCAAGCCGATCGATATCGAGCTGATCAAAGATAGCCTTAAAGATCTGCTCGCTCTGCAAGATAGGCAGGTGAGTATGGACAATATCCAGCGTACAGCCGCTGAGTATTACAAGATCAAAATAGCCGACATGATGTCTCGTCGGCGCAGCCGCTCCGTCGCAAGGCCGAGGCAAATGGCAATGGCTTTGTCAAAGGAGCTAACCAACCATAGTCTGCCAGAGATAGGTGACAGTTTTGGTGGTAGAGACCACACAACAGTTCTGCATGCATGTCGAAAAATTAAGGAACTTCGTGAAACTAACTCCGATATAAGGGAAGATTACAAGAACTTGTTGCGATCTCTCACAACATGAAAAAACAAAACCTAGCTTTATAAAACGACATATATTCGGGAGCTTCAATTGGAGATAGTTGTTGAAGCGATATAAAAAGCAGTACTAAAACAGCATTACAAAGCAGCAACATTAGGGAAGGAAACACACCGCTATGAAGTTTAGCATCGCCCGGGATACGCTCCTGAAATCTCTGAACCTAGTCGCCGGCGTAGTAGAGCGCCGCCAGACGCTACCTATTCTTGCCAACGTACTCATGGTGCTCGAAGGAGACCGTCTCTCGTTGACTGGTACCGACCTGGAGGTCGAGTTAGTAGGCAGACTCCAGGTATCAGGGAGTACAGAGGCGGGAGAAGTCACCGTGCCTGCCAGAAAGTTGGCCGACATTTGTAAGTCGTTACCCGAAGGGAGCGATATTCATTTTTCGCTGAAGGATGGTAAGGCCACGGTCAAGTCGGGCCGCAGCCGCTTTACGCTTTCAACCTTGCCTGCTAGAGAGTTTCCGAATGTTGAAGACAGCATAGGAACGCATCAGCTGACGCTGAAGCAGGGCCAGTTAAAGCGGTTAATCGATAGAACCGGGTTTGCCATGGCCCAGCAGGATGTACGCTACTACCTTAATGGCATGCTTTGGGAGCTGGATAAAAACCAATTGCGTGTTGTGGCAACCGATGGCCATCGCCTGGCGATGTGCACACTGGCGGACAAGCTTGACGTTAATGGAGATGGAGCTGCGCAGGTTATTTTGCCCCGGAAAGGTGTTTTGGAGCTCGCTCGCCTACTTATGGATGATGCAGCGGATATCGCAATTGTTATCGGCAGCAATCACATTCGTGCAATGACAGATGATTTCACATTCACTTCTAAGCTGGTCGATGGAAAGTTTCCAGACTACAAGCGTGTTCTGCCACGCTCGCCTGACAAAGTTGTGCTGGGTTCTAGGCTAGAGCTTCGGCAGGCTTTCACTCGCACAGCCATTCTTTCAAACGAAAAGTATCGCGGTGTGCGTTTAAAACTGGCGGATAACACGCTGGATATTGTGGCTAACAACCCAGAGCAGGAGGAGGCAGAAGAAACTGTTTCTGTAGATTACGCGGGAGAAGCGTTGGAATTAGGCTTTAATGTTAGTTACCTCCTCGATGTACTGGGTGTGTTAAGCGGTGAGCAGATAAAGCTGTCCCTCGCCGACCCCAATAGCAGCGCCCTGTTGGAAGAGTCTGAAGACGGCGATTCACTCTATGTAGTGATGCCAATGCGATTGTAGGGGTCTGCCGTTTTCTCTTTGCAGTTCTGCTTTGCGACAAACCTGGGCCACGAGCAGCGTTGAGTGGCCCTGAACCAGCTGAAAATCGATGGAATTCGAAACCTCCGGGACGTTAGTCTTGAGGGGCTTGAAGCCGTAAACGTTTTTTATGGTATCAACGGTAGCGGCAAAACCAGTGTTTTAGAGGCTATTCACCTACTCGGCATGGCGCGCTCCTTTCGCGGTAATAGCGTGAAGTCGGTTATCACGCATGGCGAGGATAGCTGTGTTGTTTATGGTTCATTGGCTGCCCCCTCCACTAATAAACCAGCGCTAATGTTGGGTATTAAAAGAAACAGGGTCGGCCAGGCCCAGATCAAGGTCGGTGGCCAGCCCGTTCGCACCGTAGCAGAGCTTGCTGAGCAGCTTCCCCTTCAGGTGATTAATGCCGATACATTTGGCCTGTTAACAGGTTCGCCCTCCTCTCGGCGGCAATATTTGGATTGGGGGGTGTTCCACGTGGAACACGCCTTCTTTTCAGAATGGCAGAGGTTTCAGCGTTGTATTAAACAGCGCAATAAACTGCTGCGCCGTGGTAAACTGACGAACAAAGAATTAGATATCTGGACCCGCGATCTCGCAGCTTCAGGCGCTGCTATTAGCGATTACAGGAAAAACTACTTTAAAGAGCTGGCACCGCGCTTTCGGGCCATTATGGCCAGCCTGGCCCCTTCGCTTGAAGAGCTAGAGTTGCATTATCGGCAAGGCTGGGATCGCCAGCTGAGCTATGCCGAAGCTTTGGCCCAGGGCGTATCGGCAGATTTAGAGCAGGGATACACGCATACCGGGCCGCAGCGGGCAGACTTGCGGGTGACGACTGCTGGATATGGGGCCGCAGAGACTCTGTCGAGAGGCCAGCAAAAACTGGTGGTATGCGGGTTGAAGCTTGCACAAGGCCAGATGATGACAGAGCTTGGCAAGGGGTCATGCACTTATCTCATCGACGATTTGCCGTCTGAGCTAGATGAGGCCCATAGTCGGCTTATATGCCAATGGTTGGCGGACATGGATGCCCAAGTGTTCATAACCTGCGTAAAGTTAGATGAGATCCGGTCTGTTTGGCCTCCAAACAGTCCGTTTGGAGTGTTCCACGTGGAACAAGGGTCGGTGGTAGCTGCAGGCTGATCAATTGCTATGCAGCTAGGATTAGCTGGCAATAAGCTCGGCCCAGCACTAATACGATGTATTGAAAGTACTGAGAGTTTCAACTATGAGCGATGATAACAACGAGCAAGACGGCAACTATGATTCGTCTAGTATTAAGGTCCTGAAAGGCCTTGATGCGGTACGAAAGCGTCCAGGAATGTACATTGGTGATACCGATGATGGTACAGGCCTCCATCATATGGTGTTTGAGCTTGTTGATAACTCGATCGACGAAGCGCTGGCCGGCCACTGTAACGCTATCAATATCGTTATCCACCCAGACGAGTCCGTCTCTGTTAGTGATGATGGCCGTGGAATTCCGACGGAAATGCATGAAGAAGGGGTGTCTGCGGCAGAAGTCATTATGACTGTTCTGCACGCAGGCGGTAAGTTCGATGACAACACGTATAAAGTCTCAGGCGGCCTTCACGGTGTGGGTGTTTCAGTGGTAAATGCCCTGTCTGAGGAGCTGGTACTGACCATCCGCCGAGAAGGCAAGATGTATGAGCAAACCTACCGCCATGGCGTGCCAGATGCGCCCTTGGCTGAAATTGGCTCAACTGAGACATCAGGCACGGCGGTGCGATTTAAGCCATCCGGCGACACGTTTACCAATATTGAATTCCATTTTGAGCAACTGGCTAAGCGGCTTCGTGAGCTGGCCTTCCTGAACTCCGGTGTTTGCATTGTTTTGAAAGACGAGCGCTCTGGAAAGGAAGAGACTTACCAGTACGAAGGTGGCCTGCGCGCTTTTGTAGATTACTTAAATTTGAATAAATCCCCTATTAACAAGCCATTTCACTTCTTGGTCGAGACAGACGACGGTATTGGGGTAGAGGTGGCCTTGCAGTGGAATGATGCTTTTCAGGAGAACATCTTCTGCTACACCAATAATATCCCTCAGCGAGATGGTGGAACGCATTTGGCCGGCTTTCGCGCAGCGCTTACACGTAGCTTAAACAGCTATATCGAAAAAGAAGGCTTAGCTAAGAAGGCCAAAGTGAGCACAACGGGTGATGATGCCCGCGAAGGCCTAACGGCGATCATTTCGGTCAAGGTCCCTGATCCAAAGTTCTCCTCGCAAACCAAAGACAAGCTTGTTTCGTCAGAAGTTAAATCCGCTGTTGAGCAGTCTATGAACGCGGAATTCAATGCGTTTCTTATGGAAAACCCTGGCGAGGCGAAGCTGGTTGTCGGCAAGATGCTGGATGCTGCTAGAGCGCGCGAAGCTGCGCGTAAAGCACGTGAGATGACTCGCCGTAAAGGTGCTCTGGATATTGCTGGTTTGCCGGGGAAGTTAGCGGATTGCCAGGAGAAAGACCCAGCGCTGTCTGAGGTGTATTTGGTGGAGGGCGACTCTGCAGGTGGCTCAGCTAAGCAGGGCCGTAATCGCAAATACCAGGCAATTCTCCCTCTCAAGGGCAAGATCCTTAACGTTGAAAAAGCGCGTTTCGACAAGATGTTAGGGTCCGCAGAAGTGGGCAATATTGTGACCGCTTTGGGCTGTGGCATCGGCAAGGAAGAGTTCGAGCCTGACAAGCTTCGTTACCACAGCATTATTATCATGACCGATGCGGATGTCGATGGGTCCCATATTAGAACCCTCCTGCTAACCTTTTTCTTCCGCCAGATGCGCGAGCTCATTGAGCGGGGCCATGTATTCATCGCACAGCCTCCTTTGTACAAGCTTGCCAAGGGCAAACAGCATCAATATCTCAAAGACGATGAAGCGTTGCAGCAATACCTGACGCAGTCGGCTCTTGAGAATACTTCCTTGTTTGTAAACCCTGATGCCCCTGCTATCTCAGGCTCGGGAATGGAAGAGTTGGTAACAGAATACCGGGCGGTTGCGGCGACAATCGAACGCCTGAGCAGACTCTACGCACCGGAAGTGTTGTGGGAGATGGTCTACGGCGGAGCTCTTACTGTAGAGCAAATGCAAAACGAGACAGATGTTCAGGCCTTTGCAGAGCAGTTAAGTGAGCGCTTACAAACCGTGGCGGCCAAGGGTACCAGCTACTCTGTGTTGGTGCGTAAGGATCAGGAGCGGCAGCTTTACTTCCCGGTTGTCCGCCAGACATCTCATGGCATTGACCATGATACGGAATACCATCATGAGTTCTTTTCTTCCGGTGAATACCGAAGCCTGACCTCACTTGGCGATACCTTGAATAACTTGATTGAAGAAGGCGGCTATTTTCAGCGCGGAGAGAAAGTATTGGAGACGCGCAGCTTTGCTGAAGGCCTAAACTGGTTGATGGATGAGGCGCGCAAGGGTTACAGCATCCAGCGTTACAAAGGCCTTGGAGAAATGAATCCTGAGCAACTTTGGGAAACAACCATGGACCCTGAGGTTCGCCGCATGCTGAAAGTGACTATAGACGACGCCATAGCGGCTGATCAGATTTTCACCACATTGATGGGTGATCACGTTGAGCCCCGTCGGGAGTTTATCGAAGAGAATGCACTGGCGGTGGCAAACCTGGACGTCTAGGTTTTTTGCTCTGGTTGTATCGGCTTCACATTGCTTGCAGGTGGGGGCTCCAACGGGGCCTCTGCCTCTAACCCCAGACTCTCTAAGCGATCGCTCTCGATCTCCTCATGCAAGGGCTCTAGCGTGGGTAGCGACTTAGTCGCTTTTTTAGAGACCTGAGAAAAACGTTCAACCTTGCCGTGTAAGCCCTGCTTTCCAGCAAGCCCCCTCACGGTATCGTTGTAATGGTTGTTAGCTGCGCGCAACGTATTGCCCAGCTTTTGTAGCCTCTCGGCGACCAGACACACCTGATTGTAGATTTCCCCGGCGCGATTGCTAATTTCCTTTGCTTCGCGATTGCTTTGCTCAACCATCCAAAGATTAGCGACGGTCCTTAGTATCGGCATGAGAGTGGTGTGCGACACCATGACGACTCCCTTCTCGTAGCCATAATTGAAAAGGTCCTTGTTGTGCTTCATGGCCTCAATGTAGGCGGGTTCTACCGGCATAAACATCAATACAAAATCGGGGCTGCCCATGTCTGGCAGGTTTGCGTATTCCTTGGAGGATAAATCATTAATGTGATTGCGCACGGCCTGTGCATGCGCATTAAGTGCTTCGGTGCGTTCCTCATCGGTGTCGGCCGCAATAGCTCGGTCGTAATCGACTAACGATACTTTGCTATCAATCACCAAGTTTTTACCGTCGGGTAGCATGATGATGAAATCGGGTAGCTTGCGTTTGCCCTCGTCGTCTCGAAATGCTGCCTGAGTCTGGTAGTGTTCGCCTTGCTGGAGTCCCGCGAGCTCCAGTGTTCTTTGCAGCTGCGCTTCTCCCCAATTCCCAGTGGTCTTTTTATCACCCTTTAATGCCGTCGTCAGGTTGCTGGCCTGGCTGTTCATTTCCAATCCGACGTCTAAGACTTTTTTGATCTCAGATTCCAGTGCTGCATTCCCTTTTACCGACTCGGTGTGGACTTCGTTTATCCGGGATTGAAAGCCGGTGATTTGCTCTCGAAACGGTTTAAGCATCGCTTCGAGAGAGGCCTGGCTGGTAGAAGTGAAACTCTTGCCTTTGTCTTCGAATATTTTGTTGGCGAGGTTTTCAAATTCTTTCTTAAGGTTATCTTTCGTTTCATTGAGTAGAGCGAGCTGATCTTTGTGTTTTTCTTCCCGCTCTGCTTGTTGGGCCTGAAGGTGGGCGTGTTCCTCGAGTACGCTGGTCAAGCGTTGGCCCAGGTCGGTATGCTCTACCTTGAGGGCGGCCAGCTCAGAGAGCTTTTCCTGTCTTTGTAACTGGACTTGCTCTAGTGCAACGCTCTGCCCGCGGTTGTCAGCTTGCAGCTGGGCAAGGCTATCACGCAGCTGGTCTTTCTCGGCAGAGAGTTTTTGATGCGTTGATTGCTGCTCGGCCAGCGTCTGCTCCCGGTCAGCCAAGCGCGTGTGAAGCGAGCTTAGCTCGGCTTGCACCCTCCCCGATTCCAGTTCTTTCTCATGCTCAGATTGATCGATGGTTTGGTTGAGGTCGGCGATATGGCGAACCGCTTCCTCAAGCCTGTTGCGGGTTTTCCTGAGCGCTCGCCTTGCTCTCACTCCGCGGAAAACGCTCACCATTAAGCCGATGATAACGCAGACGACAAATGCCATTCCGGCGAGAATTAGTGTATCTGCATTGAGTGTCATGGCGTTCTCCATGGGTGAGCGCCTAGTGTAAATCAAAGCCGTTATTAGCAGGGGAAAACTGTGGGTGCTCTGGTTTTATCTGTCGCCTTTTCGAGCAGGCACGCAGGCGCGCCTGATGAGAAAGACTATTTGGTGACCGCGAGTTGTGAGATGTCCGCCACCGCTAGAAATTGATCACGCAGTTGCTTAAGGAGGTTTAGGCGATTGTTCCGTAGAGCATCATCGTCTGCGTTTACCATGACCCCATCGAAAAAGGCATCAACTGGCCCACGTAGGCCGGCGAGGGCTGAGAGAGCCGCTGTATAATCTCCCGACGATAAAGACCTACTGCTTTCTTTGGAAAGTGCTTCGAGGCTCTTTGAGAGCCCTTTTTCTTCAGCTTCTGCGAGTAAGTTGGTGCTAACTTCGCCAAACTGATGGCCAGCATCCAGCTTGCCCAGAATGTTAGAAACGCGCTTATTCGCTGCGGCCAATGCCTGGGCTTCTGGAAGCTGCGAGAATGCATGCACTGCCAGTACGCGCCTATGAATGTCCAAGGGCTGCACAGGCTCAGTGGCCGTTACGGCCTTAAAGACTTCCACAGGAATCGCGTCTTCTTCGTACCACGCGCGGAAGCGTTCGATCATGTAGGCGAAGACGGCATCAACGGTTCCTTCTTCTAAAACGCCATGAGCAAAACCGGCGGCAGCTTCAGAGACACAGCGGTGCAAATCGAGATCCAGGCCCTTCTCTACAATAATGCGTAGCACAGCCAATGATGCCCGACGCAAAGCGAAGGGATCCTTAGAGCCAGTGGGCGCCTGCCCAATGCCGAAGATTCCGACCAGAGTATCGAGGCGATCGGCCAGGCCCAGGGCGCACGCGACAGGCTCCTCCGGTAATTGGTCGCCAGCGAACTTTGGCCAATACTGTTGGGCGATTGCCTGTGCGACGCTCGCCGCTTCACCATCGTGTTCAGCGTAATAGGCACCGGCAACGCCCTGCATGTCGGAAAACTCGAGCACCATATCGGTGACCAGATCGCACTTACTGAGCAGCGCTGCGCGCTCGGCTGAGGCAGCATCGGCCCCTACTTCAGTCGCTAGCGTTTTGGCGAGAGAGGCAATCCGGCGCGTTTTGTCCGCCACGGACCCCAGCTTTTTCTGGAAGACAATGCCCTCAAGCTTCACCAGCCGGTCAGCCAGCGGAGTCTTCTTATCGGTCTCAAAGAAGAAGGCCGCATCGGACAGCCGCGGCCGAATAACGCGCTCATTGCCCGCGATGACTTGAGCTGGGTCAGTGCTTTCAATGTTCGACACGGTGATGAAGTACGGCTTTAAGTTGCCCTCTTCATCCACCACATGAAAGTACTTCTGGTGCTCCTTCATAGAGGAGATAAGCGCCTCCGCAGGAACCTCCAAAAAGCGCTCCTCAAAGGAGCCCGCGAGCGCAACCGGCCACTCGACCAACCCAGTCACTTCGTTGAGCAAATCTTCTTCAATGACAGCCACGGCGCCCAGTGCATCGGCTGCCGCGTTAACGCTCTCGACAATACGTGCCCTTCTCTTATCGAAGTGAGCGATCACTTTCGCTGAAGATAAGACAACCTCATATTCTTCAGGCTTGCTGAGCGTTAACTCACCCGCTGAATGGAATCGGTGCCCGCGCGTGGTATTACCGTATTTCAGACCCAATACCTCGCCTTCTAGTGTTTGTTCGCCCAGCATGGCGGTGACCCAGTGAACGGGCCTAACAAACTCGACGCGGTTTGCACCCCACCGCATCCGGCGTGGAATGGGCAGGCCAGCAATGGCCTCGTTGATTACCGCTTCTATGCATAGCGCCGTGTTTACGCCAGCCTCTGTTCGTTTTACACCCAGCCGCTCACCCTTTGGTGTATCAATAACGGCAAGCTCCTCCGGTGCGATGCCCTGCTTCTTGGCAAAGCCGGCTGCGGCTGGCGTCCAATTGCCATCAGCATCTTTGGCTTTGTCTGCCGGCGGGCCCAGTAGTTCGAGGTCTTTATCGGCGCCGCGTAATGGCACGTCGCTAATGAGCACCGCAAGCCGTCGCGGTGACGCAAACCACTCGAACTTCCCCAACGTTAGATCACGCTGATTGAGACCATTTACCACACCATCGGCAAATGCTACCCCAAGCGCGTGCAATGCTTTGGGTGGCAACTCTTCGGTGCCCAACTCAATAAGCAGTGTTGCGGTACTCATGATGCCTTTGCCTCTTCTTCTAGTTTGGCCAGTGCTTCGTCACGCAGAGGTTGGGTGGCCATTGGGAAACCCAGCGCCGCCCGCGAGAGCAGATACGCCTGTGCGACTTCTCTGGCCAGTGTACGAACGCGAAGTATGAATCGTTGCCGCTCGGTAACGGAGATGGCGTGTCGCGCATCCAACAGGTTAAAGGCATGGGACGCTTTCATCACCATCTCGTAGGCAGGAAGAGGCAGGCCTTTTTCTACCAGGCGTAGAGCGTCTTTTTCGCACTGGTCAAAGTAGCTAAACAAAGCAGGCACATCAGCTTCTTCAAAGTTGTACTTAGACATTTCTACTTCATTCTGATGAAACACGTCGCCATACGTTACGCGGCCATTGGGCGTGTCTGCCCACAGCAAATCATAGATGCTATCTACACCTTGTAGATACATGGCGATTCGCTCGATGCCGTAGGTAATTTCGCCGGTGACCGGATAACACTCTAATCCACCAGCTTGCTGAAAGTAGGTGAACTGCGTCACCTCCATGCCATTGAGCCATACCTCCCAACCCAGGCCCCATGCGCCCAAGGTGGGTGACTCCCAGTTGTCCTCAACGAAGCGAATGTCATGAATGGCAGAGTCTATACCCAGCGTGCTTAACGATTCTAAATACAAGCTTTGGATTTCAGGCGGTGAAGGCTTTAGTGCAACCTGAAACTGATAGTAGTGCTGCAAGCGGTTTGGGTTCTCGCCATACCGGCCGTCGGTAGGCCTCCGGCAAGGCTGTACGTACGCAGCATTCCAGCTTTCAGGGCCAACGGCTCGTAAAAATGTTGCGGGATGAAAGGTACCTGCGCCCACTTCCATATCCAAAGGCTGCAAGACAACGCAGCCATGCTGCGCCCAAAACTCTTGCAGTTTGAGAATGATCTCTTGAAACGTCAGCGTAGAATTGGATGCGCTATCTTCTACATTAACTTCGCTATTCATCACGGGCCTACCTACTGGATGCTTGCAAAAAGCCGCCTATTATACAGTCTCTTAAGGCGGCATAATACGCGCTTTAGTCAAAAGTGAAATCGCCCGGGGCGTCTGTTGTACGGAAAACTGATAGGTGGAATTTTAGGGTTTTTGGCTGGCGGCTTTTTCGGCCTGATACTTGGATTATTGGGTGGCCACGCTTTTGACCGGGGTGTATTTCAGGTATTTCGTCTCGCTTCACCAAAAAACCTCAAGTTAGTCCGTGACACCTTCTTCGATACTACGTTCCTACTCTGTGGCCATTTGGCGAAAGCCGATGGTCGAATCTCCGAAGCTGAAGTCGCGCACGCCGAGCAATTATTTTTGCAGCTGGGCTTACAGCCAGAGCAGCGTAAACAAGCCATAGCCCAGTTTCAGGCCGGGGCAGCACCTTCATTCAAAATTGAAGATGCCACCAAGGTCTTCATTGCTACCTGTGGGCGTCAGCCCCAGCTTGTTAAAACACTGCTTCTGTTTCTGATTTCTCAGGCCCATGCCGACAGCAAGCTTGATGAAGTTGAGCGCGAAGTTTTGATCAACATAGCGCGCGAGCTGGGTGTTGACGCCGTGGCGCTGCACCGTTTGATTAACATGGCCCAGGCACAGCAGCAGTTTCATTCTGGCGCTGGCGGAGCGGCGCAAACCTCAAGAGCCACGTCGATAGAGGCGGCGTATGCTGCGCTGGGTGTCGACTCCACGGTGGATGACAAAGGCCTAAAGCGCGCCTATCGAAAGCTGATGAGCGAACATCACCCTGACAAGCTGATTGCCAAAGGGGTGCCCGAGGCAATGATAAAGGGGGCTACCGAGCGCTCGCAGGAAATTCAGTCAGCCTATGAGGCTGTGCGCAAACATCGCGGTCTGGTGAAGTAAGGCCCCTAAAGCCGCCAGAACATCGGCGTAAACAATACCAGCAGCGTAAAAACTTCTAGTCGCCCCAGCAACATCGTGAAGCAAAGTAGTGCTTTGGCAAACTCGCTGATAGAGCCGTAGTTAGCCGCGACATCACCCAGGCCAGGGCCGAGGTTGTTTAACGCAGCAGCAACGGCAGAAAATGCGGTTGTAAAATCCAGGCCGGTCGCCATCAAAAGCAACATAATGATGATGAAGCATGTTGTGTAAACAGCGAAAAAGCTCCAAACAGCGCTGACGACAGATGCTTCAACGCGGTTGCGCCCAACCTTAAGTGGGATGACGGCATTGGGGTGTATCAGTTGCTTTAATTCGCGCACGCCCTGTTTGTAAATGAGCATAATGCGCATTGCCTTCATCCCGCCCCCGGTTGACCCTACGCAACCGCCCATAAACGAAAACATCAACAGCATGACGGGAAGAAAAGAAGGCCATGCCGCGAAGTCTTGTGTGGCAAAGCCTGTGGTGGTGGTAATAGAGATAGCCTGAAATACACCGTGTATTAAAGAATCCCCCGGGCGCAGTGTGCTGGTAATCATTAGGTACGCGCAGGTGATAAAGATGCAAATGGCCAAAACCGAAAGGAAAAACTTTGTTTCGGAGTCTTTGGCGTAGACCCAGATAGTGCGCCGCCGCCAGCTTAGAAAGTGCAGCCCAAAATTGACGGCGGAGATTGTCATAAACACACTGCAAACAACGAGAACGCTTTCGTTTTCGAAAAACCCCATGCTCGCATCGTGCGTAGAAAACCCGCCTATCGCTACAGTCGACAGCGCGTGCGCGATGGCATCAAACCCTGACATGCCGACTAGGTAGTATGCCAGTGCGCAGGTTATCGTTAGCCCAATGTAAACCGAGGCCAACGCTTTAGCGGTTTCTGTGATGCGCGGGGTCAGCTTGGTGTCTTTGGATGGCCCTGGTGTTTCGGCTTTGTAAAGCTGCATGCCGCCAATACCGAGCATAGGCAGTACTGCCACGGCGACAACGATAATACCGATGCCGCCCAGCCATTGTAGTAATTGTCGGTAGATTAAAATGGATTGCGGTAATGCGTCTAAGCCCACAATAACGGTAGCGCCTGTGGTTGTTAATCCAGAAATGGATTCGAAGGCAGCTTCGGTTGGGGTTAGGTCGAGGCCGGGGCTTAAGGCAAAGGGCAGTGCACCAAATAGCCCCAGTACAGTCCAAAACAGCGAAGTCACTAGAAATCCATCACGTATTCTTAGCTCATGTTTTGCATTGCGTGTTGGTAGCCAAAGAAACAAACCAGAAAAAAACGTAATAGCCATCGCCGCTAGAAAGCCAGACACCGTATTTTCACCGGCAAACAGCGCAAGCAGTAACGGTGGCAAGTTTGCAATGCTGAAGAGCATCAGCAGCACACCAAGAATTTTAAAAATGACGGAAAAATGCAAAGCGCAGCCCTAGGAAAAGAATCCGAGGCCAACGGCAAACAGTTTCTCTACGGCTTTGATCTTGCCGCGGTCAACGAGAAACAGAATGACGTGGTCGTCAGGCTCCACAACAATATGACGATGCGCTATCAATACTTCATCGTTGCGTACAATTGCACCGATGGTGACGCTTTCAGGCAGCTGAATTTCATCCAACCGTCGGCCTACCACTTTTGAGGAAGAGGAATCACCGTGTGCAATCACCTCGATGGCTTCTGCGGCGCCGCGTCGTAAAGAGTGCACGTTACTAATATCCCCACGCCTCACATGAGTGAGCAAACTGCCGATGGTAATTTGCTGCGGGGAAATAGAAATATCGATTTCGTCGCCAACGAGCTCTGCGTACGCCGGGTTGGTAATCAACGTAATGACTTTCTTGGCTCCCATCCGCTTGGCCAACATAGACATCATGATGTTGGATTCATCATTATTGGTAAGGGCACAAAACACATCCATAGACTCAATGTTTTCGGCCACCAATAGCTGCGGCTCTGAAGCGCTGCCGTTGAGTACGATGCAGCGCTTTAGTCGCTCAGACAGTACGCGACATCGGCTATAGGACTTTTCAATGATTTTGACTTGGAGGTTATCTTCTAACTTTTGCGCGAGAGTGGCGCCGATGTTACCGCCACCTGCAATCATCACGCGCTTGTAGGGCTTGTCTACTTTGCGTAGCTCAGACATTACCGCTTTGATGTTTGGTTTTGCGGCAATGAAGAAAACCTCATCGTTCACCTCAACGACGGTGTCGCCCTCGGGGATGATAGGCCGGTCGCGTCGAAAAATAGCAGCGACTCGCGTGTCCACATTGGGCATGTGTTTGCGAATATCGGCAAGCTCGTGCCCAACAATGGGCCCGTCGTGGTAAGCGCGAACGGCCACCAATTGCACTTTACCGTCGGCGAAATCGAGCACCTGCAGCGCACCGGGGTTGGCGATGAGTCGTTGAATATTCTGTGTTACTAATTGCTCGGGGCCAATAATGACATCAACCGGAACATGCTCGCGTGTAAAGAGTTGCTCTGAATAGCTGAGATAATTGGGCGAGCGTACCCGCGAAATTTTGGTGGGCGTATTGAACAGAGTGTGCGCCACTTGGCAGGCCATCATGTTGATCTCGTCGCTGCTGGTAACAGCAATCAACATATCGGCATCTTCAGCGCCGGCTCGGTACAGTACGCTGGGATGTGAAGCTTCACCTGCCACCGTCCCTATATCCAAATTGTCTTGCAGCGAGCGCAGTTTGTCGCCGTCAGTATCGACTACGGTGATATCGTTTTGTTCGTTGGCCAGGTGCTCGGCGAGTGTGCCGCCTACCTGGCCAGCCCCGAGAATGATGATCTTCATGGCTCAATGAGCTCTTATTGGGTTATGCGTATGCGGGCGCTAGCAATGTAAGCACAGTAAAGAAACCGCTCGCGGATTGTAAGTTCTGTGGGGGCGTAATTGTGCACAACTCTTTGCACGGATGAGAGAGGCATTGCCCTGCTAATTAATTGCGTATCAGGCGGCAATAAAACAATCCATCACTCCCCTGCGCATGGGGAATGAGTTGTAAGGCGCCGTTTATCGCTTCGCCGAAACCGGTTGTGATGGGATCGATGCTGGCATCAGGCGTTTGTTCTCTAAATGCATCCACTACTTGTTGGTTTTCTTCTTTTAAGATTGAACAAGTGGCGTACAGCAGCGTGCCGCCTTTTTTTAGCCGCGGCCAAACGCCTAGCAGTATCCGCAGTTGTTGTGCAGCGAAGGATTGGAGATCTTCGGGCTGGCGCAGAATTTTGACGTCAGGGTGACGCCGGATTACGCCTGATGCAGAACAGGGTGCGTCCACCAGAATTCGATCAAATAATGCGGGTGATTCTGTTTGAGGGGCCTGCGGCGCTGTCTGAGATGTCTGCGGAGCTTCACCTGCGTCTGCCGCTGCCAGTGTTGCGCTCAAGCCAAGCCGGCTGAGGTTTTCTGATACCTTTTCGAGCCGTTCGGCACTGATATCTTCGGCCACTAATACCTCCAGGCCAGGTTGGAGCTCAAGCACATGGCAGGTTTTACCGCCTGGTGCTGCGCAAGCATCAAGAATGCGCTCTCCAGCTTGAGCATTTAAGAAGTGAGCCGCCACCTGTGCCGCTTCATCCTGAACGCTTACATCGCCCTGAGCAAAACCGGGCAAAGCTTCAACGTCTAACGGTTGGCGAAGTGTGATTGCCTGTGCGCTTAGGGTGCCGGCGGCGGCGTCGATCCCCGCCGCGGCAAGTGTCTCTAAATAGCCGGCTCGCGATACTCGGGCGGCATTCACCCTCAATGTCATCGGCGGCTGGGCGTTGTTGGCGCTCACGATGGCTTGCCAGTGCAAAGGCCACTGCTTGCGAATTTTGCCAAATAGCCACGCTGGGTGGCTTGCTGCTGTGGCCTCATCCAAACTGTCCAGCAGCGCTTCCTGCTCACGAAGAAAGCTACGTAGCACTGCATTGGTGAGGCTGCGAGCCCAGGGTTTCTTCAAATGTTTGATGGCGTCTACTGTCTGCGCGACTGCGGCATGGTCAGGTATGCGCATCGACAGGAGTTGATAGATGCCGATCAGTAATAGTGCTTCTACATCTGCATCTTTGCGCCTTAACGGTTTATCCAGCAGCGGCTCAAGTAGGCCCAATAGCTTAGGTGCCTCTCGCAGAGACCCGTAGCACAGTTGCTGGAGTAGGGAGCGCTCTGATGCCTCCACTTTATCTAAACCCCAGGGCAATGCGCTGTTTAGTGACTGGCCTTCAAACACTTTAGCGATGGTTTGTGCGGCGATGCCGCGAACATCATTACTCGCCATTAGCTTGCACTTACCGCAGGAGCGTCAAACGTTTGGCCAACCGTGAATAGCGCCTGTTTTGCACGCAGCACGTCCTGGGCGGACAGTTGTTTGCCTCCAGGGAGTTGTAGCCGCTCTATTTCGAGAAGGCCGGTTCCGCAAGCAATCACCAGCCCGCCCACATCCGCTTGTACTATTGTTCCGGGTGTTAGTGTGCCGCTGGCCGAGTCTTTGGCTTCAACTGCGTTGGTTACAGGTTTGGCCTGCCAAATGCGAAGCCGTTCGCCTGCGAGCGTCGAAAAGCAAATGGGCGCGGGGTTAAATGCGCGGATTTTGGTGTCTAGGGTGGCGGCTGAAAGGGTCCAGTCTATAGCGGCTTCAGGCTTTAGAATCTTGTGTGCGTAAGTGGCCCCTTCTGTAGGTTGAGCCTGCCGGTTTGCCTGATGATTTTCCAGGTCGTTGAGTACGCTCAGAAGCAGGGGAGCGCCCAGTTCTGCCAGTGAGTCATGCAGTGTAGCGGAGGACATTTGGGGGGTAATTGCGCAACGCTGCATCGCGAGAATATCCCCGGTATCAAGCCCTTCATCCATCTGCATTATGGTGATCCCGCTCTCTTGATCCCCAGCCTCAATGGCGCGTTGAATGGGAGCGGCGCCGCGCCAGCGAGGAAGTAAAGAAGCATGCACATTCAGGCAGCCCAGGCGCGGCGCATCGAGCACGGCGGCAGGGAGTATCAAGCCGTAGGCCACAACGACGAGTACATCCGCCTCAAATGCGGCCAGCTCTGCCTGAGCCTCAGGTGTCTTCAGAGTGGCCGGTTGGCACACTGGGATGGCTGCCTCCTGAGCGACAAGCTTAACGGCGCTGGCTTGCAGCTTCTTGCCTCGGCCCGCGGGCCTGTCAGGTTGCGTGTAGACGCCCGTAAGTTGGTGCTTACTATCAATGAGGTGCTTTAAATGAATGGCCGCAAATGGCGGGGTGCCTGCAAAAAGAAGGCGCAAAGGAGCTTGGCTCATGCGCTATTTGCGCGTTGTCGGTGGTCTTTCTCTAACTTCTTGCGGATACGCTGCCGTTTCAAAGAGGAGAGATAATCCACAAACAGCTTGCCGTTGAGATGATCAATTTCATGCTGCAGGCAGGTTGCTAGAAGGCCATCGACTTCACGGGTAAATGACTCTCCATCGCGGCCCAGGGCGGTAACCGATATGGCCCCGGGGCGGGCTACTGTTTCATAGTAGCCGGGCACCGACAGGCAGCCCTCATCATACTCGCTGAGTGCTTCGTCCAGCACGGTGACTTCTGGGTTGATGAAGACCAAAGGCTCGCTTTGGTCTTCTGAAATATCAATGACAATGACGCGCTTGTGCACGTTGATTTGGGTTGCCGCCAGCCCGATGCCAGGCGCTGCATACATGGTTTGAAACATGTCGTCGATGAGCGTGCGAGTTGTATCGTTGACGCTCTCAACCGGGGTCGCTGTGGTGCGTAATCTGGGATCGGGAAATTCCAGTATTTCCAGTACTGCCATGGTCAAAAGGGCTCTAAAAGTGGCCGAAATTGGCTGCGTGAATTAATAACATTTGGGGTTGCCACCCTGTAACCGTGGCAGCAAACTGTGGCAAGTATACCGCTTGTGAATACGGGGTGCCTAGCTTCAACCTAAAGATGAAGCGCAAGCGAAGAGATACAGGCGAACACAGAACAAGCACAGCACAAGTACAAAACAAGTACAGAATAAAACAGCAGTACATAACCGCTGCAATAAATAGAAACATAAATTGGCTGAAATAAAAGAAGCCATATAGGGACGTATACCATGAAGAGACAGTTACTAGCGGTTGGACTGCTGCTGGTGTCGCTATTGTTCAGCGGCATTACCCAGGCAGCCGTGGCGCTGAATAAGGATATGCCTGAGACCTATATCGTTAAAAAAGGCGATACTCTCTGGGGCATTTCAGGCATGTATCTCGAACAGCCATGGTTGTGGCCAGAGCTATGGGATGTAAACCCTCAAATTGATAATCCTCACCTCATTTTCCCAGGCGATGAATTGTATTTGGTGTGGGTTGATGGCAAGCCCCGTTTGCGCCTGCGTCGTGGCCGCAACGTCAAACTATCGCCCAACATGCGGGTTGACCCACTCGACCTTGCGATTCCAGTTATTCCGCTGGATCAAATTGGCCCCTGGTTGCTTCGTCATCGCATTATGGATGCTGGAGAGCTCAACAATTCTGCTTATGTAGTCGCAGGCGACCAAATGCATCTTATCAGCGGCCCTGGCGACAGAGTGTTCGGCCGTGGTTTTTTCCCTGACGATGAGCGCTCTTATGGCATTTACCGCGCTGGCGAAACGTACTACGACCCAAAAACAAATGAGTTGCTGGGGTATCAGGCTCAGGATATCGGCAATGCGCGAATGGTCACCAGTAACGCAGAAGACATTGTCGAACTAGAGGTTACACGGGTAGCAGAAGAGGTCCGTCTTGGTGATCGGCTATTGCCTTTGGAAGAACGGATACTTGATGCAACCTTCCATCCCAAGCCACCTTCAGTGGAGCTTGAAGGCGCACTGATGATTTCTGTGCACGGCGGCGTTACACAGGTCGGCGAAATGAGTATTGTCGTAATCAACAGAGGCGACAGAGAAGGCCTGGCGATTGGAGACGTGGTTGCTGTCTATCAGGCGGGCGAGCTGGTGTACGATAAAGTCGCCGAAGAAAATGTGTTGCTCCCTGATACCCGCGCAGGTCTGGCGCTGGTGTTTGAAGTCTTCGAAAAGGCAAGCTACGCCATCATCATTAAAGCGAGCCGGCCTCTCAAGCTTTTGGACAAGGTTAAGAACCCCTAGAAATGTAAACCTCACTTCATTACTTCAAGGATGACGTATGAAGACAGCACAACCGCCCACCGCCTCTTCCGAGGCGGTGGGCTTTTCTCTTATCGCTATTGGCGATGATCGCTACCCTCCTCTACTTAGAGAAATACATGATCCGCCTCCTGAGCTTTATGTCCGTGGAGACGTAGCTGCTCTTGCGCAGCCGCAATTTGCCATCGTGGGGAGTCGCAGAGCCAGTGTGGCAGCACTGCGTGTTACCCGTTTGCTGGCCAGCCAGCTTAGTCAGTCAGGTTTGAGCATTTGTTCGGGCCTGGCGCTCGGGATTGATGGAGCAGCACATCAAGGTGCCATTGGGTGCCAGGGTACAACCGTGGCCGTTACCGCTACCGGTATAGATACGATTTACCCGTATAGACATAGAGGCTTGGCCACTGAGGTTACTTCATCTGGCTGTGTCGTTACCGAGTTCCCCCCGGGCACGCCGCCGCGTAAGGGAAACTTTCCTCAGCGAAACCGCATTATCAGTGGCATGTCTCTTGGCGTTTTGGTGGTCGAGGCGGCACTGCAAAGCGGCTCTCTCATTACCGCCCGTACAGCGAACGAGCAGGGGCGGGAGGTATTTGCGCTGCCGTGGTCTATGCTCCACGAAGGTGGCAAAGGCTGTCTGCAGCTGCTGCGAGATGGCGCCAAAATGGTGCTAGATGTTCACGATATAGTGGACGAGCTCGGCCCTTTGTATTCTCAGCACCAACGTGAAAGTCAGCGTTCCAGCGATGATGTGACTGCTCTGAAACAGGACGCCGCTGAGGCCGGCCTGGGTTTGCCTACATCAAAAAATGAAGCATTGATTCTGGCACTGCTAGGCTATGATGCATCTGCGCTTGATGAACTGGCGCAGGCCAGCGGGTTGCCGGTTAACACCGTTCTTTCAGTCCTCAGTGGGCTGGAAGTTTCTGGCCGTGTCGCGCGCAGTGATGGTGGCTATGTGAGGGTTTAACCCCGCGCGGTTTTATCTTGCCAACGTCGCCCCGCTTGTTTAAATTGCGCCGTCGATTGGCCAACGGTTTCTGTGACTATTTATGCCTCCTTCTCCTATTCATTTGGCAAGTGCGATGGGCGCTCTCTATGACGGCGGCCTTGTGGCCTGTCCAACAGAGGCAGTGTGGGGGCTGAGCTGCGACCCATTTGATGCGCTGGCGGTTTCGAATTTGCTGAGCGTAAAACGTCGGCCGGTGGCAAAGGGTTTGATACTGGTGGCCTCCACAATCGATCAGCTGGCCTTCTTGCTAGATGACGTTACAACAACGCAGCGCGAGCTTCTCGAGGCGTCCTGGCCGGGGCCTTCCACTTGGCTGGTGCCCCATCGTGGGCGTGTGCCTGCTTGGATAAGCGGCGATTCTAAGAGCGTTGCGGTGAGAGTGAGCGCTCACATCGCAGTTGCTGCGTTGTGTGATGCCTGGCATGGGCCTCTCGTATCCACCTCGGCCAATCCTGCCGGAGCACTACCCGCAAAACAGGCCTTTCAGGTGCGTCGATATTTTGGCCATAGGGTCGACTTTGTATTGCCGGGCCGCCTCGGCGACTCCTCTGCACCCACAACAATTAGAGATCTTATTAGTGGAGAGACGATACGTGCTTAGTAAAGACTCGTCTGCCATGGGTATAATGCGCGCCTCTTCATATAGGGCCGCCCCCTCAGGATTTGTGGCATGCAGTTAGCCGACCTTGTTGAAATTGAGGAAGTAAAAGCCTACCTCCTGCAGCTGCAAGACAGCATCTGTAACGCGTTGGCAGCCGAAGATGGTAAGGCCGAGTTTCTTGTCGATGAGTGGGATCGCGCAGAAGGTGGCGGCGGGCGCTCGCGCGTGCTGACCGATGGGGCGGTGTTCGAAAAAGCCGGCGTTAATTTTTCCCATGTGTATGGCGCGAACCTTCCCCCTTCTGCGTCGGCTGCCAGGCCGGAGCTAGCGGGCCGTAGCTTTCAGGCTATGGGCGTGTCGTTGGTGATTCATCCACACAACCCCTTCGTACCCACCTCTCATGCCAACGTGCGTTTTTTCGTAGCAGAGAAAGAAGGCGAGGATCCAATATGGTGGTTCGGAGGCGGCTACGACCTTACGCCTTACTATGGGCGTGAAGAAGACTGCGTGAGTTGGCACCAGGTGGCGAGCGATGCCTGCAAACCCTTTGGCGAGGATGTGTATCCGCGTTTTAAAAAGTGGTGTGACGATTATTTCTACCTGGGCCATCGCAATGAACCACGCGGCGTCGGCGGGCTCTTTTTTGATGATTTGAGTGAGTGGGGCTTTGATCAGTCATTTGCTTTCATGCGCGCTATTGGCGACTCATTCCTGTTAGCGTATCTGCCGATTGTTGTGCGCAACCGAAACACGCCATACGCAGAACGCGAAAGACAATGGCAGCTCTATCGTCGCGGGCGGTATGTTGAGTTCAATCTTGTGTTTGATAGAGGCACCCTGTTTGGGTTGCAGTCTGGTGGCCGCACCGAGGCTATTCTGATGTCACTGCCGCCTCTGGTGCGCTGGGAGTATGAGTATTCTCCAGAGCCCGGTTCCGAAGAAGAAAAATTGACGACGGTGTATTTACAGGCGAGGGACTGGCTTAAGCCATCTCCACTGGGCGGCTCTTCTCTATGACAGACACCCAACGCTATGCTGTTTTCGGCAACCCTATTAAACAGAGTAAATCTCCTGCGATACACGGCCTCTTTGCCGAGCAAAGTGGACAGGACATGCAGTATCGCGCGGTACGGGTCGACCTGGACGGGTTCGAAGAAGCCGCGCAGCGGTTCTTTGACGGTGACGGTGCGGGTTTGAACGTCACCGTTCCTTTTAAGCCAAACGCTTTTCAATTCGCTGACCGTCTGAGTGAGCGAGCTGCCCGTGCTGGCGCCGTTAACACGCTGACGCGAAACGCGCAGGGACAGATTGAAGGCGACAACACGGATGGCGTGGGGCTAGTCAGAGATATGGTGGCTAATCTGGGGTGGACGGTGCAGTCTGCCAGGATATTACTGTTGGGTGCTGGTGGTGCGGCCCGCGGGGTGCTTGAGCCTCTGTTGCGCGAAAAGCCCTCTTCGGTGCTCGTTGTCAATCGAACCAAAGAGCGAGCCACAACGCTTGAGAAAGAGTTTGCTGATCTGGGGCCACTGGAGGGCGGTGGTTATGACGCTATCGCCGAGCGTCAGTTTGATCTAATCATTAACGCCACCAGCGCTGGTCTCTCTGGTGAAATGCCCGAGCTGCCCAGCACACTGCTGACCGAAAAAAGTTGTTGCTACGACATGGTGTACGGCGCTGAACCTACGCCGTTTATGCGCTGGTCTGCACATCATGCTGCCTGGGCGGTAGCCGATGGGCTAGGGATGTTAGTTGAGCAGGCTGCCGAATCTTTTCATATCTGGCGCCATGTACGCCCGGAGACCCGGCCGGTGATCCATCAGATTCGAGAGGCCATCGAAGCGGCCTGATCGATGGCCTTGCCGCTGTGGGTGTTGAGCTCAGCCTGGTTCCAAAGCGTCGATATGTTGGTCTTTGAGCTGCACGTAGTTCTTTGCGCTGTAGACAAAATAATCCATCTCTTTTTCTGTTAATGCGCGCATTTGTCGGGCCGGGCTACCGGCGTACAGAAAACCGCTACTGAGCGTTTTGCCTGGTGTTACCAGTGCCCCGGCGGCTATCACTACATCATCCTCGACAACGGCACCGTCCATGACAATGGCGCCCATGCCGACCAGTACGCGATTTCCTACGTGGGCACCGTGTAGCACCGCGTTATGGCCAATAGTGACATCGCTGCCAATAGTGAGTGGCCACCCATCTTTATTGTATGGCCCAGCATGCGTGATATGCAGTATGCAGCCATCCTGAATACTGGTGCGAGCACCGACAGTAATGGTGTGCATGTCACCGCGAATTGCCACCTGTGGCCAAACTGAAACATCATCACCGAGAGTGACATCTCCCAGTACCACTGCACTGGGGTCTATTAATACGCGGTGGCCCAGCGTGGGGCTGTGGCCCGCAAAACGCCGAACACTCTGGGCTGTATGGTGCTGCATTTCAAGATCTCTACGGGGTTGCCTGGCTGGTACAATAGCGGCCATTGTTTTTGCTTGCCAGCCAAAATTAGAGAGTAACCATGCACAAAAGCCCGCCAAAGCGCCGCTTTATTGCCGGCGCCGTTTGTCCGCGTTGTAGCTTGATGGATAAAATCGTGGTTGAAGTCGATTCTGATGCGCGCCATTGCATCAGTTGTGGGTTTTCAGAAGCTAGACCTACGGCGCAAACGCCTCAACATTCCACCGAGGTGCCCACCAGGGTCAATAGAGCGTCGGCGCGACGCATAGAGACGCCAGCCGAGGCGGTGAAACTGGTGGACCCCAGCGCATCACAAAAAAAGCAACCTAATGACAATGAAGAGTAATCGCCGAGCCGACGTTTTTGTTTGAGATACCACGTGTGCGTGCCAGGCAGCGGGGTCATGAGGCCAATCTTAGCCGGATTTCTTCCAGTTGCGGCGCCAGTTCCTGTCTTTTCAGCTCTGGATAGCCAGAAGTTGCTCCCGCCTTAACGGTTTGCCATGCGCGCTCATGCCGCAGTAGCCCGCTGGCCGTGTAGTCCACCAGTTGCTCAAGGCGTGTTGCCAGGTCATCACCGATCAGGTGGTGGACGATGATATTCGCTTCAGTCATATCAAATGGCAGTAGCGGGCGCTGCAGGTGTTTGATATGGCTATCATTCACCTCTTCTAGCAGCCTATGGGCCAGAAAAGCCTCATCTAATAGAGCTTCGAGGCCTTCGCTTTTTCCTACTTCATCGGGCGGCTGTAGGAAATAGTCCTCTGCAAGGCGAATAAACGGCGCGGCATATTCGAAGAAACCCTGCCGCTTGCTGACCGCTGTAACGAGCCGTAAGCAGCTGGGCACGCTGCGGATATAGCGAGTCACGAAGCGCACGAGTGCGGCAACGGGGGCATCGGCTGGCAGAACCAGCGCTGATTCGAGCTCAGGGAGCCGCTGTCTGAGCACCGTATTGAGGCGGCCGTGCTTCGACTCTTGCTCTACAGCGATTTCGATAAGCTCGCGGATCAGAGGTTGATTCATAAAGGCGCGCAGTGCATTTGTAGTAAAGGTCGGATTGAGGCTAGTACAGAATAGTCAAATTACTACCCGGTGGAGCCGCGAACTTGCCCCATCCTGGGGAGTGCAGCAGCATAAAATGCGCGTGGTTCGAAACTTTGTTAAAACCCCACAAAGGGTGCATCTATGTATGATTTTGGTGAGCAGTTCCGCTATAATTCGCGCGCTCCCCGACACCCTTTGGGGTACAGGAGCGAGGAACACAAATCAGCTGGCAAACCTAACCAGTCAAAAGCCCTGGCCAAGAGCCGTAATAAAGGGATACCTCTGGCGACATATCAATACGCACTGGGCAGTCCTCAAATGATCGTTTCTACGCAAACCGTGCGTGAACGTAAACAGTGGGCGACACAGGTCGGGTTGGCAGCTTTGAACACAGAATTTATAGAATGGAGACACGGGGATGGATTTTAAAGCGAAGCAGCTGAGCACGCTCGCGCTTAGTCCTGTGCTGATGTTGATGAGCGCTGCAACGATGGCGGCTGCCACCGTCGACAGCGAGATCAGTTCGGTCAACATGCCGATTGGCGTGACGGATATCGGCAAAGAAATTTATGATCTGCATATGCTGATCTTTTGGATATGCACCGTTATCGGCGTGATTGTTTTTGGAGTCATGTTTTACTCCATCTTCTATCACCGCAAATCGCGCGGTGTGACACCGGCTACTTTTCATGAGAGCACCAAGGTAGAAATCGCCTGGACGATAATCCCCTTTTTCATTCTGGTGGGCATGGCGTTCCCTGCTACCTCAACGTTGTTGAAAATTTATGACACTGACGATGCTGAATTAGACGTATTGGTCACCGGTTATCAGTGGAAGTGGAAGTATGAGTACCTGAATGAAACTGGCGAAAATGTCAGCTTTTTCAGCAACTTAAGAACACCGCAAAGCGAAATCTACAATAGCGAGTCAAAGGGCGAACACTACTTACTTGAAGTGGACGAGCCGCTGGTACTGCCCGTAGATACCAAGGTGCGTTTCCTGGTGACAGCAAACGATGTGATTCACTCCTGGTGGGTACCGCAGCTTGCCGTTAAGCGTGATGCGATTCCCGGGTTCATCAATGAAACCTGGACCAAAACCAGCCAGGTGGGTGTCTACCGCGGCCAGTGTGCCGAGCTATGCGGTAAAGACCACGGCTTTATGCCCATCGTTGTTAACGTGGTGAGCAAAGAAGATTACGCTGCGTGGCTTGTGCAGAAGCAGGGCGAAGCCGCTCAGATCAAAGAGCTAATGGCGCAGAGCTTCTCGCTCGATCAGCAGATGGAGCGTGGCAAAGCGGTTTACGATCGCAACTGCCTTGCCTGCCACGGTGCGAACGGTGAAGGCGGCGTGGGTACAGCCATTGCAGGTAGCGCGATTGCCACAGGCAATCTGAAAGAGCATTTGGACATTGGTGTTAACGGCGTACCAGGCACTGCAATGCAGGCATTTGGCGGCCAGTTGAATGATGTCGATATGGCGGCGGTGATCACGTATCAGCGCAACGCATTTGGCAACAATATGGGCGACACTGTTCAGCCCATAGATGTCTTCAACTACAAGAAAGGCTAATCGGAGGAGTTAACGATGGGCGATCATCATCACGGTCCCGCAACGGGCCTGAGCCGGTGGCTTTTTACCACCAACCATAAAGACATTGGCACCATGTACCTCTGGTTCTCGTTTGCCATGTTCATTCTCGGCGGTTCGTTCGCCATGATCATTCGCGCCGAGCTGTTCCAGCCCGGCATGCAACTGATAGAACCTGCTTTTTTCAACCAGATGACGACGCTGCACGGCCTCATCATGGTCTTTGGGGCAATCATGCCCTCCTTCGTGGGCTTGGCTAACTGGCTAATCCCCATGATGATTGGCGCGCCTGATATGGCGCTACCACGCATGAACAACTGGAGCTTCTGGATTTTGCCACCGGCTTTCCTATTGCTCGCTTCTACATTGTTCATGGAAGGCGGCGCTCCCGCAGCGGGTTGGACGTTCTACGCTCCACTCTCTACGACCTATGCAGCACCTTCTGTTACCTACTTTATCTTCTCTATCCACGTGTTGGGTCTGTCATCCATTATGGGTTCGATCAACATCATCGCTACTGTGATGAATATGCGCGCTCCGGGTATGACATACATGAAGATGCCGCTGTTCGTATGGACATGGCTGATCACGGCATTCTTGCTCGTTGCGGTTATGCCTGTGTTAGCCGGCGCTGTAACGATGATGCTGATGGACGTGCACTTTGGCACCAGCTTCTTCTCTGCGGCAGGTGGTGGTGACCCAGTATTGTTCCAGCACATCTTCTGGTTCTTCGGGCACCCTGAGGTTTACATCATCATTTTGCCGGCCTTCGGTGTGGTGAGCCAGATCATTCCAGCGTTTTCTCGCAAGCCTTTGTTTGGCTACGACTCAATGGTGTATGCAACCGCTGCTATTGCGTTCCTGTCGTTCATTGTTTGGGCACACCACATGTACACCGTGGGTATGCCTGTCGCGGGTGAGCTGTTCTTTATGTACGCAACGATGTTGATTGCCGTGCCTACCGGTGTGAAGGTTTTCAACTGGATCAGCACAATGTGGCGTGGTTCCCTGACGTTTGAGACCCCAATGCTGTTTAGCATTGGCTTCCTGGTACTGTTCACCATTGGTGGCTTTACCGGTCTCATGCTCTCCATCGCACCAGCGGATTTCCAGTATCACGATTCTTATTTCGTTGTGGCTCACTTTCATTATGTGATGGTGGCCGGAGCTGTATTTTCCATGACAGCGGCTATCTACTACTGGCTGCCTAAGTGGTGCGGCAAGATGTACAACGAAACCATGGGTAAGACCCATTTCTGGATCTCCTTCATTGGTTTCAACGTAGCCTTCTTCCCTCAGCACTTTGTGGGCCTTGCAGGCATGCCGCGTCGTATTCCCGACTACGCGCTGCAGTTTACTGACTTCAATATGATGTCCAGTATCGGCGCTTTCGTTTACGGCGCTTCGCAGATACTGTTCCTTTATAACGTTATCGCCACAATCGTTTCTGGTAAGCCGGTTAGCGATGAAAAAGTGTGGGAAGGTGCAGAAGGGCTTGAGTGGAGTATTCCCACACCAGCGCCCTATCACACCTTTGAAACACCACCTTTGGTTAAGTAACGCGTTAGATAGAAATGCTGAAACTGAGTCAAAATCCTTCCATCGATACTGCGGCCAAATTGGTCGTAGTAGCGATTGGCATGTTTGCTTTTGTTTTCGTTGTTATGGTGCCGCTTTACAACGTGCTGTGTGATGCGTTGGGTATCAATGGCAAGACCAGCACGCAGGCCTACACTGCTGTACCCGCAGCCGTGGATGAAAGCCGCGAGATTAAGATTCAGTTTGTTGCTACCAACAATGACGGCATGCCGTGGGAGTTTGGGCCCAGCACAAACTTTATGAAAGTGAATCCAGGCGCAGTGAATGACACTGTGTTTTTGGCTAGAAATCCGTTGGCACACCCTATGGTGGCGCAGGCGATTCCAAGTGTTTCACCTTCGCGTGCTGCAGAGTATTTTCATAAGACAGAGTGTTTTTGTTTCAACCAGCAGCCCTTGGATGCCCTTGCGTCTACTGAGATGCCGTTGCAGTTTATTGTTGATCAAGACCTGCCAAAAGACATTAAAGTCATCACGCTGTCCTATACCATTTTTGATGTAACAGATTCTGCGAGCGGCCCCGTAGCCGCACGCTAAAAACGGAGAGACCACATGAGTACCACCACAGAGTACGAAAAGTATTACGTACCAGAAAAAAGCCGGTTGGCTATCTGCGCCACCATTGGTCTGATGCTGAGCATTTACGGTGCCGCCAGCATTATGAACGATATGACCTTTGGTGACCCTAACGAGCCCACCAGTTCCTGGACGGTCTTTATGGTCGGCCTGTTTTTCTTTGTGGCCACACTGTTCAGCTGGTTTCGTATCACGATTCGCGAGAACATCGCGGGCATGAACAGCGCCCAGCTGAAGAAGTCGTATGTGTTGGGGATGTTCTGGTTCATTTTCTCTGAAGTGATGTTCTTCTTTGCCTTCTTCGGTGCACTCTTCTATGTCCGTAATCTCGTCGGCCCCTGGCTAGCGGGTGAAGGCGACGCAGGGCGCATGAATGGGTTGCTCTGGGAAGGGTTTGAGTACACCTGGCCGATGATGCAAACCCCTCAGGAAGCGGTAGGCGGTGCAGCAGTGCAGCCTATAGCCAATAACGGTGGGTTCACAAGCGCAGAAACAAGCATGTCTTTTGGTGACGCTTCTGCATGGTACAAGTGGCTGCCGATGTGGAACACTTTGGTGCTGCTGACTTCCAGTGTGACTTGTCATATTGCGCACACCGGTATCCTGGCTGGCGACCGCAAGAAGTTTAATATCTGGCTGGGTATTACCGTAGCTCTGGGTGTTCTTTTCGTATTTTTGCAGGCGTTTGAATACTACGAAGCTTACGCACACTTTGGCCTGACACTGAACTCGGGAATCTATGGCTCAACGTTCTTCATGTTGACGGGTTTCCACGGTTTCCACGTGTTCATGGGTATGACGATGTTGGCGATCCAGCTACTTCGCTCAGTAATAGGTAAGCAGTTTACTGCCGAAGACCACTTCGGCTTTGAGGCCTCCAGCTGGTATTGGCACTTTGTTGACGTGGTTTGGGTCTTCCTGTTCCTGTTCGTTTACATCATCTAGCGTTACTCGGATGATGTGTTGGGGGCCTGCTCTGAAGCGGGCCCTCTATCCCACGGGGTTCCGTGGCCAAGCTGTCCAGTGCTTACACCGTAAACAATCAAACCCATAAGCGTTACCGCCAGCGTGACGCGAACACCCAGTGAGTTTAGCGTTCGACGCTTTGTTTTATCCCCCTGGTCAACCATCAGGTAGTAAAATCCGCTCCCAAGGCTGGCCACCAGTGCCACCATGAGGAGTACAATAGCTGTCTTCAACACTTGCTCTCTCCTTAAATTAACGCACGCAGTATAAACGAGCTGCGCTTGTTTGCCTCGGAGTAAAATCATGTCGGATAGCCGATCCGATTTCCGCTTTAATCCAGAATGGCGAATTACCCTGTTTACCGTGTTGATGCTTCCAGCACTATGCGGCCTGGGTGTGTGGCAGTTGCAGCGTGCCGATGAAAAAGCAGCGTTAGCGCTCGCATTTGCTCAGCAGCAGAGTATGCCCCCTGCCCCACTCGCCGAGTTACAGGGCAAGCCAGATAAAGAGCTTGCCTATCGCCCTGCGCTCCTCAACGGAGAGTATGTTGAAGGTGCGTATTTTTTACTGGATAACCGTACGCGCAATGGCCGCTTTGGCTATGAGGTGTTACATATTGTTCGAACTAACGATGGCGCCGCGGCGCTGGTCAATCGCGGGTGGGTGCGCGGGGATGCATCGCGACAGTCATTGCCTGCGCTAGAGCCGCTTTCGGGTCGGTTTGAGATGACGGGCCATGTGTACGTCGCCCCGGGCAAACCTTACTTGCTCGCGCCTCAGGTGCTCACTGATGGCTGGCCAAAGCGTATTCAGGCGGTAGAGATGGCGCTTTTAGCGCCTGCCGTGCAAGATACCGTGGATGCGACGGTATTCCCCTACCCTATTCGCCTGGACGCAAATCAGCCAGGGGCGCTGGACATTGACTGGCAATTCATTAATGTGAGCCCCGCAAAGCACACCGGTTACGCTGTGCAGTGGTTTTCGATGGCGGCTGTGCTGGCGCTAGTCTACCTTTTCCAAGCTAGTAACCTGTGGCAGATGTTACGCGGTAAACAAGAAAACGGAGCAAGTGATGAGTGACTCTTCATCCGATCCAGCCGGCCGCCCCGGCTCTGGTCGCATGGTACTGCTGCTAATTGGCGGGGTGCCGGTAACGATCGTATTGGCTGCCACCTGGCTGTGGTATTTCGGTACTAGCGGAAACTTCGATGTTGTAGGCGCACTGGGTACCGGCAATAGAGGGCAGCTTGTACAGCCGCCCCGACAAATGGATGAGTACACCTTAAGCGAAAATGGTACACCGGCCACGCGTATAACGTGGTCGGAGCTGGAACCGCGCTGGACCATGTTGGTGCCTAACTCTGGAGCAGGCTGCGAGAAAGCGTGCGAGAAAAGCCTCTACTTAACCCGTCAAATCCACACAGCGATGGGCAAAGAGTTTAACCGTCTTCGGCGGATTTATGTTGGCACTGTGGCAGCTGAAAATGCGCAATTACAGGTGGCGATGCTGGAAGATGGCCGCCCTGCCCCAGCGGCGACTTTCGCTCAGTTTCTAGCCGGTGAACACCGCGGATTAAAAGCGCTGGTGGTTAAGTCGTCCGACTTTGCCGTTTTATACCCAGAGCTCGTTGCTAACCCGTCAACCTGGTACCTAGTAGACCCTCGGGGCTGGGTGATGATGGCCTACAACAGCGATATCCCGTATAAAGATGTGATTTCTGACCTTAAATTCCTGCTTAAAAACTCGAGCGGCTGAAAAACGTATGTCTACAACAGTACAGGCAGAGGCAGCCACTTGGCGTGATTACAAAGAGCTGACCAAGCCCAATGTCGTATTGCTCATGATCCTTACATCGGTGATTGGTATGTTCATGGCGGTACCGGGTATGGTGCCGCTGGATGTATTGATTCTTGGCAACCTCGGTATAGCCCTCTGTGCCGGAGCGGCGGCTGCCGTGAATCATTTGGTCGACCAGAGTGTTGATCAAAAAATGGCGCGAACGCATAGCCGGCCGATAGCGCAAGGTAGAGTCAGTACGTTACAGGCTTCGGTGTTTGCTCTGGTTATTGGTGGTTTGGGAATGTTTATTCTGCTGGTGTGGGTTAACGCCCTCACGGCGTGGCTGACACTGGCTTCTTTGATCGGATATGCCTTTATTTATACGCTATTTCTCAAACGGGCGACGCCACAGAACATTGTGATTGGCGGTTTAGCCGGCGCCGCGCCCCCCTTGTTGGGCTGGACAGCTGTGACGGGAGAAATACACGGCCACGCCCTACTCCTTGTCCTCATTATTTTTGCTTGGACTCCGCCACATTTTTGGGCGCTTGCGATTGCACGGCGTGAAGAATACGCGGCTGTAGAAATTCCCATGTTGCCGGTGACCCACGGCGTCGCGTTTACCAAGCTGCATATATTGCTGTACACCATCATTATGTTTCTCATTACCCTACTGCCCTTTGCTACCCGTATGAGCGGCCCGCTGTATTTGGCTGGCGCTGTTGTGTTGGGCATTGGCTTTCTGTATTGGGCGATTGAATTACTACGCGACAAAAACCCCAACGCGCCTATGTCTACATTCAAGTACTCCATTACGTACCTAATGGTGTTGTTCGTTGTGATGTTGGTAGATCACTATATTTTTCCGGTGGCCACGCTATGAGCCAAGCACGCAATATCAAACTCACCGTAGCTGCGGTGCTTATTTTTATAACCTTCATCGTGGCGGGCTTTGTGCACCGGATATCATTGCCGAGAATGATGACCGAAGCCGATATGAAGGCGAACGGACTTTACCTGCATCAAACACCACGCGACATTGGTGATTTCGCGCTGCTAGATCACCACGGAAAACCCTTCACACCCGAGCGCCTTGAGGGGCAGTGGAGTCTCTTATTTTTTGGCTTCACATTCTGTCCCGATATTTGCCCAACAACGATGGCTTTCCTGAATAGTTTTGCCGCCAGCCTGGAGGGTACCGAGGCTCAAGATACACAAATCATCATGGTTTCAGTTGACCCTGCACGCGATACAGTCGAGCAGCTGGCGATTTACGTGCCTTACTTTAATCCCGAATTTACCGGTGTCACGGGAGAATTCCTGGATATCCACCGCTTTGCCACAGCGCTGAATACGCCTTTTCGGAAAGTGCCCGGGCAGGGCGAGGACTACCAAGTAGACCATAGTGCCAATATAGTACTAATAAACCCCAAGGGCGACTATCACGGCTTTTTTAAGGCTCCTCTAGATCTGGCGAAAATGAAGGTCACCTATCGATCGGCGATTGCTTGGTGGGATAGGCAGTAAATGCAATGGTTTTGTTGCTTGTAAGCGCTTACAAACAGATACTTTATCCTCGGTCCTTGGGTCCGCTCTAGCGAGTTCTATTATGGCTTCTACTGCTAACGTTTCGGATAAGACTGCAGGGCAGGGTTCGAAGAATGCCCCCATCGTTCTCGTCGATGGTTCCTCCTATGTTTATCGTGCCTATCACGCGCTGCCCATGCTCACGACCTCCAGCGGTCAAAATACCGGTGCTGTTCGCGGTGTAATCAGTATGTTGCGCCGTTTGGTGGTGGATTATCCAAACAGCCCCATTGCGGTGGTATTCGACGCCAAAGGCAAAACCTTTCGCGACGAGATCTACGATCAGTACAAAGCGCAGCGTCCGCCCATGCCGGATGAGCTGCGCGAACAGATCGACCCCATACATGCGATTGTTAAAGCAATGGGGTTGCCTTTTCTCTGTGTGCCCGGCGTTGAAGCTGATGATGTGATTGGGACACTCGCGCAACAGGCCAGCGAGCAGGGTAGGGACGTGATTGTTTCAACCGGCGATAAGGATATGGCACAGCTGGTCAACAAGCATGTGACCTTAGTGAACACGATGACGGAAACAGTCTTGGATGAGCCGGCTGTAGAAGAAAAATTTGGTGTGCCGCCCAAGCTGATTATAGATTTGTTGGCGTTGATGGGTGACAAGGTAGATAACATTCCGGGCGTAGCCGGCGTAGGAGAAAAAACAGCATTGGGCCTGTTGCAGGGCATTGGTGGTCTGGACGACATTTATAAAAACCTCGAAAAAGTGGCAGAGCTTTCTTTTCGCGGTGCAAAAAAAATGGCACCAAAATTGGAGGCGGAAAAAGACAACGCCTACCTTTCTTACGAACTCGCCACCATCAAGCTCGACGTACCGCTAGAGGTAACGCCAGGATCATTAGAAAATGCTGAGCCGGATACGCAGGCGTTGGTCGATTGGTACACACGATTAGAATTTCGCGCATGGCTCGATGATGCACTAGGGCAGGGCGGTTCAGCGGCAACACCAGCTTCGGGGGCCTCACCGGAAAAGCCGCCGGAAGTGGCGGTGAACTACGCCATAGTCACTGATCAGGCAGAATTCGAAGCTTGGGTAGCTCGGCTGGAATCTGCAGACTTATTTGCTTTCGATACAGAAACTACCAGCCTCAATTACATGGAGGCGCAAGTGGTGGGTGTGTCTTTCGCTGTTGCACCCGGCGAGGCAGCCTATGTTCCGTTTGGGCACGACTATCTTGGTGCGCCGGAGCAACTAAATCGCGATGACGTGCTCGCCAGGTTAAAGCCTTTGCTAGAAGACGAAAACGCAGCGAAGGTAGGACAAAATCTGAAATACGATGCGAATGTGCTCGCCAACCACGACATTACTTTGCGAGGCATTCGTTTCGACACAATGCTGGAGTCGTACGTACTGGATTCAACTGCCACGCGACATGACATGGATAGTCTGGCTTTGAAATACCTGGGCCGCAAAACAGTTCACTTCGAAGACATCGCTGGCAAAGGCGCCAAACAGTTAACGTTTAACCAGATAAAACTGGAAGAGGCGGGGCCCTATGCCGCAGAAGATGCCGACATTACATTGAGCTTACATGAGGCGTTGTGGCCGAAGCTGCAAAAGCAGGGTGATTTACCTGCGGTTTTTAGCGAAATAGAGTTGCCATTGGTTCCTGTGCTTTCGAAAGTGGAGCGCACTGGCGCTTTGCTTTCCCAGTCGATGTTGCATGCGCAGAGCGCTCAACTGGGTAAGCGGCTTGACGAGTTGGAAGGGGAGGCCTTTGAGTTAGCAGGCGAAGAGTTTAATCTGGGTTCGCCAAAACAAATTGGCAAAATTCTGTTTGAAAAACTTGAACTGCCTATTATCAAAAAAACGCCCAAGGGTGCACCGTCGACGGCAGAAGACGTTCTGGTGGAGCTGGCTTTAGACTATCCGCTACCAAAGTTGTTGCTCGAACATCGCACGCTTAACAAGCTCAAATCGACTTATACCGATAAGTTGCCAGAAATGGTGAACCCGAAAACGGGGAGGGTGCATACCTCATATCATCAGGCGGTTGCTGCAACCGGCCGCTTGTCATCGTCTGATCCTAACCTTCAAAACATTCCGATTCGAACGGAAGAGGGCAGGCGAGTACGCCAGGCGTTTATAGCGCCAGACGGCTATCGCATCATGGCGGCGGACTATTCGCAGATAGAGCTGCGCATAATGGCGCACCTATCGCAAGACGATGGTTTGTTGCGTGCTTTCAAAGAAAACCAGGATGTACACAAAGCCACCGCGGCAGAAGTGTTTGAGGTGAGTTTAGATCAAGTGTCCGGTGAACAGCGTCGCAAGGCTAAAGCGATTAACTTCGGCTTGATCTATGGCATGTCTGCCTTTGGTCTTGCAAAGCAGTTGAACCTAGGCCGCAACGAAGCGCAGCAATATATCGATCGATACTTTGAGCGCTACCCGGGCGTTGCCGATTATATGGATTCGACCCGGGCGTTGGCGAAAGAGCAGGGCTATGTAGAAACACTGTTTGGCCGTCGCCTTTACCTTCCGGAAATAAATGCGAGCAATAAAATGCGAGTGCAGGCAGCAGAGCGCACCGCGATTAACGCACCGATGCAGGGCACAGCTGCAGATATTATTAAAAAAGCCATGCTGGCGGTAAGCGACTGGTTGAACACCGGCGCAGCAGACGCCCGTATGATTATGCAAGTACACGACGAACTCGTGTTTGAAGTGGCAACAGGCCAGGCACAGCAGATAGCGGATGACGTTTGTCAATTAATGTCAGGCGCGGCGCAGTTATCCGTGCCTCTGTTGGTCGAAGCCGGTATTGGTGATAACTGGGATGAGGCGCACTAGGGCGGTTACAGAATTTTTTCGAAAAAACTTTTCTATCTGGCAGAACTTTTGGCAGGTAGCCCAGTCTTATATTGCGTAGTGAGAGCTACATCCCTAGGTGGCTTATCTTCATGGGCCACTGCGAGTACGTCTCTATCTCCAGGAGACATTTTTGAATGCCCCGGCCGTTTTCCCTAGAAACTGCCGGGGTCTTTTTTTCTCTGCTTTATATTTCTCCGCGCCGTTCCAGGTTTGGTTCGTTAGGCGGTTACCAGTCGCTCCACGGGATTCGCTTGGTGGTAACCGCCTAACGAACCAAACCCTGATATCGAAGTACGTGCAAATCTGATGTAAAACACAAACCGAAGAAAGACTGCCCGTAGGCAGTGCTCCGCAGCGAGGCGCCGGCGCGTGAGACGGTGATCACCAAGCGAATCCCGTGGAGCGACTGATCACCGTCTCACGTGTCGGAGCCTAGAGTTCACTACCACCTCTGGGCCCTATTCACGCGTAAGTAATGAAAGCTTATGCCTAGCTAGAATCGTCGTCAGCATAAACACTATCATCCGTCAGCCACCGATCCAGCACCGAAATAAGCGCCGGGTGCCCATCATGCTTAAGCGCAGAAAATAACTGCGCCGTGGCCATGCCCTCAAACTGCTCTAGCGCCTTTTCAACCTTCAGTAGCGTGCTCTTAGCCGGCCCACGCTTCAGCTTGTCTGCTTTTGTGAGCAAAATATGCACCGGCATTGAAGCGGCCATCGCCCAGCCCAGCATTTGGGTATCGAAGGGCTGCAGTGGGTGGCGGACGTCCATCAGCAGAACCAGGCCCCGCAGGCTCTCGCGCCGCTGCAGATAGTTCTCGAGTTGTTTGGTCCACTCTTCTTTGACCGCCATGGGTACTTTAGCAAATCCGTAGCCGGGTAAATCAACCAACCGCTGGTTTTGGGAGAGTTCGAAGAAGTTGATCAGCTGCGTGCGGCCTGGTGTTTTCGAGGTCTTAGCGAGCTTCTTATTGTTGGTTAAGCTATTGATAGCGCTCGATTTTCCAGCGTTGGAGCGCCCGGCAAAGGCGACTTCCCAGCCCTCATCCGCAGGACACTGTGTCAGTTTTGCGGCACTGATGAGAAACGCAGCTTTACGGTAGTCGGGTTTGGCTGGCGAGGGTATCGCCGTGGTGTCTGTCATTGCGGCTTATTGCCTTTGTCAGGAGGGGGTTCTCGTATATAATGCCACAGCTTTTTTATGCGTGTTATCAAACGCTTGCGTTAAGAATACGAACTCTTCGTGTGCGCGCTGTCCCTGGCAGTGAATTTTTGATGCCGCTGTTCTATATACGAGGTACTCATGAAAAAAATCATTGCTACACTGGGTCTGGTGATGGCTGCAGCTGCTTTTTCAACCGCTACATTCGCCGCTGAGCCCCCCGCGTCTTACCAGTCTTCTTGTTTTGCATGTCACTTCAGTGGAGCTGCTGGTGCCCCAAAGACAGGTGATCCTGCAGCTTGGGAGCCGCGTCTGGCGAAGGGGATGGACGTTTTGGTGATGTCAGTACGTAACGGCATGGGGGCAATGCCACCTACAGGGATGTGCCCTAGCTGCTCCAACGAAGAGTACCAGGAGCTGATAGAATTTATGGCAGCGCCTGCGCAAGAGAAGTAGCTGAAGAACTCAAGGTTTGCAAAAACTCAACACAACGCTTGGAATCAACATGAAGAAAATTGCTCTCGTCGCCGGCCTGGCATTGGGCATCACCCAATCCGCGCTTGGTGCAACAGTAAAGCCTGAAGGGGATGCCGCTGCTGGTAAATCCCAGATTGCCGTTTGTAGCGCCTGTCACGGCGCAGACGGTAACAGCGCTGCACCGTTTCCAAAACTGGCAGGGCAGGGTGAAAAATATTTGTATAAGCAGTTGCGTGACGTACGCGACGGCGCTCGCGTGATTCCTACTATGGTCGGTCAGCTAGACGGTAAAAGCGATCAAGACTTAGCAGACATAGCCGCATTTTATGCAGGGCAAAATGGTACTGGCGGCCAAACAGATCCAGAGCTTCTAGCCCTTGGCCAAAAGGTGTACCGCGCCGGTGTCGCCGAGCGAAATGTAGCAGCCTGTGCCGCGTGTCATTCGCCAACGGGAGCGGGAAATGCGCCTGCAGGCTATCCAAATTTATCCGGCCAGCACGCGCAATACATAGCAGACCAACTGCGGGCGTACCGTAAAGGTAACGAAGATCCTACCGGGCGCACCAACGACGGTGAAACGCGCATTATGCGCAGTACCGCCGCCGGCTTGACCGATATGGAGATTGAGGCAGTTTCGAGCTATGTTTCGGGCCTCAACTGAGAATAGAAGCAACTTAAAGGTGGCCTAGAGGCCGCCTTTTTTTTCCGCTGAAGAACGGTCAGCGAAACTTGCTGTCTAAATCCTTGTGATTCGATTACTGGAGACAACCATGTTCAAACGCGCTTTACTGACTCTGTCCCTGGCTTTTTTAAGCCTGTCATGTTCGGCCGCAGAAGAGGCGGCACCGGCCCCTTCTCCGTATGAAGAAGGCAAGCACTATACGGTGATTACCCCTGCACTTCGTACTACCAATCCAAATGCAGTAGAGGTGGCGGAATTTTTTTGGTACGGCTGCAGTCATTGTTACACCTTTGAAACTATGATCGGCCCATGGAAGAAAGCCTTGGCCGATGATGTCGTTTTTCGCGGTATTCCTGCGGTTTGGCGTCAAGGTATGGATCTGCATGCGCGCGCCTACTACACAGCAGAAGCACTGGGCGTGATGGACCCTATGCACCAGGTTATTTTTAAAGCGATGAATGTTGATCGCAAGCCATTGGCATCCAAGAGTGAGATTCGCAAGTTGTTTACGGCAAATGGCGTTACTGCCGATGACTTTGATGCAACGTTTGAATCATTTGGCGTTGGCAGTCAGGTGAACAAAGGCGTGTCTACAGGGCGCAGCGCAAAAATTTCTGGCACCCCGTCGATGATGGTGAACGGTAAATATCTGATTACCACACGTGGAGCAGGTGACCAGGCGGGTATGTTAAAGGTTGTGGATTACCTGGTAGAGAAAGAGCGCAAAATGCTACAGAAATAGAAGCAGCGGCATTGGTTAGCTACATGCCGCTGGTATATTTTTCTACTGATGCTTTGCCACTGGCTCGAATCTGCGTGAAGGCTAAAGAATATTCACGCAGTAATTCCAGACAGTACGTTAATCGCTCCTCGAAATACTCCTGAGCACTGGCCTTATTTTTTTCAGGGTCTGCGTTGAAAACCGTATCCACATACCGAATGATCAGGTGCTCAGGAAGGTAGCACAGCCGATTGTTTTTGTAGCTACTCATGCGCAGTTCTGCGACCGGATACGAACCACCGTCAGCAACCGATACAGTTACAATTAGCGCTGGCTTGTGGGCTAACTCACCACCGGCTGTCCACATCAGTAAAAAGTTCTTAAGCCCAGAGGGAGCCATGCCATGGTACTCCGGCGAAACAATAATGAAGCTGTCGCAGCTGTGTAGGTTTTCACTCAGGGGTGCGAGGCGCTCTTGCCATTGCTCGTCACCTTCCCAGATTGCCTCATCCCACAGTGGCAGGGGGTTGCCACCCAAATCGTAAAGCCATGTCTCCTCGCAGATGTTGGTTTCCAGCAGTTTTTTCTCTATGTGTCTGGCAACCTTGCCGCTTTCAGAAGCGGGCCGGTGGCTGCCGCAGATAATACCGATCTTCATGTGTTTTCCTTTGAAAGCGTTGCTTGATTAAATCACTAGCCATTGCGGTACGGGAAGGCCCTTGTTTTCTAGAAACACCGGGTTGAACAGCTTGCTTTGATACCGGTTGCCGTAGTCACACAGAATAGTAACGATAGTATGTCCTGGGCCTAGGTGCTCGGCGAGTCTTACTGCACCAGCAATATTGATACCTGCGGAACCGCCCAGACACAGTCCTTCATTTTGCAAAAGGTCAAAAATATACGGTAAGGCCTCTTCGTCGCTGATGTGGAATGCTGCATCAACCTGAGCCTGTGCAACGTTGTCCGTCACGTGGTTAATGCCAACGCCTTCGATAATCGAGCTGCCTTGCGTTGCCTGCAACTCATTGCTGCTGAAATACTCGTAAAGTGACGCGCCAGAAGGGTCCGCTATGCCGATTTTTATCTGTGGGTTGTGTGCTTTTAGTGCCGCTGAGACGCCTGCCAAAGTGCCGCCGGTGCCAACCGCGCATACAAAACCATCAACGTTTCCGTCGGTTTGGTTCCAAATTTCCTCCCCTGTGGTATCGCGGTGTATTTCCATGTTCGCAAGGTTATCGAATTGGCGGGCCCACACGGCGCCATGTTCTTCCTTCTTCGCAAACTTCTCCGTCATGCGTTGCGCGGTATGGATATAGTGTTTTTCATCACTGTAGGAGGTAGCGGGAACCAGATGTAAATCAGCACCCAATAGTTCCAGCGTGTCGATTTTTTCTTTGCTTTGTGTAATGGGCATTACAACGGTGCTTTTGTATCCCATTGCATTTGCTAAGAGAGTTAAGCCGATTCCCGTATTGCCTGCAGTGCCTTCCACGATACGTCCACCGGGTTGTAGTTCACCAGACGCCTGCGCTGCGCGCAGTATGCCAAGCGCCGTGCGATCTTTTACGGAACCGCCTGGGTTCATAAACTCCGCTTTTCCGAGAATGGTACAGCCGGTGGCTTCCGACACCTGCTTTAAGTGTAGTAGGGGTGTATTGCCAATAAGTTGGGTGACATCAGGTGCAACTTGCACGGTAGGCGCTCCAAAAATTCGTCGTTGCAGAGTATGCCATAGCTCGCCCCAGCGGTCAGCGCGTAGCGTGGTGCTGTGTTAGGCGCGTGTCGTCTCTGATGCCAAATAAGTGCGGTAGAGAAGAGCGCTTAAGCCAAGAGCAATGGTGGTAAGAACAAACATGAACTGAATCATAGGCAGGGGAGAGTCTACTAGCAATGTTCCCATGACAGCGGTGGCAACCGAGGACAGCGACATCTGAATAAAGCCCATGAGCGCAGAGGCCGTACCGGCAATATGCGCAAAGGGTTTTAAGGCCGTCGCCATGGCGTTGGGCAGTACCAGCCCCATGCCGGTGGAATAGAGTGCCATTGGCAGCATGATGGCTAGCACAGACATCGGCGCCGCTGTGTGCCCGATCCATACTAGCGCGGTGGCGATGCCTATGATCAATGCGCCGATTAACACGGTCCACTCGGGCTCTCTGTTGAGCGAAAGGCGCGCGCTAAGCGCACTACCTGCCATGTAGCCAAGTACTGAAGTGAGGAAAATAAATCCAAACCGCTCCACGGGAACGCCGAGCATGGTGATAAACACAAAGCTAGACGAGGATAAGTAAGCTAGTAGCCCAGCATAAACAAAGCTGCTGGCAAAGCAGGCGACTAAAAAGATCGGGGTGCGCACCAGCTCGCCATAGTTTCTCGCAATCACTGCCGGGTGCAGGCTTTGCGCTGCTGGTAGTGTCTCACCCAAAAAAAGGTGTATCAGAACAATCATTGTTGCGCCGTAAATTCCCAAAAAGACAAAAATAGTTGGCCAGGGTAACCACAGCAGAAGAACGCTTCCCAGTGTGGGGGCAATGGCGGGTGCGAGGGCCATCAGCATAGCGATCAGGGAAAGTGCTCGGGCGGCATCCGTCGGTCCATAGACATCCCTGGCAACTGCACGCGCCAGTGTTGGGCCCACGCAGGCGCCGATACCCTGCACGAAGCGAAAGGCCAGCAACTGTTCTACACTCGTCGAAACGGCGCACCCGATGCAGGCAGCAACAAACAACACGGTGCCGATGATTAAAACCGGCTTGCGGCCGTAGCGGTCTGCCAATGGCCCACACGCCAGATGAAACACCGAGAAGCCCGCCAGATAGGCACTTAACGTTAGGTGCATGTGGCTAATGTCTGTATCGAGCGCCTCCATCATGCGGGGCATCGCAGGCAAATACATATCGACACTCAATGGGCCCAGAGCTACCAGTGCCGCGAGTAGGGCTAGCAGCCAGCGTGATTCAGGTTTGAGGTATCGGTCAGACATGGGCCGGCGATGCTAGCGCATGCTATGTGCTAATGAAACAAAAAGAAGCGTTGAGTGCGGAAACACGTTAATACAGGCGCTGTGAAAGCTGACGCCGATGGTAGTAGACTCTAGGCTACTCCGGCGTAAGCTGAGCATTGTATTGATAAGCAACTAGAGGTTCATATGAAGCAGTTTCGAACGATCGTCCTTTTGGGCCTATTCTCTTTCAGCAGCCTGGCTATCGCCGATGCGGCTTCAGAGAAGCAGGCGGAGATACTGCTGTCCAAGCTAAAGATGAAAAACGCGATGGAGCAATCCATGACGAACCTGATCGATTTGCAAGTGCAGCAGCAGCCAGCGCTGGGGCCATTTCGCGGTGTAATGCAGGACTTCTTCTCTAAGTACATGAGCTACGAAAGCCTGAAGCCGGACATGGTAAAAATCTACGCGGAGGCATTCACCGCGAATGAGTTGAAAGAAATTAACGCGTTTTATGAAACAGATACGGGTAAGAAGACATTAGAGGTCATGCCGACATTGATGGGCCAGGGCGGTCAGCTGGGCGCGCAACGAGTACAGTCTAATATGGGCGAGCTCCGAGAAATGATTGAAGCAGAGGCGCAGCGTTTGCAAGCAGAGCAGCAACCCGCTCCCGCCACTACGCCTGAGGCCGCTCAATAAAGGCTCAAGGCCGCGCACAGGCTCAAGGCTGCTGACAATGCTGGATGATGCGCAAAGAATCCGCATATTTCATTTCCTGGGCCTCATTGCATTGGTGGTGGCGGGGGAGGCGATCTTTACCCTGCCTTACCACATAGTGCGTTTTTTTCGCCCTACTTTTATCGAAGTGTTTCAGATTACTAATACGCAGATTGGCCAGATGCAGGGAACCTACGGCCTGGTTGCCATGGTCTCTTATTTTCTGGGCGGCCCTTTGGCTGATCGGTTTCCGCCAAAGTATTTAATCATCACTGCGCTACTGACTACCTCACTGGGTGGTTTGTATTTTTTGACAATCCCGGGATTGCTGGGCCTGCATTTGCTGTACGCCTTCTGGGGTTGTTCCACGATATTGCTGTTCTGGAGTGCGCTGATAAAAGCGACTCGGGCCTGGGGTTCATTGAGTGAGCAGGGCAGGGCATTTGGTTTTCTTGAGGCGGGGCGGGGCCTTTTTGCGGCGGTGCTGTCTTCACTCGCATTTCTCATCTTGGCCTTTGCGTTACCCGAACAGTTAGAAAATCTCGACGGCATGGCTCGCCTGCAAGCCCTGCAAAAAATTATCGGTGTGTATGTTTTTGCCACCGTATTGGCTGCGATTCTTGTTTACCTCTTTCTAGATTCTGAGCCCGCAGATGAAACGTTAGATGCCTTGCAATTGCCGATGCGTGAGCGTTTAGCTACTGTGTTCTCCAATCGCTTGCTCTGGCCACAGATGCTCATCGTCGTCTCTGCCTATGTTGGCTATAAAGGCGTTGATAACTATGTGTTGTATGCCGTGCAGGGCTACGGCATGAATGAAGTAGATGCCGCTGGCATTAGCACGACTAGTGCCTGGTT
>JBGCFE010000042.1:0-5007 GCA_045106775.1 Halioglobus sp.
ATCCGTTCGCTTGATTTTTTGCCACTTAATCAACGTTTGCAACTGCTACAACCACTGTTTAACGACGAGGTGACTTCGGTGCGGATGGAGGTGGCAGCATCGCTTGCAGCCGTGCCTTTAGAGCAGGTTACACTGACGCAACAGGACGCGCTGTCTACATTGTTTGCCGAGTATCAATCGATTCTGCAACAACATGCCGACATGCCCAGTACGCAGCTCCAACTGGGTGTTTTTCATCTCGCACGGCAAAATGTAACTGCTGCCGAGGCGGCTTATCGCGAAGCGCTGTTTCTAAACCCGCAACTTATACCGGCTTACATGAACTTGGCCGACCTGAAGCGCGCGACAAATAATGAACCTGAGGCCAGAGAACTACTATTGAAGGCGCTTGAAGTTGCGCCGGAAAATGGCAACGCACTGCATGCACTGGGTCTGTTAGAAACCCGCGCAAAGAACAAAACCAAAGCACTGGACTACTTAGGCAGGGCCGCTGCTGTAGAAACCACCGGCACTCGACATCGCTATGTGTACGCTATTGCACAGCATGATTTGCAACAGCCAGAGGACGCCATTAACACACTCAAGTCGTTAGTGCGAAGCGCACCTGGAAGCCAAGAGGCATTAGGGGCACTGGTTACGTACTTGCGTGAACAGGGGCGCATTCAGGAGGCGCAGGGCTACGCCCAACAGCTGGTGAACCTCGCGCCCGGGAATCGCAACTATCAACAGTTGTTACAGAGCCTAAGCGTGCAGGCGAGGTAACAAACACAAGAGCAAGGCTGTCAGTTATCGGGCTTTTGGCTAGAGGGCTCTCTGTTACAGGCCTGCAAGAAACTCGATCAATATTTTATTCAGCGCGTCAGGCTGCTCTTGCTGAATAAAGTGCCCACCCGCAGGTAAGAGCGTTACGCCACGCAAGTCTTTTACGCGTTCGTGCATCACGTCAAAGTCTTCTGGGCCACCCAGCTTTACCGTCGGGTCTTGGGCACCGCCAACATAGAGGGCCGGGATCAAAACGTCAGGCGTAGCCAAATTTCCAAAGCGCTCCCAATTGCAATCCATTGCGCGGTACGCGTTGATACCACCGGCAAACGCTAGCTCTGAACCCATCGCCAGATATTCTTGCACATAGTAGTCAAAGTCTTCGGCAGACAACCATGGCCAGGGCGGCTGCACAGGCGGCGCTGCCAATGCATCAATATACGCTGTGCCTTCGGCAGGAACATTCACCCAATCAAGCAGTTCACCTTCGGCGCACAACGCCCAAAATAATTTCGCCAAAAATTCTTTTTCGCGGCCAATACAGCTCGCTTCAGCAACGCCCGCATGTTGATAGTAATGCATATGGAAAAAATGCTGCTGCGCAATCTGAGCGTAAAGCTCTGAGGGCCGAGTGTCGGTACCCCCCGCTAATGCCATGCCGTAAGGCACGCAGAGAGACGCAATAGCTCGGATTCGATCGGGATGGTGAACCGCCAGATGCCAGGCTAGATTTGCACCAAAGTCATGCCCAAACACTACCGCACTGTGCTCACCAAAATGTTCGAGCACACACAGTACATCCGCGCTTGTATGCTCAAAACTATAGTGATGCGTGCCGATTGGTCGCCCGCTACGCCCATAACCACGCATGTCGAGCGCTGCTACGCGATAACCTGCTGCGGCCAACGCTGGCAACTGATGCCGCCAGCTATACCAAAGCCCTGGAAAGCCGTGCAGCAGAACGATCAATGGCCCTTGCCCTGCAACCGCTACGTGCAAGCTGACGCCATTGGCGTCAATTTGCTCGTGCGTTACGCCATCCATCAGCGTGAGCTTACTTGGAAGGTTCGAACACTAGCTGAAAGGTAACCGGTACCGCAGTGGCGATAGATTTCAGCCCTGCGACTTTCTGTAGGGCAGCAATACCACTGACTAACGAAAAATCGGCAGCATTGATTAACACAGGGCGAGAAGTCATAACACGAATGCGCCCACCACCTTCATTGGCGGCAACCAATGCAACGGATACCGTTTTTTCAATACCGTGCAAATTAATCGTTACGGGTAAGTCCATGCTGGCAATACCGCCTTCAGACACCGCCGCCAGTGCCTCGGAATCAACAATGGCCTCCAGCTCAGCTACCGGGTATTTGCCTGTTTCAAATAGCAGTTCACGCAAGCGTTCATCGCGAATGCCAATCATTGTATCAACGCTATCCAGGTCAATCGCGATACGAACCAGGCCTGCCTCATTCATCACGCCTACCACCTCGTCGAAACGATGCGATTCAGCAACGCTGCCGTTTTTGATAGACACGAAATTCACTACGGAGTGTGCAGAATCAATCTGCCAACTGGCGTGGGCAATGCCGGGCGCGAGAAGCAATACAGCCAAAGCAGACGTTCTAAAAAAAGTCTTTGTTAAACTTCCCAATGTTGCAATAGCCTTGTTCATACTGCGCTCCTCGTGGCGGCAAATAGCCTGCCTGTTTCATTCAACGCTTTCATGTGAGAATCAAAGCGCCACTTCAGCCAAGTCGCCTTTTTTCTCTAACCAGCTCTTGCGATCAGATGCACGTTTTTTGGCTAACAACATATCCAGCATTTCATTGGTGTCGTCACCGGGATCCAGCACCAAGCGCACGAGGCGGCGAGTATCAGGATCCATTGTCGTTTCGCGCAGCTGCAGCGGGTTCATTTCACCCAAACCTTTAAATCGCTGCACATTCACTTTGCCTTTTTTCTTTTCCGCTTCGATACGATCAAGTACGCCCTGCTTCTCGGCCTCATCCAACGCATAGAAAACCTCTTTACCCACATCGATTCGATACAACGGAGGCATAGCAACATAGACATGACCAGCAGACACTAGCGGGCGAAAATGTCGAACGAACAGTGCGCAGATAAGTGTGGCAATGTGCAGACCATCGGAATCCGCATCGGCGAGAATACAGACTTTGTCATAGCGCAGACCTGACAAGTCATCGCTGGCGGGGTCTATGCCCAAAGCAACGGATATATTGTGAACCTCGGCAGAAGCCAAAATTTCTTGCGAATCCACTTCCCAAGTATTCAGAATTTTACCGCGCAAAGGCAGTATCGCTTGAAATTCGCGGCTACGCGCCTGCTTGGCGGAACCGCCGGCGGAATCCCCTTCCACCAGAAACAACTCGCCTCGGGAGGGATCATCGCCCGAACAATCTGCCAACTTACCCGGTAAAGCAGGCCCCGCATTGACTTTCTTACGCGTGACCTTTTTGGCAAGACGCATGCGGCCTTGCGCATTGTTGATACACATTTCGGCAATGCGCTCTGCTTCTTCGGTGTGCTGATTAAGCCAAAGGCTGAACGCGTCTTTGGCGACACCCGAAACAAAGGCTGCCGCTTCACGTGACGAAAGCCTTTCTTTGGTTTGCCCCGAAAACTGTGGATCACCCAATTTGAACGACAGCACATAGCAACAACGATCCCAAATATCGTCTGGCGCAAGTTTCACGCCCCGAGGCAGCAAACTGCGTAGCTCACAAAACTCGCGCATGGCATCAAGCAAGCCAGTACGCATGCCATTCACATGCGTACCGCCCTGGGCCGTGGGAATCAAATTCACATAGGATTCGGCAACGACTTCGCCACCTTCAGGTATCCATTGCACTGCCCAGTCAACGCCTTCGGTTGTGCTGGAAAAACTGCCAACAAAGGGCTGCTCAGGAATAACCGGGAAATCGATAGTGGCATCAGCCAGGTAATCTGTGAGCCCATCTTCGTAGTGCCACTCGTCTGATTCGCCTTTTTTTTCATCTTTGAACTTAACGCGCAGCCCAGGGCACAAAACGGCTTTTGCGCGCAGCACGTGTCGTAGGCGCGACACAGAAAAGTTAACAGAATCGAAATACTTCGCGTCGGGAGTGAACTTGATACTGGTACCGGTGTTGCGCTTACCGCAGGTATCCACCACTTCCAAATCAGATTTCTTGTTCCCGTCGCCAAAGACCATGCGATACACATTGCCGTCTCGACGAATGAGTATCTCCAACTCTTGAGACAGCGCATTCACAACGGAGACACCCACACCGTGTAAGCCGCCACTAAACTTATAGTTCTTATCGGAGAACTTACCCCCGGCGTGCAAGGTACTAAGAATGACTTCTACGCCAGGCTTGCCTTGCTCGGGGTGAATATCGACGGGCATTCCGCGGCCGTTATCTGAGACCGTCACTGAGCCGTCTTTGTGCAACACGACATCAATCAGATCAGCGTGCCCAGCAAGCGCTTCGTCGACACTGTTGTCGATCACTTCCTGCGCCAGGTGATTGGGCCGCTGCGTATCAGTGTACATGCCAGGACGTTTACGCACGGGCTCAAGCCCCGTCAGAACTTCGATGTCTTCGGCGGTATATTGGCTCATGGCAATACTTATCTAATTGGTGGTTAGCAAACGGGTAATAATACGTGCGCGCTCATTGTACATGGCGTGCAGCACAAGGCGAGTATTAGAGGTAGCCGCCGGAATCTAATTCAACTGTAAACGTAACATCCCATACGCGCGAAACCTGCGTTTCAATGCGCCCGTCAGGATGTAGATCCAACCGGCGGTACCCGGGCGGGAGATCATCCGCCTTGAACATTTCGCTGTTAGGCGCAAACTGCACACAGGTAGAGGGCGATGACATAAACCGCACATCACCACGCAGGCTGTCGTGCTCTTGGTGCACATGCCCCCAGAGAACCCCGCGCACGCAGGCGTACTGATCGATAACCGCAAAAAAAGCATCGGCATCCACCACTTTCTGCTCGTCTAACCAATCACATCCAATCGGAACCGGCTGGTGATGTAGGCAAATCAGCACATGAAAACCTTGTTGTTGAGCTACTTCCAGGTTCTGCTGCAGCTGCGCAAGCTCGGCATCGCCCAGCTCTCCGCCTACTTCACCCGGGATCTGCGAATCCAACATGAGAATTTGCCACTTGCCAGCCTGAATGTGACTCCCGATTCGGACACTGGACTGAGCAGCTGCCTCCATGTGG
>JBGCFE010000043.1:0-21489 GCA_045106775.1 Halioglobus sp.
GCATCACACTGTTCGAGTATTTGATCCCAAGCCGTTTGCGAGGCCGTTAGTAGCGTTGGGGCGAGTAACAATTCCATTGCTTGCGCTCTAAATCTCCAGCGTAGGCGCAACGCGCATCACTTCTTCTATCGTGGTTTCGCCTCGCGTTATGCGCATCGCGCCACTCAGCCGAAGTGTTTGCATGCCTTCTGCCATCGCAATGTTACGCACGTTGCTAACTTCAAGCTGCGGTTTAATTTCCTGTTGCACAGCAGGGCTGTTGAGCAGTACTTCGTAAATGCCTTGCCTGCCCATGTAACCGGTATTTCTGCACTCCTTGCAACCGACCGGTCTGGCCACCTGCGTAGGCGGATCAAGTGCATAGGGGTGGGTAAGCTGGTTCCATGCCTCTACATCTAAAGGCTCCATCGTTTTACAGTGGGAGCAGAGTATTCGAACCAGCCGCTGCGACATAATCCCGCGCACAGTGGCTTTCACAAGATAGGGTGGCGCGCCCAGTTCTAGCAAACGCGAAATAGAGCTTGGTGAGTCATTGGTGTGCAGCGTTGAAAGCACAAGGTGGCCTGTTAACGCCGCCTGAATCGCCATATTGGCTGTTTCAAGATCGCGAATCTCACCGATCATGATAATGTCCGGATCCTGCCGCATCAGGGCGCGCACACCAGAAGAAAAATCCAGCTCAATGCCGTGGTTCACCTGCATTTGATTGAAAGCACCCTCTACCATCTCGATCGGATCTTCAATCGTGCAAACATTCACTTCAGGTTGTGCCAACTGGCGAAGCGTGGAATAAAGCGTGGTGGTTTTACCTGAACCGGTAGGCCCGGTAACTAGCACGATGCCAGTACCGGCCTCGGTCATCTCATGCCATCGTTGCAAATCTTCATCTGCCAGACCCAACTCAGCAAAGCTGCGCTGCAAAACATCAGGATCAAATATCCTCATGACCATTTTCTCGCCAAACGCAGTGGGCAATGTCGCTAGCCGCAGCTCAACTTCATTGCCACCCGGCGCGCGCGTCTTTAAACGACCATCCTGTGGGCGGCGCTTTTCTGCAACGTCCATTCGCCCGAGGATTTTGATGCGGCTGCACACGGCAGTACAAACCTGTGCGGGTAACTCATACACAGAATGCAAAACGCCATCGATACGAAAACGCACATGGCCAAGATCACGCCTGGGTTCAATATGGATATCGCTGGCCCGCTGTTCAAAGGCATACTGCAACAACCAGTCCACAATACTGACAACGTGTTGATCATTCGCGTCTAACTCTTTGTTAGAGCCAATCTCTAACATCTGCTCGAGGTTGCCGATACCTGCTGCAGACCCTGAGCGGTCTACTGCCCCAGCCCCGCGAACCGAAACTGCCATGGTGTAAAACTCAGCGGTGTGCCGCGAAATAGCCCGGGGATCACACAATACGCGGCGAATGGGTTTGCGCAGTACATGCTCTAAATTTTTTACCCAGGACACCTGATAGGGCTCTGCTGACGCAATGAGCACTTCTGTGTCGTTCACCTCCACAGCTAAAATTTGATGGCGCTCGGCAAAAGCTCTAGACATCACATCAGCCACGGCCGTCACGTTAATTTTTAACGGATCAATGTGATAGGCCTGCTGATCGACCTTAGTGCCCAGCCACTCCAGAAGCCTCTCCATGGTGAGGCCTTTGCCGGGGTTGGCCGCATCGGCTAACCCCTGTTCCGCCAACGAGATCAACGGGTGCACTTTTACACCCGAGCTTCGCGATACGGACTCGAGCGAATCGTCACCCAAAAGGCCGTCTTCGCGTAAACCGCGTACGAGTTCTGCAAGCGTCAAGCGGTGCTCAGAAAACTGTTTTTCAAATTGACTATTCATCATTTCATGCTAACACAGCGCTAGCGACGAAGGGCTCGTCACGCACTGTGAATAAGCTGGGCCAGCAGGGTAGATAAAATTGTGACTTCTACCTATTTCCGTCTTAGAATGGCGCCAAAAAACCACTACTGGAAGACACACCATGGCAGCGCGCAATCCCCTGAGCAACTTACTGGGCCGCTCCCCCATCGGGCCGATACAAGAGCACATGAAAGCAGCCGATGAGGCTGCACAGCTATTACCGGCCATGTTTCGGGCATCGGCCAAAGATGACTGGACCAAAGCCGCCGAAGTGCAAAAGCAGATTGCCAGCGCAGAAGGAGCTGCAGACAAGCTGAAGCGCTCAGTGCGCAGGCATCTGCCAAAGTCTCTGTTCCTGCCTGTTCCGCGCTCAGACTTGCTCGAGCTGGTGTCCATCCAAGATGCAGTTGCCAATACGGCACGCGATATCGCAGGCCTTATTCTGGGCCGTCGCATGCGCTACCCAGAGAAGCTACAGGAACCCATGATAGAGCTGGCGGAAATTGGTGCAGCCACTTCAAATCAGGCTCTTAAGGCCATTCAAGAACTAGACGAATTACTGGAAGTAGGCTTCACAGGCCGGGAAGTTAAGCGTGTTGAAGAAATGCTAAAAGAGCTAGGTAGGCTTGAACGCAGCGCCGACAAACTAGAAGTTCAGGTGCGCTCTAAGCTATTCAAGATGGAAGGGGATCTCCCACCCGTGGATGTCATGTTTCAGTATCAAATCATCAGCCTTCAAGGCAACGTCGCCAACTGCGCAGAAAGAGTAGGTGACCGCCTACAAATCCTACTGGCCAAATGATACGAACGGGAATTTCTAAATGGATGTTATAGCTCAACACGGGGAAGTTTTCCTCATCATGGCCTGTTTGTTCGGCTTCTTTATGGCCTGGGGTATTGGCGCAAACGACGTCGCCAACGCGATGGGCACCTCTGTAGGCCCACGCGCACTGACCATTACGCAAGCAATACTGATCGCAATGGTGTTCGAGTTTCTCGGCGCCTACTTAGCCGGTGGCGAGGTCACCGCCACTATTCGCAAGGGCATCATCGACCCTGCAATTATGGAGAGTTCGCCGGAGTTAATGGTCTACGGCATGATGGCCGCGCTACTCGCTGCGGGCACCTGGCTACTGATTGCCAGCATCAAGGGGTGGCCCGTCTCAACCACACACTCGATTGTCGGCGCTATCGTCGGCTTCGCTGCAGTGGGCATTTCGGTTGACGCGGTTAACTGGGGCAAAGTAGGCAGCATTGTTGCCAGCTGGGTAGTGTCACCGGTCATGGCAGGCACAATTTCATTCAGCCTGTTCATGAGTGTGAAGATATTTATTCTCGATACAGACGACCCGTTCGCCCGAGCCAAGAAATACATTCCCATCTACATGTGGATGGTGGGGTTCATGATTTCTATGGTGACTTTGTTGAAAGGCCTAAAGCATATTGGCATGGACATCGATCTGGGCCTGGGCAGCAAGTTTGCCAATGCGATCCCGATTTCTTTCGTTGTCGGCCTGATCGTGGCGGGGCTAGGCGCTCTGCTATTGCGTAACATTAAAGAAGAGGTAAACGCCGAAAACCGGTTCTACAGCGTAGAGCGTGTGTTCGCGGTGCTGATGGTCTTTACAGCATGTGCGATGGCCTTCGCGCATGGGTCAAACGACGTTGCCAACGCGGTGGGCCCATTGGCTGCCGTCGTGAGCACCGTGGAATCAGGCGGTGAAATAGCAGCCAAATCCGCAATGCCCTGGTGGATTCTATTGATAGGCGGCATTGGTATTGTGGTTGGTTTGGCCACCTATGGGTGGCGAGTTATCCGCACCGTGGGCACCAAGATCACCGAGCTAACGCCCAGTCGTGGTTTTGCTGCGGAACTGGGAGCAGCTTCCACCGTGGTAATTGCATCCGCCACCGGCTTACCCATTTCAACCACACACACTTTGGTAGGGGCCGTGCTGGGTGTGGGTTTTGCCCGCGGTATTGCAGCATTGAACCTGCGAGTGATCGGCAACATCTTTTTGTCGTGGATCATCACGCTGCCAGCAGGCGCTGGCCTGGCAATCCTGTTCTTCTTCCTCTTCAAAGGTATCTTCTCTCCCTAACAGTGCTTGGCGCATGTCGTCAGCTTGTCTAGACTGAGATAAGCACTGCTGCCAATTGGGCAGTGGTGCGCCATCTGGAGTTTCAATGTCTCAGTCACCCAAAGTCGTGCTCGCGCAGCTGCAACAATTAGTCAGCACGCCATCCGTCAGCTCTACAGACCCCAGCTGGGATCAAGGCAACCGCGCCGTCATTGATTTATTGGCAAGCTGGCTGGAAAAGATTGGTTTTACCTGTGAAATCCTCAATGTCTCAGAAAGCGGGCACAAAGCCAATTTGATCGCCACGTTGGGCAGCGGGCCCGGCGGTTTGGTACTGGCGGGTCATACCGATACGGTGCCGTTCGACGAAGGGCGTTGGCAGAGCGACCCGCTCAACCTCACCGAGCGCGACAGCCGACTGTATGGCTTGGGCAGTACCGATATGAAGGGGTTCTTCCCCATAGCCATTGCGGCCGCTTCAATGTTCGCGGATAAAACCCTACAACAACCCCTGATTATTCTGGCCACCGCTGACGAAGAGAGCTCAATGAACGGCGCTCGCCAGTTAGCCGCCGCCGGCCGGCCAAAAAGCCGCGCTGCCATCATCGGCGAGCCGACCTCGCTGGTACCGGTGCGCATGCACAAAGGCATCATGATGGAGGCAGTGCACATCACTGGCAGAGCTGGCCACTCTTCCAACCCTAGTTTAGGTAACAATGCGCTCGAAGGCATGCACGCCGTAATGAGTGATTTGATGGCCTTTCGGTTAGAGCTTGCCGAGCGTTACAGCAACCCGCATTTTTCCGTTCCCATGCCGACGCTAAACCTGGGCTGCATTCATGGCGGCGACAGCCCCAACCGAATTTGCGGCAGCACCGAGCTGCATTTTGATCTGCGCATGACACCGGGCGGCGACAATGCCACTTTACGTGGCGAAATTGCGCAGCGGCTGAGTAACATCGCTGAGCAGCGAAACCTCGAAATTGAGCTGCGCTCGTTGATCAACGATGTGGCGCCTTTTGAACAATCCGCGGATAGCGAGCTAGTCACTCTCGCAGAGTCACTCACTGGGCACACGGCCGAAGCGGTGGCCTATGCCACTGAAGCCCCCTTCATGCAGCAGCTGGGGATGGATACGATCGTTATGGGGCCTGGCTCAATCGATAGAGCACACCAGCCCGACGAGTATCTGGGTTTAGACGAAGTGCAGCCCGCCATCAGCCTGTTAGAGAAGTGCATCGCCCACTACTGCCTGTGACACTGTGCATTATTGCCCTAGAGCCACAAGCGCCCTTTCGGTAACCTTTCCTCGGTTATAGGTTCTCAAATTTTGGAGATGTCGTGACAACGTCTGGGCGGTCACATATTCGCTGGTTCAGGAATACCGCACCCTACATCAATGCGCATAGAGGTAAGACCTTCGTGCTGATGTTGGGGGGCGATGTTACGTCTAGCGAAAACTTTTCCAACATCATTCACGACATTGCCCTGCTACACAGCCTGGGCGTTAGGTTGGTACTGATTCACGGCTCTCGCGCGCAAATAGAAAGCCGCATGCACACCGCGGGGCTTACCAGTGAAATGCACAACGGTATTCGCATTACCGATAGCGCGGCGCTAGAGCACGTTAAAGACGCCGCGGGCTCACTGCGCGCGCAAATAGAAGCGCTGCTTTCAATGGGCTTGCCCAACTCGCCAATGCAGGGCGCGCGCATTCGCGTATGCTCGGGCAACTTTGTTACCGCTAAACCGCTGGGAATTGTGAATGGCACCGATTTTCAACATACCGGCCAAGTTAGGCGTGTTGATGCCGAGGGCGTCGCACAGCAGTTAGCGGCAGGCTCTATCGTTTTACAATCACCTCTGGGCTACTCGCCCACAGGCGAGATTTTTAATCTCGCACTGGAAGATATTGCCGTTCACTACGCATCTGCCATTAAAGCAGACAAACTCATTCTCATGGGTAAAGCGCCAGGCGTTATCGATAGCGACGGCGAACTGATTCGCCAGTGCGCCGTCAGCAAAGTCGGACAGCTAGACGTTGCGGATGAAGAACAAGCCTCACTGCTAACAACCGCCGAGCGAGCCTGTCGCGCGGGGGTTTCCCGATGCCAGATCATTAGCTATGAAGACGACTGCGCGTTACTGGAAGAACTGTTCACACACGACGGTAGTGGCACGCTCGTCTCTGGCGACGATTATGAGCAATCTAGACAAGCCGACATCGATGATGTTGGCGGCATTCTTGAACTCATCGAGCCACTTGAAGCCGACGGTATATTATTAAAACGTTCGCGGGAATTGTTAGAAACCGAAATCGGTCAGTTTCGTTTGCTGGAGCGCGACGGAAGGATTATCGCCTGCGCAGCGCTCTATCCATTCGTGGAAGACAACTGCGGCGAGATCGCCTGCATTGTTTCGCACCCAGACTACCGTGGCGGTCAGCGCGGGCAACGTTTGCTGAAAGAACTGGAGGAGCAAGCCGGTCAGTTGGGCCTGAAGAGCGTGTTTGTACTGACCACGCAAACCGCGCACTGGTTTATGGAGCAGGGCTTCAAAGAAAGTGATCGTGATGCGCTACCCTCCCAGAAGCAGTCGCTGTACAACCTGCAGCGAAACTCTAAGGTCTTTTTCAAGAAGATTTAGGCCGACTTGGTTTTTGATTCTGCGCGAGATTCCGTGCGGCGCGGTGGAAGAAAGCCCTCATGGGGCGGACGCAAGTTTTCTCTGCTCGACGGGCTGCTGCGCAACTCGACAAAATTTGCTGCGCAAATTTCTGGACTCGAACAGTGCTCGCAGAAAGACTCCCGTCGAGCAGAGAAAACTTAAACGCGTCCTAATTGCCCCATGAGGGCTTTCTTCCACCGCGCCGCACAGCCTTTCCCACTGCACTTCAAATCTCAAGCTAACTGCTGCCAAATTTGATAGTATTTTCCCTGTACCGCTCTGAGCAGAGCTTTTCAACTGACGGTAAATAAACATGCCAGACTATCGCTCCAAAACCTCCACCCATGGCCGCAACATGGCGGGCGCCCGCGCACTATGGCGCGCCACCGGTATGAAAGATGACGATTTTCAAAAACCTATCATCGCTGTCGTAAACTCTTTCACGCAATTTGTACCGGGCCACGTACACCTAAAAGACTTAGGCCAGCTCGTTGCAAGAGAAATTGAAGCTGCCGGCGGTGTGGCCAAAGAATTCAACACGATTGCCGTTGACGACGGTATTGCCATGGGCCACGACGGTATGCTCTATAGCCTGCCCTCACGTGACGTTATTACAGACTCGGTTGAGTACATGGTAAATGCGCACTGCGCCGACGCGATGGTATGCATCTCCAACTGCGACAAAATCACGCCTGGAATGTTAAACGCAGCGATGCGTCTGAATATACCTGCCGTGTTTGTCTCTGGCGGCCCGATGGAAGCCGGCAAAACCAAGCTGTCGGAACACAAGCTTGACCTTGTTGATGCCATGGTTATTGCTGTAGACGACACTGCAGACGATGAGACAATTGCTGAATACGAACGCTCTGCCTGCCCCACCTGCGGCTCGTGCTCCGGTATGTTCACAGCCAACTCGATGAACTGCCTGACCGAAGCACTGGGTTTGTCACTACCGGGCAATGGCTCAACGTTGGCAACACATGCCGACCGTGAAAATCTTTTCCTGCGCGCTGGCAGGCTGATCGTTGATTTATGCAAGCGCTACTACGAACAGGATGATGAATCAGTACTGCCGCGAAACATCGGTAGCTTTGAAGCGTTTGAAAACGCGATGGCGCTGGATATTTCTATGGGTGGCTCCACGAACACCATCCTGCACTTACTCGCGGCTGCACAGGAAGCGGAGCTCGATTTCACTCAGAAAGATATCGACCGCATGTCGCGCAAGGTTCCTCAGTTATGCAAGGTCGCACCGAGCACGCCTGAGTACCACATGGAAGACGTTCACCGCGCCGGCGGCATTATGGCAATACTCGGTGAATTGGATCGCGCGGGTTTGATACACACAAAATGCCCTACGGTTCACAGCCCCAGCATGGGCGAGGCGCTGGATAAGTGGGACATCATGCGCACTGACAACGCGGAAGTGCGTGAGCTTTTCAAAGCAGGCCCCGCGGGCATACCCACACAAACCGCATTCAGCCAGAGCACACGGTGGCCGAGCCTGGATACCGATCGCGCAACCGGTTGCATTCGCTCACTGGAGAATGCATTTTCATTAGACGGTGGCCTGGCCATTCTCTACGGCAATATTGCGAAAGACGGCTGCGTGGTTAAAACAGCGGGTGTCGATGAATCTATTCACGTGTTTGAAGGCCCGGCTTACGTTTGTGAAAGCCAGGATGCTGCTGTCGCTGCTATTCTCGAAGACAAAGTAAAAGCGGGTGACGTAGTGGTGGTTCGCTACGAGGGGCCACGTGGTGGCCCCGGCATGCAAGAGATGCTCTACCCAACCAGCTACATAAAATCAAAAGGCCTAGGTGCAAAGTGCGCACTGCTTACTGACGGCAGGTTTTCCGGTGGCACCTCGGGCCTGTCTATCGGCCACGCCTCACCAGAGGCCGCCGCTGGTGGTGCTATCGGGCTGGTAGAGCAGGGCGATATCATCAAAATTGATATTCCCAACCGCACCATTAATGTGGATCTTTCCGACGAAGCGCTAGACAAGCGCCGCGCTGCGCAAGACGCTAAAGGCGCCGCTGGCTGGAAGCCACTGGAAGAGCGACCGCGCAAGGTCACACCGGCGCTGAAGGTTTACGCAAAGATGGTGACCAGTGCAGATAAAGGCGCTGTGCGGGATCTTTCGCTGCTGGACTAAACGCGCGGAAGACTTAAAACCACTTCAGCCTGCGGAAAATAGCCACCTGCATGGCAACGATAACGACCAACAGCCCGATGAATAACCAAAAGGCCTGGTCGTTGTCGGCACCGGGTATGCCGCCTACATTAATGCCCAGTAGCCCAGTCAAGAACCCGAGCGGCAAAAAGATTGCGGCAACCACCGAAAGCACATACATATTTTTGTTGAGGCGATCGGCCAACATGTTGGCGATCTCGTCTTTCACTATTTGCGCTCGCTCACGGATTGCATCCAAGTCTTCCACATAGCGCGTGATGTTGATCAGGCATTCCTGCAACTGACGCTTGTTGGTATCACTGAAACACTCTAAATCAGACAATCGTAACTTGGCGATTTCATCGCGCTGCGGCGCCATGTATCGGCGAAACATAATGGCCTTTTTCCGCACGCTGACAATGCCTTCTCGCAAACTCACACTCGCGCTTTCTTGAACCTCTTCTTCTATGTCGTCTGTTGCTTCACTCAGGTCCAGCAGCACTGGCTCCATCTGATCGAAAAGCCGCGCCGTCATCAGCGCAATAAAATGTCCGGCATCCTTTGGGCCCTTGCTCGCTAAAATTCTCTGTTCTAAATCTGAGACAACGCGTAACGGGCGCTTCTCCAAGCTAATCACCCGCTTGCCATCAAACCACAAACGAATCGAAACCATATCTTCATGCGAGGCTTCAGCATTGAAATTCATTCCGCGCAAAATAAGCAACGCGCCATCGCCGATTTCCATCAGGCGTGGCCGTGTTTCTTCGGCCAGTAACGCCTGAATGATAAAAGAGTCAAGATACGAAACTTCACTCTCAAGCCAGCTCTGAGTTTCCGAATGATTCGCATCCAGGTGAACCCAGGCAAATCGCTCGCTTCCAACCTCAAGCCCGACAGCCTCACCAGAAAGAGCCTCGCCACCCCCGTTGCCATCAAAGCTATACGCTAAAATAACAGGGCCACTGCTATCGCGGTTAGTCACAAGCTACCAACTAAGCCGCAGTTCCAGGCCAGCCGTCCGTGATGACGTTTTCGGCACCTGCTGCAAATAACCACCCGGCACAAACACATCAGACGTGGCGCCAATACCATTCACGTAAAACTCATCAAAGAGGTTCTTTACGAAAGCCGACACTGACCACTGCTGGTTGTCACCCTGCAGCTCCACCTCAATATCTACCAGCTCATAGCCATCTTGCCTGGCAGCTTCATCCTGGCTAATAAGGTAGACAGCATCATCCTGCGCGGTGAAGTTAGCACGCAGCACGACATCAAACGGCTGACTCTCGATGGGTAACGTGTACGCCGCCATCAGGTTTAGTTTCCAATCAGGCGTAAAAGGTAAATCGCCGCCAGAGAGATCTTGCAGTCTTGGCGAACCTGGCATGCGATCAACCCCAAGGCGATCACAGGATACCTGACCGCGAAAACCCACACCCAGATACTGTTGTCCAAAACTACAGGGGCCACCCTCGAAAGATTCGATTTCAGCATCGATGATGGATAGAGAACCAAAAATGAAAAGGCGCTCTGTCGGCAGCGCATTAAAATCTATTTCAAGACCCTGCGTTACCACTTCGCCAGCGTTCGATAACCGAAACTCACCGGTGTCCGAAGTATCATCTTCATCGCCAGGCACAAAGGCCTCTGCCTGAAAATCGCTAAACTCACTTCTAAATAGCGCCACGTTCAAGGTTAGCCGACCATCAAACAGGCGCGACTTTAAGCCCAGCTCATAGGCATCAGACGTTTCTGGCTCGATTGCTGGCAGCGGTTCTTCATTAGTTGCACCAGCGTTAAACGCGGGCCCTTTGTAACCTTGTGTGTAGGTAAGGTAAGCAAGAACATCCTCTTCAATATCCCACTCCAGCCCCAGCTTAATCGAAAAATCATCTTCGTCAGTTTCGCTCGGGGCTGCTTCTACGTAGCTTGAACGCGGTGGTGGCGGCGCAGTGGCGATTTCGCTAACTGCTCGACCCACCGTTTTCAAATCATCCTGCGTGTAACGCGCGCCAAACAGTCCGCGTACGGCTTCGGTAATATCAAAAGTGGCTTCACCAAAGGCGGAGAAATTCTCGGTGTCGACCGTGGCAATGGTGTAATTGGTGGATGGTGTGTCATTAAAGCCGATCGTGCGGCCAAAACCGCGCTCAACCTTTTGCTCAAAATAGTAGAGACCCAACACATAGGAAAGGCGATCTTCAGCAGGCGAGAGCAAGCGTATCTCCTGGCTAAACTGCTCCTGATCCAGCGTACCCTCCTGCTCAAACGAAAACAGGATAGAGCCTGGGATAGGCACTACCGGACTGTTATCAACATCCTCGTCAAAATCTTCGTTCCACTCACGATAGGCAGTAATAGAAGTGAGTGTAAATCCACCGAATTGATAGTCGACGTTCAAACGATGCCCGAAGGATTCAACCTGCAACGACATATCACCATCATCATTGTGCTGCGTATTTTTTTCACCGGGGATTACGGGAAAAATTGCATCAAGAATTTCAGTTCCGGGCTCGGCAGAACGCAATACGTTTTGCGAACACTCGCAATCCTTGTCGCTCAGATCGCTGGCCCAGGTAAGAGTGAGATCTTCTGTCACGTCAAAACGAAACTGACCACGCAATGCCCAGTCGTCGGTTTCATTGCGTTTGGAACCGTCGAATACATTTTCTATCCAACCATCAACATGTGACGCTGAACCGGCCAGGCGAAAAGCGGCGCGGTCAGAAATCGGCACGTTAATCGCCGCTTCGCCGCGATACTCACCATCTTCAATGATGGACGTTACCAGTTTTCCTGAAAACTCATCGCCGGGCTGCTCAGTAATAAATTGAATCACGCCGCCAGACGCGTTTTTACCAAACAGCGTTCCCTGCGGGCCGCGCAACACCTCTACTCGATTCAGATCGAACAATTGTGTAAAGGCCATACCCGAACGGCCCATGACTACGCCGTCCAGTACTGTCGACACACTGGGCTCTACCGCCGCACTGAATGATTGCGTACCAATACCCCGAATGTTGAAAGACGAGCTGCGAGGGTTCATACCTTTTTGCAGATTGAGTGACGGCACCAAAGAGGTTAACTCTTCCGACTGCAGAATTTTCGATTGTCTGAGGGCTTCAGATGAAATGGCGGTAACAGCAACCGAGACATCTTGCAGATTCTCTTGCCGCTTTGAGGCGGTAACAATGATTTCTTCCAACGCCGAATTTGCAGGCAGTGCTTGTGTACACAGAAGAATAGCCAGAGGAGCTCTGAAATAGCGCATATCAGTTTCCCTTATTAGTGGGTTTACTATAAATGACGGTAACTAAATAGTAGGCGCAAGTGATGCTCTACACAAACTAAGAAGTGGCATTATTCAGACAGCTATTGAACCGAAAGAGCTTCTTTTGCTAAAGGAATGGGATTGCAAAAAACCGTGGCCCAAGCTCACAGCTTAGCGCCCTTCTTCGTTTTCCAGATCATACGAGCAACTCGCCCGGCCGCAGAGATCAGCCGCCAATTAAGGAGGTCAATCAGTAGATCCATCAACTGAGGCGTAAGCTGACCATTGCTCATCGTCATTAAGGTGCGCAAAGGCATCGCTGGGAGCATCTCATCCACCATCTGCTGCCAATCGGCCGAATCCCCGCCCTGACTAGCCATCATGGTTTGAACTTGCCGTTCAACTTGCTGGTGAATTTTGCGGCCTACTAGCGTGCTTTGAATATCGCTGAGAGTGCTATTGATATGAAATGGCCGCAGTGGCTCCAGAGGCGGAATATCCGCATCCAGCAGCGCAGCAAAACTATCATCACCCATTACCCAGCCCGCTGCGTTGCGACTAGGAATGACATAGGATGCTGGCAGCGCACCAGTACCGACCACCTTGAGTGAAAGCACTTCACGGATATCGGCACTGGAGGCAGCAATGCGCAACTGGTACAGGCCTGATGCGACCACCCAACCGCCCTGCTGTGAACAATAGTGGGAAAAATCAGATGCACTCACCTCAAATGACACTACTGTTCTTTGCCCGGGTGCCAGATGAATTTTTTGGAAATGAATTAGCTCACTCTCGGGACGGGACGCGCGCCTTATTCCACCAACCTCTTGAGTGAGTGACTCTGAGGATGCGGCATACACCTGCACTACCTCGCTACCCGAAACGGTGCTGGTGTTTTCGATGGTTACATTCAGTGCTACCGTTTCATTCTCAGTCATAGCGTCTGCGGACAATGTTGCTTCGCTGTAGTTAAATGTGCTGTAACTGAGGCCGTGTCCAAAGGGAAACAGCACATCTTCATTCACCGTATTGAAATAGCGATAGCCAACATTGAGTCCCTCGCGGTACTCCACCCGCCGGGAGCACTCCTGTGCCTGTGGATTCGGTGGAAACCAACCCATAGAGGGGCAATCATCAGCAGAGTGTGGAAACGTTTCCGCCAGCTTACCGCTGGGGTTGGCTTTGCCATACAGCAAATCTGCAAGCGCCGGGCCGCCAGCCTGCCCGCCTAGATAAGCCTCGAGTATCGCAGGCACCGCATCAGCCCACGGCATGGCAACCGCGCTACCGTTTTGCAATACGACAACCGTGGTTGCATTCACCGCGGCTACTGCGCGGATCAGTTCAATATGCGTCGCTGGGAGATTCAGAGACGTACGATCAAACCCCTCCGATTCATACTTTGACGGCAGACCAGCAAATACAATGGCGACATCGACCCGCTTAGCGATTGCGACGGCTTCTTCAATAAGCAATTTTTCTGCATCAGAAATAGCTCGCCTGCCAACTTCGCGGGCGGCGTTGGCATCGTACCCCTGTGCGTAAGTAGGCGGCTCTGCGTAAAAAGACGCGATCGCGTCATACGCATTGTCGAGGCGTGTGGGCGACACTTGAGAACTACCGGCGCCCTGATAACGCGGTGATTTTGCGAATTCACCAATAATGGCAACGCTGCTTGCAGAAGTCAGCGGCAAACAGTTCCGCTCGTTTTTCAGTAACACCGCACTTTCCAGTGCCGCAGATTTAGCCAATGAGTGATGCCGTGCCTCATCCGGTGCTTCATGTACTTGCGAGAAGAGCTGGGCTGCGTACAGCGAGAACGCCACCAATCTGCGCGCACAAACGTTCAGGGCCTCCTCATCCAACTGCCCTTCTCTAACGGCCTTACAAATCACTGCGTCGTTCGTACCGCCGTTGCCTGGCATTTCCAAATCCAGACCTGCCGCTATCCCTAGAGCACGATCATTCACCGCACCCCAGTCAGAGACGACATACCCTTCAAAGCCCCAACCATCGCGTAACACATCCTGAAGAAGCATCTTATGCTCGGCACAGTAGCTGCCATTAACGCGGTTGTAGGCACACATGACCGTCGCCGGCTGCGCGTTTTTTACCACAATCTCGAAAGCACGCAGATAAATTTCATGCAGCGTTCGTGTATCGAGTGTAGCGTTCACCGTTTGGCGGAACGCCTCATGGTTATTCACCGCAAAATGCTTGACGCTTGCGCCTACACCCGTAGATTGCAGTCCGTTGATAAGCGCCGCAGCAAGCTCGCCTGTAAGCAGAGGGTCTTCAGAGAAATACTCGAAGTTGCGGCCGCACAGCGGGTTGCGCTTGATATTGATACCCGGACCAAGCAAAACGCCTATGCGTTCTTCAAGGCTTTTCTCGCCGAGTGCGACACCAATATCGTGAAGCAACTCGCGGTTCCATGTGCTGGCCAAGCCAGACGCGGTTGGAAAGCAGGTTGCTTTGACACTTTTACCAAACTGCATTTCGCCATCGCGCACGCCCAAGTCTTGCTTGCGGATGCCGTGGGGGCCATCGGTGAGCATGTAAGATTCTATACCGTAGTCGGAAAGGCCTTTCGTGGTCCAAAAATCTTCACCAGAACAGAGGCTGGCTTTTTCTTCTAGCGATAGCTTTTCTACAATGTCGCATGCTGGTTTCAGGTAAGCAGAAAGGTCGTAGTGCATTGGGAAATGCTTAGCCTGTTGAAAGTGAATGAAGGTCGTTACGCAGTTTGCTCAGTTTTTTCGCCAAATGCTTAGATTGTTTTTCGGTCAAACTATTGAGAAGGTCTGCCACCGCCTTTTGAATCACAGTGGTGTTATTTTCTATAACCGCTTGATAAGGCGCGGGGGCATTCTGGGGCCGCGCAGCAACAGCTTCTCTCACCCGGGCCTGCCAGCCAGCTTCACGGGTCATTAATGTTTCAAGCTGGTCGATCCAAAGCGACTGCTCTTCTAACCACAGTGCATCGGCTCGTTGAAGGTTTTCACTGGCTGCTTCTAACGCTCGGCGCTGTGTCTTCGATAATCGGCCGACGTAGTCTGTAGCGTTGTCACGAAAATTCTCGTAGTTCTCTTCTTCGTAGACATCGTCATCTCGCTTTAACAGCTTTTTCGAACTTTCTTCGTGTTTTTCTCGAAGCGCTGCAATAAATTCCGCAACCTGATCATCACTCAGTGTGTCTCCCAAAGAAAGCATCCAATCCAGACCTTCGCTTTCCATACGCAACCAAGCCAGACGAAAGCTCTCAACAACCATCTCCAGATCATCGGTACTTACTGGGCTCTCAAGCGTTGTTTGCAGCTCGTCGATTAGCACCACGTAGCGGGGCAACTCTTCACGACGATGCCATTGCAGGAAAGGCACAAGCAGTTCGTCTAAATGTTTTTCCTGATCACGGTTTAGCTGTGCGTAATCATCCAAATACCACGGCAGCAAAGTATCCAGACGGTTATAGACAAATGAGGTACTGCTGCAAGCACCCAACAGTAGACAGCCAATGAATAAGCCGCAGATCAGCGCTATACGATTCCGACGCTGTTGCGGCTTACTCACCGAAAACTGAGTGGCAGGCGCGTTAGGCAGCTGCGTTCTGTTCATCTGCCGCTGCGGCGTTGATGGCACACAAAATACCGTCCAAAGACGCTTGAATAATGTCATGACTACGCCCCACTCCGCAGTAGCGCTCGCCATCAACATTCAGCTGAATGTAGCAGACCGCTTCGGCATCGGCACTTTGGCCAAGCGCGTGCTCGTTGTACTCAACCAACACAATCTGCTTGCCCAAAAAGCCTTCCATCGCATTCACAAACGAAGCTACAACACCGTTGCCGGTACCGTTTAGCTGGCTCGCAGTTTTACCCTGCACAATTTCGGCCTGCAGTTTGTCGACACTGTCTTCGCGGGAGACTTGATAATTGCCCAACTTCCAGCGCCCATCCGTGTTCAGGTATGTGCTTTGGAACAAGGTATGAATTTCATCTGAACCAACTTCAGACTCTCGTTCTTCAGCAAACGCCTGAACGGTACGACTGAAATCAATTTGCAACCAACGCGGCAACTCCAACCCATAATCGCGCTGCAAAACGTAGGCAATGCCGCCTTTACCAGACTGACTGTTAATCCGAATCACTTCTTGATATGAGCGGCCAATGTCTTCTGGGTCGATGGGTAAGTAGGCAACATCCCAGGGCTCATTTTCATCGCGCTTAGCGAGGCATTTTTTGATGGCATCCTGATGGCTGCCTGAAAATGCAGTGAACACTAACTCACCCGCATAAGGATGGCGCGGATGTATGGGCAGCTGTGTACACTCCTTGCTGGTCTGCATGATCTCGTCCATTTGGCCCAGCGACAATTTGGGGTCAACGCCCTGGCTGTACATATTCATAGCCATGGTGATGATATCCATATTGCCAGTGCGCTCACCATTGCCAAACAACGTGCCCTCTACGCGATCTGCCCCGGCAAGCACGGCGAGCTCAGCAGCGGCCACTGCGCAGCCGCGATCGTTATGCGTATGCAGTGAAATCAAAATACTGTCACGGCGCGCAACACGATCACAAAACCATTCAATTTGATCGGCGTACACATTGGGCGTGCTCATCTCCACCGTAGCAGGCAGATTGATAATCACGGGATGCTCTGGCGTGGGTTGCCACACCGCGGTTACGGCATCACACACCTCCACAGCGAATTCCATTTCTGTGCCCGTGAAGCTCTCGGGTGAATATTCAAACACCCACTCGGTCTCCGGATAATCTGCAGCACAGTCTGCGACTAACTTGGCACCGGCAACGGCAATGTCGACAATGCCCTGTCGGTCCAAGCCAAACACCTGTTCACGCTGCACCGTCGATGTGGAGTTGTACACGTGCAGCACAACGCGCCTCGCTCCCTTGAGTGCTTCAAACGTTTTCTTAATAAGATCGGGCCGCGCCTGCGTGAGCACCTGAATGGTGACATCATGCGGAATTCGATCGTTCTCAATCAGCTCGCGCACAAAGTCGTAATCATGGCTGGAGGCTGAGGGAAAGCCGACTTCAATCTCTTTGAAACCCACTTTTACCAACTGATCCCACAGCTGTGATTTTTGCCGCGCCGTCATCGGTTCGATCAGCGCCTGGTTGCCATCACGTAAATCAACGCTGCACCATAGAGGGGCTTGCGTGATCGTGTTGTCCGGCCAGCGGCGATTGGTCATTGCCATTGGCGCGAAGGGCTTGTATTTGCGATGGTCAAACTGGCTCATGGGTTCTAACCTGTCTCTGTTGTGTGTCAACTAAGTTGTGTACCTACTAAAAATCCTGCTTGATTTGGGGGCCTCACTCTCACCGATGTTGAGCAGACGGCGCGGTGTGGGGTCTTCCACGGGTGCGGGCTCTGCAAGCTGCTGGCGTCAGGGGTAAATCAGCCTTAGCAATCGTTTACGCAAGGGGTCAGCCGAAGCGATAGTATACGGCCGCTTTACGAGTGAGAGGTTGCAAACATTGCATCTAATCAATCTATTTGTGCAATATTTGTCTAATTTTGGCGCCTTGGGTAGTGATATATTGTTGCTCACTGCCAAAAGAGGCCCGTCGATATCTTCTTCAGCACCCACGGAGGACTATTAAGGTGAAACTAGATCGAACCGACCGCCGCATCTTGCAGGCAATGCAGGACAATGCCCGTATCAGTAACCTTGAGCTTGCCGATGCCGTTGGGCTATCGCCTACCCCGTGCTCACGGCGCGTGAAACGGCTCGAAGAATCTGGCCTTATTCGAAAGCACGTGACACTGCTCGATCAAGGCATGCTGGGCCTAAAACTCACGGCCTATCTCGCGATCAGCATGGACCGGCACACCCCCGACCGCTTCGAGGCCTTTGAAGAAGAGGTAGCGCTGTACCCGGAGGTCATGGAATGCACCGTCGTCACCGGGCAGGCCTCTGACTACCTGCTGCGAGTGGTCGTTCCCGACATGGAATACTACGAACGGTTCCTTCTGGGCAGACTTACTCGCATCCCCGGCGTCACTGGCGTGCACTCCAGCTTTGCTTTACGCCGGGTGATCCACAAGACCGCGCTACCCCTTGAACACATTACGGACTCCACGGTCGTGGAGGATACGGCGCCTTAAAACGCTTGTGTTACATAGCGTTAAAACCGTCACTTGCAGTGGCCGAATGGGGGATTGCTCCCATCTTCATCCCCCCGCAGTATTAGCGACCTTTGAAAACCAACCGTTCACGAACACATCTTTGGAGTAGATATGATTGATATGGCAGGAAAGGTCGCTCTCGTCACCGGTGGCGCCAGTGGAATGGGGCAAATCGCCGCTCGCCGTTTAGCCAGACAGGGTGCCAAGGTTGCCATTTTCGACGTCAACGAAGAAGCGCTCGCCGGCATGGCCGCAGAGGCCGAAAATATCTCTTCTTACCGCTGCGACATTTCCAACCTCGAAGAAGTCGAGGCGCAAGTTGCGGCGGTTGCCCGTGAGGTTGGCCCTATTGATCTGCTCATGCACGCGGCGGCGCTAATGCCCAGCCACAAACTCATTGATCACACACACGAAGACATGGAGCGCCTGTTTCGCATCAACTATTTTGGCACCACCTACATGGTGCGCTCTGTACTACCGGCCATGATCGAACGCGGCAACGGCCGCGTCATTGCCTTCGGTTCAATCGCTGGCGTTGCTCTGGTTCCAAAGATGGGAGCGTACTGCGCAACCAAGTCGGCGGTGAACACCTACATGGAGGTAATGCAAAACGAAATTCGCGACACGGGCGTAAAGGTGCACCTCGTTTGCCCGCCTGCGGTGAACACGCCTCTGGTCGATCAGACGATTGCAACTGATACTCCTGCGAGTATTTTGGAAGCGAAAAAGAGTGGCCGGTTAGGTGACCCAGAAAAGATGATCGACGCTATTGAAAAAGGTGTGCGAAAAAACAAAGACATTATTTATCCGGGCGAAGCCAAGCTACTTTACCTATGGCGCGCGCTATTACCCAAGCTGTGGTGGAAAACAGTGATGAGCTTCGAGAATAAGTAATCGAGGCGATATCAGCTGGCGGCGGCTAAGATCACCACCGTTTGCACAATCGAAATCCAAATGACCGCATGCTTTGCCAAGTACATCCGCCGTGAATAGCGGATGTACTTGGCAGAATGCGTTACGCCCTGTCGAAGGTCTAACTCCCAACGCCTAAGCACCGCCACAATAAACGAAAAGACTACACCGAGTAGTGCATTACCAATGATGATTCCAAAAGCAACGGATTCCAGGCTCTCACGGGTATCGGGATCGGCAAGCGCTAAGCCAATACCAGAAGAAGCCAAAAAGGCGACAGCAACAATGGCATCGACATAGTTAACCAGTCTATCTGCCAGTGCGCGATCCTCTGTTCGTTCTGAATAGTCCACACCAAACAGTCTCTTCTATCAGCGTTTTATTTTGTACTGTAAGACAACATCCTGCGCAGCGCGGGCAACGCCACCCATTTGAGAAACACTGGGGCCAATTGCCTCATCTATTGCAGAAAATTCGAAGCGATCAAGCAGCGCGATGAGCAGCACCTTACACATATTGTGCGAGAATTTTTGCGCGGGGCAAGCGTGTTTTCCATGCCCGAAGGTGCTGATCGTTTCACGGCCATCTGCAATCAGGTCTGGGCGGATTTTTTTGCCCGAATAATGCGCTGCATCAAAGCGAGCCAGCTCTGGGGTACGCGTATTCATCACAGACAACATGGTAGTTACATAAACACCGGGCTGCAGTGTGTAGGTGGTTTCGCCGCAATCAAAATCGATTTCCTTCATTACCTTACGTAATGTAATGGAGCGCTGGGCCACGCGAACACTTTCCATCAATATCTGCTCACAAAAGCGCATACTATCTAACGCCTCCTGAGACTCATGCAGTTTTGTACCGTACTGCAGGCGAGTCTGTGCAATTTCCTCCGCCAATTGTTCACGTAACCCATCGTCGCTTTGCAAATGCACCAAACACCACGCCAGCGCTGCGTAGAGATTAGACAGAAAACCCTGATTTGCATTGATCGCATTATGTGTGACTTTCCGCGCAGTCTCCTGTGCATCGTCGGTTTTAAAACGTTCATACAAAAACGTCAGGTTATCTTCTGGCCACTGGTTCGATGCCTTTCGCCGTTCCAGCATGTCGCTAATCATCGCCATAATTTCTGCGATAGCTGCCTTCTCTTTTGCTTTACCGGACGTTAGCGTTTCTAAGGTTTGCTGCGGGTTAACAAAGGCGTTTTCTTGTGAGAGAACATCCAGCTGCGCTTTTAGCGTAGGCCAGACCTGGGGTTCGGCTGCCTCCTCGCACATCCATACCCGAAACCCAACGCGCTGCTCTAAAGTGCGGATACCATCGAACACGTTAAGCTGGCCTTCCGTGCCCCAGTCGTCGAGCACACGTTCAATCTCAGCGTGAAACTGCGCAACATAGGCAGCGACTTTAGGCGGCGTTAAGAGTTCATAGAATAGATCGATGTCGGCATCCATAAACACTTCAACCGGTGTTTTAAAACCCAGCATATCGAAAGTGGCCATGCCAAAACTCGCCTCGTCTTCGGCCGCGGCGTAAAGGCTATTCAAACCCTCTGGCGAGAAAACACAAAAGAGTTTGTAGCCAAACACGTCGACCAGAAACGTATCGCCATACTGCCGCCGAAGCTCGCTCAAATAATCAGTGGGGCTCTGCGAAAAACGCAGGCCCGCACCAATGTGCAATAGCTCGTCATGCACGATAGGCGGCTTCGGCGAAACCAAAAAGCGAGGTGCTTCATTAATGCTCATAGTGCTTCACCGGGTTTTGAAGAGGCAGCAGACGACCAGCGCATAAACAAGAAACTGGATAACAGCCCTAGAACGGCGAAAGCGCCCATCAGCGTAAACACCCACTGGTGGCCCTGCACAAGTGTGTTGTTATCCAACAGCATGCCCATCGCCGGCGCGAAAAAAATATCGGGCGTAAAACCGACTACGGAAATCACACCAATGGCCGTGCCTGTTACCCCCAGGGGAATTTGGGATTCTGCCAGCAACGCAAAGTAGATTGCGTGCAACGCGTAGACAGCGATCGACGTGATCGCGATGTTGGCAATGAGCACCCAGACTAGATTCGGCGAAGGGTCGAGCAAAGCGAAAAAACTATAACCAACGCACAGCACTAAAAAGCTCAATGTGACAATACGCGAAGCAAGGAAGCGATCAGCAAGATACCCCGCCGCTATTGCAGCTACCGGCCGCAACCAGGCACTAGTCGTGCTAATGCCAGCGGCATCTACTTCATTCATGCCGTAGCCCTGCACGGCATACAACACATAGTTATCAACGCCTTTATAGCCAACATAGGCAGAGACGACGATGAGCATCTGTGGCCAGAGCAAG
>JBGCFE010000044.1:0-2708 GCA_045106775.1 Halioglobus sp.
GCTACCTAAAATTGCGGCGGGAAAAACGAAACCGCCAATAGACGCCATGTTCACAAGGGGAAACGGGTTCAACAGCACATCGTCACTTAACATGCCGCCGGCTGTCGCAGTGCAGCGCCCCGTTGCTAACCACATATTGTGAGAGCGCGGAACGCCCTTAGGTGTACCGGTAGTTCCTGATGTCCAACAGATAGTTAAGATTGCGTTGGCATCATTGGCATGAGTCACCAAATCACCCGGGGGCGAATCGGAAAAGAGATGTAGATCTTCGCCAAAAGTAAGCACCGTGCCTTCGGGTAATGCTGATACGGCCTTGCCGGCAAGCGACTCACCGCGCACCTGTGCAATGGTGAGCAACATGTCTGTTTTTAAGGTCGATGAGATAAGTTGCAACTCATGATGCCCGTAGGCAGTGGGCACGGGGGAAAGCACCGCACCCAATTTGCTCATGGCATAGTAAGTAACTAGAAGCTCAACGATATTGGGTAACTGCACCATCACAATGTCACCGCTGGCAACGCCCTTCTCTTGCAAAGCTGCAGCAATGTTGTCGCTAGCTTGATCTAACTCAGACCATGTAAGCGTGAGCGGTAAATCGCCCGTTAACGACTCTCGGTTTGGTTGGTCTTTGCAGGCAAGAGCGTCTGGGCGCTCTGTGGCGTGCTGCGCCAACAAACCGTGCAAGGTTTGCTCACCCCAAAGGCCCCTTTCATTGAGCATTTCAATTCGGGCATTAGCGCTGGTTTTCATTTTCACCTCATTTTGCTCACACAGACTAAATAGCCCACTGCGGTAATTCGTCTTTTCTACTATCGTTCCGGAATGATGCATCAAACTGCTGGCAGATTGAATCACCCAAAACGAGGCTTGGCCGGTATACTTTGTTCGAGCATTCTTTAGAGACAATGTAACGCATGAAATTCAGTGTCGTAACGCCCTTATGGCAAGACAAACCCGCTAGCGACAACATAGAAGTGGCACTAGCAGCAGACAAGCTGGGCTATGACAACCTCTGGATTGGCGAGATGGCAACCTTCGATGCCTTCGCATTCGCAACCGCCGTTGGTCTACAAACCACCAACTTGTCGCTCACCATCGGCCCGCTGGCTGTTTCTGTGCGCACACCCATGACGATGGCGATGGGCGCAGCCTCAGTGGCTGAATTGACAGGAAAGCGAGTGGGCCTGGCCATTGGCGCCTCCAGTGTTGTCGTGGTTCAGGAGTGGCACGGCCGCGAGCGCAAACGCACTGCAAAACACCTTGCAGAGACCGCACAAATTTTGAAACCATTGCTGGCGGGAGAAAAGGCAGCGTTTGTTGGCGACCTTGCCAGTTGTAAAGGGTACCGCCTGCGGCTGGATGCACCGCACTGCCCTTTGAGTATCGCGGCATTTGGGCCCGCTGCCGTAAAAGCAGCAGGCCGCTATGCAGATCAGATGCTGCTTAACATGGTAACGCCCCCGAGCCTGGCAAATCTGAAAGCACAATTGGCAGATAGCGCCAAGGCGGCAGGCCGGACAACCCCAAAACTAGCCGTCTGGCTACCCGCCGCAGTGTCACCCAACCGCGAATCTATCGACCAGTTAAAACGCGGTATTGTCGGCTACCTGGCAGCGCCTGGGTATGGCGAAATGATGATGGAGGCAGGCTTTGGAGAATTAGTGAATTTCGCCCGGACCCGCCCTCACCCCAAAGATCTGCTGGCTGCAATGCCCGATGAATTAATACAAGCCATTGGGCTAGTGGGAACGCCTGAGGAAATACAGGCAAGGGTAGACGCGTATGCAGCAGCAGGCGCCGATGAAATTTGCCTGGTGCCAGCGACGGCCGGCGACCCCAGCGGAGCCAATACACTGGCAGCCCTACGACGAGCACCTCGCTGACACGTGGAGACGCCGTGTGTCCGAGGCTAAAGAGGCTCGGTTTAAAGAAAAAGCGCCCAAAAACGAGTAGATCACTGATTTTTGATATGATTTGACAATTAACCAAATAGATATTTAATATTTTAACTATGAAAAGGCTCCCGTTAGACTTCATCCTGAATCGAGACTAACCAGGAGCACAAACCATGACCACGACCCAACAAGTACCTAATGTCACCTTTAAGACACGTGTCAGAGATGAATCAGTAGAAGGCGAAAACCCCTTCCGCTGGCAGGACACAACCACTGCAGATCTCTTTGCCGGCAAGAAAGTGATCGTATTTTCACTTCCAGGCGCCTTCACACCCACCTGTTCTTCAAACCACTTGCCGCGCTACGAGGAGCTGTATGAAGAGTTCAAAGCACAGGGCGTTGATGAAATCATATGCGTTTCGGTGAATGATGCGTTTGTAATGTTCAAGTGGGGCAAGGAACAGGGCAATGACAACATCTTCCTACTGCCAGACGGAAACGGCGAATTCACCCGCAAAATGGGCATGCTCGTCGATAAATCAAACATCGGCTTTGGCATGCGCTCATGGCGTTACTCCATGCTGGTGAATGACCAGAAGGTAGAGAAAATGTTCATTGAGGACGGCTTTGAAGATCTCTGCGAAAGCGATCCTTTCGCGGTATCCGACGCAGACACGATGATGGCTTATCTGAAAGGTGAAGCTAGCGAAGGCGTAAGCACACCGCGCAAAGCCTTCGAAGGCTAGCCGAGTATGCAATATTGGAGATAGCCAAGCCAACCAAGGCAGCGCGCCCGGGGAGACTCCAGCGTAA
>JBGCFE010000045.1:0-7949 GCA_045106775.1 Halioglobus sp.
CACACTAAAATCGCATTGCCCAAATTACGAACAGCCGGTATCAGCGCCGCGCGCGAAGGTGAGGCGTTCCAGATATCCGAGCGACGCTTCGCCCTCCCCGAACAGTTACTGTTGCTGAGCGAGGGTGTGTTAAAGTTGGCAGAAGCCGGAGAGGAAATTTCGGTGATAGCGCTCAAGCAACAATGGGGCCTGGGCAGAAACCTCGTCGTCGAGATTGTTGAGTTTTTTGATAGTGTGCGGTTCACTGCGCGGCGCGACAATGCCAGGATCATTTTGGATGCTGCGCTGCCGCAGAAACTGTTCGGCGGTGAAGAAGAATAACGGAAGAGCGATGTCCCCGGTGGGGCGCCTGGTCTTCAACACCAGTGAGGTGCTGCTAAAGTGCCTGGTGGGTTCGACTCCTACCTCTTCCGCCAATATCCTTTCGTCGCACGCGATAAATCTAGCTAAAAAAGCTTCACCCCATTTAACTCCGCAGCCGTCATCACCTTAGTCTCTAACAGGGTGTCCTGCTCGCTATCTGGGTGAGTTGTCGATTCCACCTGAAGCGTTAACCCCGTGCCAACGGCATACCAGGTAGAAGACAAACTCCATCGTCTAAATTTTGGTGGCTGTGCATCCGCGGTTAGCAGCGAGTCAACACGGCAAGCTTTCATAGCTCTACCTTCGATGTTGATTTCTTCGCGGCCTCTATAAGTGTCTAAGCGGGTAAAAACGATGGGAGACGCATCCGTTCCAGCATTGATGGTTTGTGGTATTTCTACGCCCTCCTCTAAGTCGAAATGCTCAACATAAGCGTTAGGGTTTTGCGTATTGCGATTCGGTCCTACAAGGCGTAGTTGATGGCCTTCAAGCTCGTAGTGCAAGACGCTGGTGATAGCGGAGCTTCTAGAGCTGCTATTAACGGTTCTTTTTACGTCAACTTCTGACACGCCGTCGTCACTCACTTTTAGAACGTTGTAGTGATACGCAGTCGACACCGTGTCGCTAAACATTGTGTCCCAGTAGGGTTTGGAGGCGGTTGTGTAAGTTGTGGTTGTGAGCGTGTGCGGACCGTTAACGTACAGGCCTCGATTGAGGCAGCCTTTTAGCCCGGCCTGCGCCCCTTGGGTGTTGAGGAGCGGTTTGAGTGATGCATCTATTTGCGCTGACACTATAGTCACGTGCCCTACATAAAGAGCGGCGAGTAGGCCCACAAACGTACCATGGCTACCGTTTCGCAATACGCTGCGGATACCTGTTGTTGTTTCTCTTGGGCTATTTTTCATCCTAAATCCATTGGCAGTAACTCATATGTAACTGCGGATCATACGTTAAAGGTGTTCTTCACGCAGTCTCATCAATGGTCTAGACTGTGGCAGAACGGCTCCAATGTAGGGCAAAGGAGCGCGTCATGTACTTTTGGGAAGCGGGCTCTGTGATAGAAAAACTGCGAGTTTTAGAGGGCGTTAGTAGCTTACGAATGGACCTTGGCGCAAAGCTGCTGGGTTCTATACTCATCGCAGTCTCTAGCACCGCCAATGCCATCTCGCCCTGCCCTCCCGTTCCCGAAGTGCCAATGCTTTCTTTAGATAATCCAGATTGGGTAATTGCTGAAGTAACGGTTATTGGGCAAATGTCGCAAGCTGATCAGTTCTCCGAGGGCGCAGCCCGGGTTCGTGTAGATCGCGTGTATGCCGGCCAGCTAAACGTGGAGACCCTCATAGTGGAAGAGGATCGAGGTGTCTTCGACTGTACAGGAGCGTTTGTACCTAATCGGGTAGAAGATATCGGGCAACGGTTTCTCCTCGGCATGGCCGGGCCAAATGCCAATGGCAGCTATGGTGGCTTGCAGGCGCTGAGCGTAAGGCGGATTATTTTCAGCGAAATTATCGGCGGCATACCCGGTTTTCAAACAGACACTGCAAACCCTTCAACCGATGAGTTTTCCCGTTTTCTCAATACACTCATGCCAAGGGCTGAAACGGACGATTACCGGCTTAGCATCGCGCCCAGGCTGCCAAGCCGCTCAGATAAACCGTCACTAAAGGTCGAGGGCAATAATGGCGCTTGTCTTGACTCCGCAACGGCCAATGCGGTGGTTGTTGATCATGCTAACGGCGTCGCGCAGGTTTCATTTTCACCCGAGTACGCTGAAGTAGAGAGTTGCGATTATCGGGTACCCGCCTCTATTGCGTTTCCTGCGTTTGAGCGTACCCGTAACGAGTTTTATACGGTTAGTGTTTACGAAGAAGATGTTGCTGCGGGAGAAAGCCCTTTTCAGTCGGATAATCTTGTTGCAAAAATTGAGTACGCTTTATGAGAGTCACCCTCTTTTTTGGCAAACCCGGAAGTGCCAACGCAGGGCTCAGTGCAAAGCGGTGTCGGCGTGATACGGGGTTGGGCCTGCGATGCGCAGAGAGTAGAAGTTCGATTCAATGACCTAGCGCCAATTCCACTCGCCTACGGCACTATACGAACGGATACGCGCGAAGTGTGCGGCGATAGCGACAATGGCTACGGCGCGGTCTATGCCTGGGGGTTGCTTGGCGCGGGCCAGCACACCATGCGTACGTATATCGATGGTAGGTTGATCGATACAGTGAGCTTTGAAGTTACCGGTTTGGAGAGCGCTTTTGTTACCGGTTTAGAGGCTAGCTACGTACTAGAGAACTTTCCGGCATCTGGCCAGAGTGTCACGGTGAGGTGGAGCGAGGCAGATCAGAATTTCATTATTGTAGAAGCTCAACGCTAACTGTTGAGTTTGAGTAAGTGGTGATTGGGTGGAGAAGGCTTCTCCCCCAATCACTCGCTGCGTGCCAGCTTAGATGCCAGCGCCGCTGCTGCCCATCTCAACTTCCTGCATGTCTACATTCACGACAGTGCCAGAGCTGTTGTAGTTTACGGTGCAGCGAAACTGCTTGCCCTTGCTGCCACCCAGGCTAACGCCAAAAGCACCGATTCCACCAAGTCCACCGCTCTTGTTGTACTGGTAAGACTTGTAGAACAAGCCGCCCGACTTACCAGTAGTGACTGGCTCTGCGCCCAGTAAAGCGTCTAGCGTATCGGCTTTGGTTTTGCCCTCTACAATTTTGCTGCAGGCGGCATAATCAAATTTGTTGCCAGATTTCGAACCACCCAGACTGATGGCGTAGGTAGGTGCGCTAACACTCGCAGCCAAGCCTAGTAGCAGTGCAGACTTGCCTACCGTTTTTGCTGTTTTTAGAACAAAGTTCATGTTTTTCTCCGTCTTATATTGGTCTTGAAATATTTCAACTGGGGTTAGCTGTAGTCGCTCACTCCCAGATTCCGCGCTCACTTCCAACGATTTGGTAGCTTGCTACGTTACTGAACACTATACGCTTGCCTGTAAGCGCTCAAACAGTAATTTTGTTCGAAAAGACGAATTATTACTGAAATAGCGTTCGGAATATCGAATACCGTGAAAAGCTCATTTAAGACAATGACTTAAACAATTTGTCGAGCAAGAGGCTGAGAACAGGAGACTATCAAAACTGTGAAATGGTACCGTTTTAGCAGTGCCCACCCCGTCGTTTTTTTACCGCTAATGGTGACCGCTGTGGTCTTCAGGGGCGAGTGCGCCTTTAGGGTTGGAATGCGCGGGCGGCGATTCCTGATGATCGTGATGATGTTCATGGGGCATCGCAACTGCGTAAAGCGTCCACAGGCCCGAAGCAATTAACAAAATGGCGATGATCTGTTTAGCGCCCCGGTTACGCAATACAGATTGCACACCTTGCGCGCCAAAACTCGTCGCGAGCATTGCAGGTAAGGTGCCCAGGCCAAAGACAAACATGATTGCGCCAGAAGTGAGCGCATTTTGGGCTGTAGCAGCAAACGCCAGGCTGCTGTAAATCAGCCCGCAAGGCATGAGCCCCCAGCACAACCCCAGCGCTAAACTCTGGCGCCAATGTTTCACTGGAAGCCAGCGCCGGCTCATCGCTTGAACCGGCTTCCACAGCAGCGCCCCGCCCTTCTCAAGAATGCTAATACCCTGCCACCATCCGCCTATAGAAAGCCCCATTGCTATTAATAAAAGCCCTGCGATATAGCGAAGCGATACTGTCCAGGCCATTACATCAATCGCGCCGGCTGCTAAACCCAATGTCGCTCCCAACAGCGTGTAACTGGTTATTCGGCCTAAATGATAGGTGAGTGTTACCGGTAGCTTGCGTGCGTTGCCCAAATTCAATGCAGCTGCAATGCCGCCACACATGCCCAGGCAGTGGCCTGCTCCCGCAAGCCCAAGTGCAAAGGCACTTGCTAAAAGGCTTAGCTCAACCGTCATTGGAGCGGGACGGTGTTTTTTGTTCGGTGTGTTGATCGAGGTTTTTGTTAAAACTGTCGTCCAAACTATCGTCCATCAAAATGCGCGAACCTTCTTTATCGAGATCGTCGTACTGCCCGCTCGAGATCGCCCACAGCAAAAGTCTGATAGCGATCACGCAAAATATCAGCGCAATGGGGATGAGTAAGTACAGGCTATCCATAACTGCTAGAGCTCCTTATCGCGTGAGGCGCAGTGCGTTTAGAACCACAAGCAGCGAACTTATCGACATGCCCAGCGCTGCCATCCACGGCGGCACCATTCCAGTTGCCGCGAAAGGTATGGCGCAAAGGTTGTAGGCCAACGCCCACGCTATATTCTGGCGGATGATTGTTCGACACCGCTGTGCAATATGGTGTGCTTCAACGACGTTAGCAAGATCGCCGTCGGTGATCACCAGTGCCGCCTGCGTGCGCGCCAATGCGGTAGCACCGGCAACCGCAAAAGAAACGTTGGCACTCGCCAGAACGGGCGCATCATTGAGCCCGTCTCCTACCATACAAACCACGGCGCCATCACGCTGCAGCGCCTGAATATGTGCCAGCTTGCCCTGTGGTGTAACACCGCACGTAACGTGTTCTATTTTCATGGAGTTTGCTACATGCGCAACCTGTGGCGATGTGTCCCCCGTGAGCATTTCAACCTGAATGCCCTTTGCCCGGGCGTTTGCTACCACTTGTTTCGACTCTGGGCGTAGCGCATCACTAAACCCAAGCCAGGCCAGAGGGTGGTTTTGCTTGCACAGCGCCACCCAGTACAAGGGCGAGCTGGGATGTTCGCAGAGACTGGGCGCTATCTCCCTACAAAACGCTTCTGAACCGATGCGCACAGTTACCCCATTTACGATGGCTTCCATGCCTGCTCCCTGAACGGTAGCCACCTCGCGCACCGAAGCGTCGGGCGTTAGCGTCTTGAAAGCACTCGCGATGGGGTGTGTGGAATGCTGCTGTAGTGCAGCTGCCAAATTAAGGATGTCGGCTTTGTTAGCCACACCCAGTGGTATTGTGTCTTCAAGGCTCAAGTTGCCCTGTGTGAGAGTGCCGGTTTTATCGAACACCATGTGGGTGATATTTGGCAACGCCGCAAGTGCATCCTGCGCATTTACAATCACGCCTTGATCACGCAGTGCATTAGCTGCAGCAGTGAGTGCTGCGGGTGTTGCCAGCGCCAGCGCGCAGGGGCAGCTAACGACAAGCACGGAGAGCGTAATCCACAGTGCACGCTCAGGGTCTAGTGTTAGCCAAGTGAGAAAGACAATAGTAGCGGCCAGCAGAACGCCGGCTACAAACCAGGCGGCTATTCGATCGGCAAGCGCCGCTATTTTTGGCCGGCCGCTCTGCGCTGTTTGCACCGAACGCAATAGCAGTGCAAGGCGGCTTTCATGGTGATCGCAGGACACGCTAGCTTCTAGCTCATGATGTAGGTTGATGGTGCCTGCATAAATAGTGTCGCCTGGTTGAACGAAACGCGGCAAAGACTCTCCGCTAAATGCGTCTTCGCGCAGTTCACCACTACCGCGCTTTACCGTTGCATCGGCAGATACAACCTCCCCCGGCTTTATCAAAATCGTATCGCCCGAGGTGATCTCAAGGCGCGGTACTAGCTTCCAGCCCGCTTCGCATAGTTTAGTCACCGCGGCAGGCAGGCTGGCCTCAGTGTCGTGCCAGTTGTGCAGGTACCGAAGGCGTGCACTTTGCTCTAGATACCGCCCTAGCAACAAAAAGAAAGTAAACATCACTATCGAATCAAAATAGACTTGGCCGGATTGGGTGATTGTCGCCCAGATACTGGCAAGCAATGCGAGACCAATGGCGATTGCCACTGGCAAATCCATGACGAGCGCACCGTGCTTAAGGTGCCGCCAGGCGGTAGAAAAAAAACCGCAGGCGCTATAGAAAACAACAAAGGTCGTCACCGGCAGGCTCACCCATCGCAACAACGATTGGTACTCGTTAGCCATGCCCTGAAGGTCACCAGCGTGAAGCGCGATTGCAAACATGCCCACTTGCATCATGCCCAGCCCTGCCACTGCCAGCCGCTTTAACGCTTCGCGCTGCTGACTTTTTTCAGCCTCCTGGCGGACATTGCTCGCATACGGTTTGGGCGTATAGCCCAATTGCTGCAGCGCTATGAACACATCACTGATACGGCAATGTTCGGGGTTAAGCGTTACCTGTAACCTTGATTCTTGAAAACTCACTTGCGCAAACTCAACGCCATCAAGTTTTCCAATGACCTTTTCAATGAGCCAGGTACAGGCGGCGCACGTGATACCCGAAACCAGAATGTTGACCGCTCTCGTGCCATCCTCAAGTGCATGTGAAAACGTCTGGGCCAGCACCGGCTCATCATAAATACGCAGGCGCTCTGTCTCGTCTAGCTCGAGTTCGCTCGGGCGAGCATTGTAGGCGGTTCTTTGGTCATAGAAGCCCTCTAGGCCCCCAGCCGAAATCATTTGCGCGACGGCAACGCAACCTGGGCAGCACATGGGCTGAGATGTGTCTGCAATCACAGCGGAGAATGTACTGCCCTGGGGTACGTCTTCACCGCAGTGGTAGCAAACTAATGTATTTGAGTGCGAAGTGGAGCCAATTTGCGGATTAGGCCAATCGGGGGAGCTATTACCGCTGGCCATTGCTTTGGTCATGAGCCCTTCACGGCCCGAAGTCAGAGGGGTTGAGTACACCATCCAGGCGCCATTGCGTATCTGCCGGGTTTTCTACTCTCCAGTGCCAGTGCGGGCCTATGCTTTGTGGGAGCACGCCAGCGTATTCGCCAGCCGAGAGGCGCCCTAGCGTGACAGAGAAGTCCTTGTCGGCTTCCATGGGGTGCGACAGTGTTAACAACAGGCTATGTGATTCAACCGGGCCAATTGTGTTCAAAATAACGGTTTCGGCATCGATCGCGAACCGCGCAGATATGGCTAGCTGTTGCGCCCGTTCTCGTTTCTCAAGCTCACGATTAATTGCCAAACCCGTTTTATAGTATTCATCGACGACCAGGTCGTCGGCATGTTGATTGGCAATAATTACCGTTGTGATACCGGCCACAACCACACTGGCAGGCAGTAAAAAAATAAACCACGGCCAGAATTGCTTGTACCAGGGAACAGTATCGTAGGTGGCAAGAGGTCGGTTCACTGTGTTGGCCCCAAAAAGCGCGTTTCTACGCGCGCACTTACGGGCTGAACGCCCTTTGACTGGATCAAAAATTCAAACGGCGTGCTTGCTCGCTGGATATCTTCGGCTGCGCCGCGTACTCGAATACTCATGTATCTAATTTCGCCACCGTTGAGTGTGTGGTTGCGTTCTCCGATGAGTACTGCATTGCCCATGCCTTCAATGCTGACGGTAAAGCTTAAAGCGTCGCGACTCATATTCGCAACGTGAAGATTGTAGACATTGTCGATGAAGCCATCTTCAGTTTTCACATACAGCTGCGTACGGTCTCGCTCAACCGTCACATCCAGTGGTATACGAGTGAATATTGTATACATAAATATCGTGATCATCGCCAGCAACACCAGCGTGTAGCCTACGATGCGCGGACGTATCCAGCGCGTTTTGCCCCCCTCCAGCTCATGCTCACTGGTATAGCGTATTAACCCTTTGGGATACTCCAT
>JBGCFE010000046.1:0-2675 GCA_045106775.1 Halioglobus sp.
AGTTGATGAACGAATCCGCTTTCAAGGTATCCCTACTTCTAGCTGCATTGCTGTTTACCGGCGTCTTTTGTTTTTTGGTGATTCCCCCACTGCTTGAAAACCCAGATATTATGGGTGCCTTTGCGGCTGGTTTTGTAAACCCCTATGCGGCGGGCTACTCTAGTGACGTGTTTTTCTGCTGGTTCGTACTTGCATCATGGGTCTGGTTCGAAGCGTCCAACCATTCGATTAAGTATGGTTGGATATGCCTGGCGCTGGGCGTTGTTCCTGGCGTTGCGGTCGGCTTTGCTCTCTATCTACTTGTTCGACATTCTCAGCTAAAGGCGCGCAATGCAGAGGGAGTGTAATTGAACCGTAAGTACATACTGTTTCATACGGGTAAGGCTGCTGTCTTTCTATTCTATGCGATTGTGTTTTTGCTGTTGGTTTTAGTGTATGCCGGTCTCACACAGGATGTGCCCAAAGAAAATACTGTGGGTAGCGCAATTTTGTATCTAATGATTGTGGTGTTCTATGCTTTTCGGATCGACCGCCCGGGCAAGGGTAAAGTATGACTACGCCATTTTCGTTTGATTGCGCCCTTTGCGGTGAAACGCATGAAGGGTCCCCGAGCTTTGGTTTTGATGCGCCAGAACCTTTTTTGGAGCAGTCAGCCAAAACGAGAGATGCCGGTGTATTGGGTAGCGACCTTTGCGAGTATGAAGACAGCGAAGGTGTGCACTACTTTGCCCGCGTTGTTATCGAAATACCAATTGAGTCATGTGATGACCCTTTTCTATGGAGTGTGTGGGTGCTCCTGAGCGAAGAGAGCTTCGAGCACTATGTAGAAACGTATGATGCACCGCCGGAAGACGTTATGTACTTTGGGCAGCTCTGCAACAGCTTGCCGTATTACGACGATACTTTCGCGCTGGCGGCAGATGTGCACCCAAGGCCTGGTGACAATAGCCCTGCGCTGTCTCTTCACAAGGTTGGGCACGAGTTGTACGAGGATTTCTCGCAAGGCCTGAGCCATGACAAAGCGCAACGTATTGCGCAGCTCTGCCTGCACGGTGAATAACAACTGCCAGAGCTTTGCTTATAAGTAGGAGCGCACGACTTCCACAGGAATGCCGCTTAGGTGGGCCATGCCAGAGAGTTTTTCGATGTTGGCATATCCATCCCCAGCCAGAAAGTTAGAATTAACGCCCGGGTGGTTTTGCGCGTGCTTTAAGCCGTCGGCTTTTTGATGCCCCCAGCACTGTGGAATGGCAACTACGCCGGCCATCATCTCGTCGGTAATTCGCACTGGAATTGTGATTTTGTCTACGGCGCTACTCACGTCAATAAAGTCGTTTTCAGTCAGACCCAGGCGCTGCGCGTCTTCTGGCGACAGATAGGCATAGTTGGTTTTATCCTTCACCAGGCGTTCAGAGTTTGCTGAAGCACTGTTCATTCGCTTGATCTCGCGCTTGCCAATCAGTTTCATTTTTCCAAGATTTGCGTGCTCGTCTTCAAACAATGCTTCGACGCTTTCGTTAAACGTGGTAACGAAATCGGGAGGGCCAAGGTCTACCTTGCCATCTGCGGTAAGTACTCTGTCGGTGCCGAGAAAGTTCTTGCCCGGGTTGTCTGACAGGCGCAGCCCGTGTTTGTGATTTTTTAGCATGGCTTTGATGTCAGGCTGGCCAGATTGTTTTAGCATGCCGCTAATGAGCATCTTGGGTACATTGATAAAACCCAGCGGAGTGTGCGTTAGCCGCGCAGCCAGTTTTAAAACACCGCTTATGGCGCGATTGCCCATAATGGTGATGCCGAACATGTCGCACAGGCGTGTGTACATCCACCATTCTTCACGAACGCCTTCTGGTGGCTCCAGTACTTTGTCTGCTGCGTAAAGATAGGGAGTAGGGGTGCAGCCTGCGAATGATTGTAGAGCGTAGGGCATGCCCGGCCGTTCCATCCACGTGTTGGCCGGCAGAATATAGTGCGCCATGTTGCCTGTTTCGTTACGAAACCAGTCGATGCAAACCAATAGTTCCAGCTCGCCCAGTGCCTGTTCTAGCCGGTTGCCAGGATTTGGTACTGCGAGCAGCGGGTTGGAGGCCTCCACAAACAGGCCTTTTACCTGCCCGGTGAGAATGTCATCGGCGAGCATAGCGGCGGGTTGTTGGCCGGAGACGCTGGGTAGATCGTCATTGCGGTGAAACCCAAGTTTCATAATAGGGTCATCTTTTGCCTGCAGCGCAAAATCGATAATGCCTTCACCAATCAGATTGCCGCCCTGGCGATCAAAGTTGCCGGTGATCGCTGAAATAGATTCAAGCAGCCAATAGCATAGTGTGCCACTGCGGCCCTGGTTCACGCCCGTAGCCATATTCAATGCTGCGCCGTCGGCAGCGAGATAGGCATCTACTAATTCATTCAGCGTTTCAGCGCTAATGCCTGTCACTTGCGCCTGCCGCTGGGGCGTCCAATCTTTCACTGTATCTTGTAAGGCAGACAGGTTCTTCATGGTTCGATTAACGAGCTCATGGTCTATGGCATCACGGCGGAAAATCTCGTTGCAGAACGCGGCAAGAAAAAACACGTCGGTATCGGGGCGTATGAAGTGATGCTCTCCTGTGCGTGCAGATTCGATGCGTCTTGGGTTAATCCAAACCACTCGGCCGCCACGCTCGATAATGCCGGCGAAG
>JBGCFE010000047.1:0-3089 GCA_045106775.1 Halioglobus sp.
AGTCACTGGGTGTTTCTGGGAAAACCGGAGCTGGCGTTGAAGATCTTACCAATCGAATTGGAAAAATTCTGCGCAAACGCGTGTTGAGCTCAGGTTTGGCAACAAGAGAACGTCATCGTGTCGCACTAATTTCTGCTCAAAAGTCACTGGAAGTAGGGCAAAGCTTGGTTTCCCTTGGTCCCGATACGTATGAAATCGCCGCTGAGGAACTCAGATCTTCTATAGCCTCGCTCAATAGCTTAATAGGACACGTAGATGTAGAGAATCTTCTTGATGAGATCTTCTCTAGTTTTTGCTTGGGAAAGTGAGGAGTGTTTCACGTGAAACAATCACACTACGATGTTATTGTAATAGGCGGCGGCCACGCCGGTTGTGAGGCGGCGCATGCCTCGGCTCGTATGGGCTCTCGCACTGCGTTGATCACGCTCTCACAAGGGAATATCGGAACTATGTCCTGCAATCCTGCCATTGGTGGATTGGGAAAGGGACACCTGGTGCGCGAGATCGATGCGCTGGATGGTGTTATGGGTGAGGTTGCTGATCTGGCCGGAATACAGTTTCGATTACTTAATCGTAAGAAAGGGCCAGCAGTTCAAGGTCCGAGAGCTCAATCAGACAGGGTGATTTACAGCAGTGAAATGCAAAAGGCTTTGGCTAAGCGGGAAGACCTCGACATCGTTGAAGGAGAAGTCGTCGCGTTTCTTTTGGAGGGCAGTTCTGTTGTGGGCGTGTCGCTTGCGTCGGGCGAAGATCTCACAAGTGATGCAACCATCCTGACAACAGGAACTTTTCTACGAGGTGTCATTCATATCGGCGATGTTGCGACTTCGGGTGGCCGTATGGGGGAAAAACCGTCTATCCGGCTTGCCGAACAGTTAGATCAGTTCAATTTGCCATTGGGCCGTTTAAAAACAGGCACGCCACCGCGCCTCGATAGCGCATCTATCAATTGGTCAAATTTGGATATGCAGCCTGGGGATGACGACCCTGCCTTCTTTTCATTTCTGAGTAAGTCGGTCTCCGTACAGCAAGTCTCTTGCGGTATCACTCATACAAATGAAGTCACGCACAAAATTATCGCAGACAACCTTTCGCGTAGCGCCATGTATGGCGGCCACATTGATGGAATTGGGCCGCGCTATTGTCCTTCGATAGAGGACAAGATTGTTCGATTTGCGGAGAAAACCTCTCATCAAATCTTTTTGGAGCCAGAGGGCTTAACAACAAATACTGTCTACCCGAATGGTATTTCGACCAGCTTGCCGGAAGATGTGCAAGAAGACTATGTTCGTTCGATCGTTGGTTTGGAAGATGCAGTTATTCTCCAACCAGGCTACGCGATTGAATATGATTACGTAGACCCAAGGTCGCTAGATAGTACATTGCAATTGAAATCGGTGGAAAATCTCTACCTTGCAGGGCAAATCAATGGGACGACAGGGTACGAGGAAGCAGCTGCGCAGGGCTTGGTCGCCGGGCTCAACGCCGCTCTCCACTCTCAGAAAAGGGCGCCCTTCATATTCAGTCGAACGACCAGTTATATTGGTGTGATGGTGGATGATCTCATAACGAGAGGCGTTTCTGAACCTTACAGAATGTTTACGTCGAGGGCAGAGTTCCGTCTTTCTTTGCGCGCTGACAATGCAGATCAAAGATTGACTCAGGAAGGAATTGAGTTGGGTTGCGTGGGTAAGTTGCGTTCCGAAGTCTACGCTGAAAAAGCAAAAGAGTTGACCCGTGTTACGTCGATCTTGATGGGCGCGCAAGTTACTCCAAAAGAAACTATTTCCGCAGGTATCGCCCTGAATCAAGATGGAAAAAAGAGAAATGGAATTCAAATCTTGTCACTTCCGGATATCGTCTTTTCTGATGTGATGCCGCTATTTCCGGAGTTGCAAAACGTCGCTGCGGATATAGCCACGCAGATAGAACGGGATGCGCTTTACTCAAACTATATTGACCGGCAGCAAAAGGATGTGGACGCCCTTAAGCGTGATGAATCTTTGTCGTTAGGTGTTGATTTCCCTTATGGCGAAATTCAGGGCCTGTCGAATGAACTCAAATCCAAACTGTTGAAATATCAACCTATTTCGGTTGCGCATGCGGCACGGATAGATGGTATGACTCCCGCGGCTCTAACTTTGATTGTTGCGAAGCATCGGCAACTTAAGCCGCGAAAGTCAGCATGAGTAGTGATTTTGCCGCATTGGATGTTTCACGTGAAACATTGGATCGCTTGAATGTTTATGCCGATCTGTTGGTAAAATGGAACAAGAAGATCAATCTTGTCTCCCGGCTGTCCCTCAAAGATATGTGGTCGCGTCACATTGCAGACTCAGCGCAGCTTTTTGAGCACAGGCCATCCGTTGTGACCAGTTGGGTAGATATTGGCAGCGGCGGCGGATTTCCTGGATTGGTTGTTGCGATTCGAGCTTTCGAAGAACACCCACAGATGAAGGTAACCTTGATTGAAAGTGATACTCGTAAGTGCGCATTTTTGCGTACTGTTATTCGAGAGACCGGAATTGAAGCAACTGTAATTGCTGATAGGATTGACAATGTGACCGATCAAAGGTTCGATGTTCTGTCTGCTCGTGCGCTAGCTTCGCTCGATGTTCTTTGCGGGTATGCTGAGACCCTATTGAACAGGACTGGCATGGCGCTGTTCTTGAAGGGTGAAACCTGGGATACAGAAATGGATCTAGCGAAGAGGCGTTTTGACTTCGATTGCGAGTCATTTCCGAGTAATACACAAGACAACGGTGTCATTTTGAAGCTGAGAAATATTCGACATGTCTGATCCTAGTCGACCTGTAGGTCCCAAGATTATTGCTATCGCGAACCAAAAGGGCGGTGTTGGTAAGACGACAACGACCATAAATCTCGCTGCATCGCTTGCTGCTGAGGGATTGCGGGTTCTTATCGTTGATCTGGATCCACAGGGGAATGCATCGACCGGCCTAGGTATCGAGGTGGCAGACCGTGACCTTACGACTTACGAGTTGCTGCTTGATGACGTAGCTTTGAAGGATGTTATCAAGGAAACTGATGTGGAAAACCTCAGTATTATTCCGGCGACTGTTGATTTG
>JBGCFE010000048.1:0-9418 GCA_045106775.1 Halioglobus sp.
AGAATCTATGGCGGCGGTGGGTCTGACGTTCTCATTGGCGGCGATGGGGAAGATTACATTTGGGGTGGCGCGCTTGTGGGCCGCGAATACTTGGAGTACTCGGGTTATTACCTGCCTTTTGTTTATGACGAGGCTGGCGACACCAACACAATCGTCGGCGGTGCGGGTACAGATCGACTCCCTGGCGGCCGCCACAGTGATCACATCAACGGCGGCACTGAGAATGATTTTCTTTGGGGCGGTACCGGGTCAGACATTATTGAAGGCGGCGACAATCACGATACGATTTACGGCGATTCCAACATGGAATGGCGTTTGTTTGAGCAAGACAACCAACTGTTGGTAAGAAAGCAAAACGCCTGGGCAGAGGGTATTGATGTTGACTACGAATACTCCGACATACTGAGCGGCGGGGAGGGTGACGATACTCTTTGGGGTGAGCAGGGCGACGATACTTTGTTTGGAGGCAGCGGAGACGATCTGCTGCACGGCGACAGGAGTGCTCACACGTTCTATGAAGAAAATTGGGGTGGAACAACTTCCGCGCTCGAAGACCAGTATCACGGCAACGATTTTCTCTACGGTGGCGCCGGCACTGACTTTCTGTGGGGTAATGCAGGTGATGACTTTTTGTCGGGCGGTACGGGCACTGATGTTCTAGATGGGGGTGTCGGTGATGATATCTATCACTACTCCCGTGGCGATGATTTCAATATTGTCACTGACGAGGCGGGTGAGCACACTTTTTTGTTCACTGACGTCTCGGCGGCAGATTTGGTGATTAAGCATGTGCCTGACCCGAACATCCCAGGGCAGAAGTGGGTGTTGGTTGGCGTTTCAGGCTCAAGTGGCGGTGTACAGATTGCGAAGTCTCAATGGGATAACGTGAAAATCGCGGTCGGTACGGCGGATGCGCTTGTAGAACGCTCTAGCATCGATACGCGCTATTTCTCCCAGTACTCAGGCGAGGTGGCCGCGATTGCTGGCGTATACGGAATCACCGAAGCTCAACGTGATGCGCTGTTTCAGATCAATGATGATTCTGGAAACGTTCCCCAGTTTAACTTATCTGCTGATATCGAAGAGGGTGTGGTTAGGCCCATTGAGAGTGTCGGGTCATCGAAGGTGCAGCTCACCTTTTCAACCTCTGCTTTTGGTCCGATGCTTGATTTCGATATTGTGATCAGCGAGAGCCTGCTCGATAACGTTACGTTAGACGGTGATACGGGCTTAAGCTATGTCGGTTTTGCCGGTGACATAGACGGTACTGATGGAGACGATCGTGTTGTCGGCAGTGAGGGGCAAGACGCAATTGTTGCCGGCACAGGTAATGATGTACTGGTTGGTGCCGGTGGAGCAGATTTTCTCGAGGGTGGCCTTGGTTTTGACACCTACGTTTTTTCTTCAGGAGACGGCACCGACACGGTCAGCGATATTTTCGGGGACACCCGCCTTGAGTTTGAGGATGTGAACCCTGCAGATTTGGCTTTGTATTTTGCTGACAATACGCACTCCAACTTTCGTATCGAGTATTCCCCCACGGATTACTTTACAACGGAAGACGGTATCGATATTGATCGAATCACTGATGTTCTGATTGATGGGCAGCCTGCCCCACTTATTATCCGTTCAGATTTAGTGAATGCAGTACTGACAGGTACCAGCGGCGATAACGTGTTTGAAGCCGGGCTAGGCAGTGATCATATTCTGGCTGATGGTAGCGGGAGCGATGTGTACAGGTTCGCTTCTGGTGATGGGTCTGATCTCATTTCTTTGGGGTTCGCCCTAGGGGTTGTTCGCGGCCCGATGGGTGAAATTCGATTTCAGGATGCGAGTAGCGCAGAAGCTCTCTCTTTTGACTACAGCAATAGTAGAATCAATATTGGTTATGGCGCAGGTGATCAAATCACCGTCGAACAGAACTGGGTGCGTGATTCCTTTGATAATGCGCTGCTGTACGTATCACTCACATCAGAGACGTCGTTCGATTGGATGCCGGAAATTCAAAGTAATCCTATCGGCGATACGTATGGTTCTTTCGGTTCAGATCGAATAATGGCAAACGATTCTTTTAGCTTTATCGTGCCCGGTTACGGCGATGACATTATTGAGGGCGGTGATGGTGAAGACACTGTTTATTTAGATCGTCTTTACTTTGATAAAAGCTATGGCGGTATTGGGCACAAAGATATACGCGGCGGAAAGGGTGCCGACATCGTCTATACGCCACTGGCGCAGGGCCTAACGTTCCGTTTCGGACAAGGCGATGGCCAGGATACTATTTCATACAACTGGTCTACCACTTACGATTATGAACTTTCTGGAACCGGTGTTGCGCCATACGACATCGCCATTGCATCACCTACCGAGTTATTGTTCACGGCCTATGGCGATGACCGCATCGTGTTTGATGATGGCATTGCGCTGAGCGATCTGAGTTATGTGCGTTTTGACGATAATCTGCAGATATCGATCAATGGCGGCGCTGACCGCATCCGTATCGAAAACTTCTTTGTGACTAACCCTGTGAGTGAAGCGCCCAACTTCGGTGAGGTTGATGCTGGCGGCCCGGTGGTGTCTTCGCTAGAGGCACTGTATGCGCGCGGCGAGCTGCCCGAAAATCCGCTGCGAGAGATAGTGGTAGAAGGGCAGGCTTACGATTTGCCCACGCTTTTGATAGACAACCTCGAGGTGCTTGACGGGCCTCCGCCCACGGTATTTTTGGGAACGGATGAATTCGATGAGGTTTACTATGAAGATGAGGGTGACTTTGAAATTTATACCTTTGGTGACTACGACGATATAGAAATCTACGGCGGCACACATTACATAGACTCTGGCAGCGGTAATGATTATCTCTATTTGGCCGCAGACACTACCGTGTTTACGCGCTCTGGTAACGATACTGTGTATATCGAGTCAGGCCAGAACACCGTGGATCTTGGTTCAGGTGATGACACATTCGAAGTGGATGCTGGGATAAACACCGTTGTGTTGGGCAAGGGCTCTGATCGTGTTTATACCTATGGTGGTGATAGCACCATTGTGTTCGGCGAAGCTGAAGCCTCTGATGAATCTAATTTTGCATTCATTTCAGCAGATTCGGGGACAGCTAGTGTCAGGATCGCTGATGACCTTTCGTTGAATGACATCGAGATAGAGAGAGCGAACCTGGGTATTCCGGTGCCGGGTTTTGACTACGATATTCTGAAACTCACTGTTACCGTCACCGGCGAGTCCTTGTATGTAATAGGCACTACCGGAGGGAGCCTAAACTCACCGCCAACCAGCTTTGTGCAGGGCTCTGCTATTGCTGAGCTAACGTTCTCTGACAATCAGACACTCTCCGGTGCGCAGCTATGGGAGATAGCAGGTTTCGGTGCAGGGGAAACGATAGAAGGCACGGCGGCAAACGATCTACTGGTAGGCACTCACGGCAACGATACTCTCAGCGCCTATTCAGGTGAAGACGTTGTTTACGGGCTGGGTGGCGATGACCTCATTGAAGGGGGCGATCAGGCCGATACCATCGATCCGGGCACAGGAGACGACATTGTTTTTGGTGGCGCTGGTGATGACGTTTTTCTAGTAAGCGGCACCGATCTTGGCGATGACTATTTCAACGGTGGAGAGGGGTACGATACGATCTTGGGCGCAGAGGGAGCCGATACACTCCGCTTCACCAATTTGTATGCATCCGACAGCATTGAAGAAATTGATCTAACGTTAGATATAGAAAGCTATAACCTTGTTAATCAGCTTCACGGAACGGCCGACGACAATCATCTCGATTTTTCCAATGTAAATCTTAAAAATGTCTTCGTGATTAGCGGTGGGGACGGTGACGACACCATCTACGGTACCGATGCAGGCTTTGATCTTATTCTTGGTGGAGCTGGCAATGACGAGATTCACAGCGGGTCTGGTAACGATGCGTACTGGTTTGCCTGGGGCGTAGGAGTCGATACCTACTATCACAACGATCTGGACGGCAACGGGGCGGATCATCTTGCTCTTTTCTGGATGAACTACGATCAGATTTGGTTAACGCAAGAAAATGATGATTTGATTATCGATCGAATTGGAACCGATGATCGCGCCATCTTTAAGGATTGGTATGTCGGTGAGCAACACAAGCTCGGTGAAATACGAGATGCGTCTGTTGCTGCCAGCGCCGCTGGTATCGAAACGCTTGTGGAGGCGATGGCTATGTTTGATGTATCTACTGGCCAAGGTGAAGTGATTCCGGGTTACGTAGCGGATGCATTGGCACCGACTATGGCAAGTGTTTGGCAACCGCTTTAGAAAAACGTTGCAATGCTATAGATCGAGTTCCAGCTCCCATCAGTCTGCTTAGCTTAGCTTAGCTGGTGGTGCTGGCCTCTGAGATCTTTGCTTGCACATTTTTCAGCCGGCGTCCTGATTTCGATAGGCCAGTGATTCATTGAGATGGCTAATGTCTACTTGCTCTGCACCTGCCATGTCGGCAATGGTTCTCGCTACCCGCAATGTTCTATGCAAGCCACGCCCCGACAGCAGCAGTTGGTCTGCGGCGGCGACCAAGTAGTCGCTTTCAGCATGTCCAAGATTGCATGCTTGCATTATCGTCTGTGAGCTTGCGTGAGCGTTGGAGCTGCCCTGGCGAGCGTGTTGTATGGCGCGTACTTTGGTTACGCGTTTGCGCACACAGGCGGAGCTCTCTCCTTCGCGTGATTGCGAGATGAGTTGATTAGCTGGAAGCCGCGATACTTGCACCTGGAGGTCTATACGATCCAGTAGTGGCCCGGAGACACGAGCTCGATAGCGCTGTACCTGCTGTGGAGTGCAGTGGCATGCGCGTTCGCGATCACCCAAATACCCGCAAGGGCAGGGGTTCATCGCCGCAATCAGCTGAAAGCGAGCGGGATAGGTAACCTTGTAGCGGGCACGGGAAAGCGTGATCTCACCACTCTCTAAAGGCTCGCGTAATACCTCTAGGCAGTGCCGATTAAATTCCGGAAGCTCGTCCAAAAAAAGTACGCCGCCGTGAGCCAACGACACTTCTCCCGGCTGCGGTTTGTTGCCGCCTCCCACTAATGCAGTAGCGCTGGCGCTGTGGTGCGGGTTTCTGAAGGGTCGAGCATAGAGAGCAGTGTCTGGAAGGCTTGTGGCTAACGTATCTCGCAGAGCCAAACCTTCGAGGGCTTCGCTAGCGTCTATATCGGGCAGAATACCGGGCAGCCTGCTGGCCAGTAGTGTTTTACCTGTGCCGGGTGGACCCCAGAACAGAAGGTTGTGGCCACCCGTTGCGGCTACCTCTAAAGCGCGCCTTGCAGCGGGCTGGCCAATCACGTCTTTTAAATCCGCAGGCGTTACTGACTTTGCAGCGGTTGGTGTGCAAGTGGGCTCTATCGGCACGCTGCCGTTTAGGTGTGCGCACAATGTGAGAATGTCTGGCGCAGCTACAACCGCTGCATCTGGAACTTGCGCAGCCCGTGGACCGCATTCCATAGCAACGGCGATGTTGCGATTGCTTCCCCGGGCCGCACTGGCCGCCGCAACAATGCCTGGAACGGGCCGCAAGCTGCCATCGAGTGCGAGCTCGCCCACAAATTCATGTGCAGACATTCTGTCGCTAGGTATCTGGCCAGAGGCGCTCAGAATCCCGAGTGCGATGGGTAAATCGAACCGACCACCTTCTTTGGGTAAATCAGCCGGCGCCAGATTAATGGTTATCCTTCGATCGGGAAATGTGAAGTGTGAATTGATAATGGCACTGCGCACCCGATCTTTGCTTTCGCGCACAGTGGTTTCTGGTAGGCCTACAATATTGAAAGCCGGCAGGCCGTTTGCCAGATGTGTTTCAACGCGCACTAATGGTGCATCGATGCCGGCGAGTGCGCGGCTGTAGACGACTGATAAATCCATGGCTCATCCTTGAGCGCTGTGGAAGCAGCGGTTTTTTGGTTTTTGGTTTGTGTTGGCTGTTCTAGCGGGTTTGGTTATTGGCGTTAGTCAGTTGCTCAACCGCTTCTGTCATGGCGGCCAGCTGTTCTTCCAGCGCGGTTACCTGGGCTTTAGTGCGCAGGAGAATCTCTGCCTGGGCATCAAATTCTTCGCGGCTTACCACGTCTAGGCGGCCCAGTGCCGATTGCGCCAGTGCGCGCATCCCTTTATCGACTTCTTCTTTTACGGCCTGGCCGCCGACCATTTCGCCCACTTGCTGAAGTACCTCCCAAGGAGGAGGGGGTGGTTTGATTGCCATTAGTGGTTTTCCTAAGCCTTTGTGCACAAAGAGGCAGTCTAGTGCATTTGGTGCTGCCCGCCCAGAGCAGGCCATTGCCTGTAATTGGTGCGATGCACCGAAATGGTGCATCAATTGCGTGCTAAACCGGGGCGGTTGTGATGCCTAGATTTCATAAGCGATTGAATTATATGAAAAAATATATAGGTGGCACAGACTCTGCTATTACCACTGCGACAGAGTGTGAAACGCACGCAATGCGCCCGTAGCAAGATGCCCTCATACCTGTAGTTAGTTTAGGTACGTTTTTAAACTTAGTGACTTTGACCTTTTGATAGGAGCAATCCAAATGAGCAACAAAAAACTACTCACCGCAGCCCTCGCAACGAGCATGACCGCCGGCGTTTTCGGTGCAGCTCAAGCAACGGCCTCTGACATTGAAGTCAGCGCCAATGTCGCGCTGACATCGGACTACCGATTCCGCGGTATCTCCCAGTCGGATGAATCCCCTGCTATTCAGGGCGGATTTGACATCGGCTTTGCCAACGGCATCTATGTTGGCACCTGGGGTTCAAGCGTTGATTTTGACGTGAACCAAGTAGCAGGTGAAGACTCTGCTGACGGTAGCCTCGAGCTTGATTACTACGTGGGTTGGGCTGGCAACATCGGCGAAAGCGACGTGGGCATTGATGTGGGCTACCTCTACTACGACTACCCCGGAGATGAAGGCGGCTTTGGCGACTATCAGGAATTCTATGTTGGCTTGTCGTACATGGATGCATCGGTCGGCGTCGCCTATTCAGACGATTACTACGGTGAGACAGATGAGTTTTGGTACATCTACGGCGACTACAGCTTCGCTCTGAGCGACGCAGTCTCAATCGGCCTGCACATCGGCTACAACATGTTGGAAGAAAACGGCGGGTTCCTGGCAACGGATGAAGATGCCTATATCGACTACTCCGTCTCAGTGACCTATGCCGTGGCCGGTGTGGATTTAAGCCTGGCGCTGGTGGGTACCGATCTTGACGACGAAGATGCGTTTGGTACCGACTGGGCCGACGACACTGCCGTGTTCACTATCAGCAAGAGCATGTAACTGGAACGCGTGAGCAAAGAGTGTAAGGCTTGGTCGGTCGGCCAGATCGGCCAAGTCTTAAACAGGAGAACACTATGAAACTGATTACCGCCATTGTTAAACCTTTTAAGTTGGATGACGTGCGAGAAGCGTTATCTGAAATAGGGGTGCAGGGCATCACTGTTACTGAGGTGAAAGGTTTTGGCAGACAGAAAGGCCATACAGAGCTGTATCGCGGCGCTGAATACGTGGTCGATTTTTTGCCAAAAGTAAAAATCGAAGTTGCAGTCGCTGAAAGCGTTGTTGAGCAAACGATTGAAGCCATCACCAAATCCGCCAATACCGGCAAGATTGGAGACGGCAAGGTGTTTGTTTCGTCCCTTGAACAGATTATTCGCATTCGAACCGGGGAAACCGGCGAAGAAGCGATCTAACTTTTTGTAAAGTACTAGGAAGAGATCCCCATGGAAAACTCAATTTTCGAACTGCAGTACGCACTCGATACCTTTTATTTCTTGGTATGCGGAGCGTTAGTAATGTGGATGGCGGCAGGCTTTGCCATGCTCGAGGCAGGGCTGGTTCGTTCTAAGAACACCACAGAAATTTTGCTTAAAAACGTGGCGCTCTACGCTGTGGCGTGCACCATGTACATGATCTGTGGTTACTCGATCATGTATGGCGGCGGTGAATTCACCGCGTTTCTTGGCGGCATTGTTGGCGACGGCGTTGCCGGAGCAGAAGAGCCAGCTACCTATGCTCCCTCTGCGGATTTCTTCTTCCAGGTTGTATTCGTTGCAACTGCGATGTCGATTGTTTCAGGTGCAGTGGCCGAGCGTATGAAACTCTGGGCGTTCCTGGCCTTCGCTGTTGTCATGACAGGCGTTATCTATCCAATGGAAGGTTCCTGGACATGGGGTGGTCAGCCAGTGTTTGGCATGTACACACTCGGTGATCTTGGCTTTTCTGACTTTGCGGGCTCAGGCATTGTGCATATGGCCGGTGCTGCTGCAGCACTAGCAGGTGTGTTGTTGCTGGGTGCACGTAAAGGTAAGTATGCTGCTGATGGCTCTATACGACCTATCCCGGGCGCTAACCTACCTTTGGCTACGCTGGGCACGTTTATTCTTTGGATGGGCTGGTTTGGTTTCAACGGCGGCTCGGTTCTGGCAACCGCCAGCGTCGATAGCGCTAACTCAGTTGCGATCGTGTTTATGAACACTAACGCAGCTGCTGCGGGTGGTCTTATCGCTGCGTTGATTCTGGCTAGGATTATGTTCGGCAAGGCTGACCTCACTATGGCGCTTAACGGTGCGCTTGCTGGCCTGGTAGCCATTACTGCTGAGCCTTCAACACCGACGCCTCTTCTGGCAACGTTGTTCGGTGCGCTTGGCGGTGTGTTGGTAGTGTTCTCCATCGTGACGTTAGACAAGCTCAAGATCGATGACCCAGTAGGTGCGATTTCGGTACACGGTGTGGTTGGTTTCCTTGGCCTGATGCTGGTACCTGTAACCAACGGCGAGAACTCATCTTTCTCCGGCCAGTTGATCGGTGCAGCAACCATCTTTACCTGGGTATTTGTCGCTAGCTTGATTACCTGGGGAGCTCTGAAAGCCGTGATGGGTATCCGGGTTACTGAGCAGGAAGAGTACGAAGGTGTTGATGTCTCTGAGTGTGGTATGGAGGCTTATCCAGAGTTTGTTGGCGCGGCAGGTAGCGCTGGTCGTTAAGGTCTAAGTTTGCGGGCGCATCCAAGCGGTGCGTATTATTGGGGCCCCTTGGGGCCCCTTTTTTTTGCTCGGACATTTTTGGTGGAGTGTAGTGGTACCTGGCATCGGCACAAAATACCGTGATCAGTCGCTCCACGTGATTCGCTTGGTGATCACGCTATTTCGCGCCGATGCCTAGCAGCAAACCAAATCCAGAACGAACTAAACTTTCACTCGTGCAATCTGATCAATAACATCCGGTAATTCTGAAAGGTTTCCAATAGCAGCATCAGCCGCTGCAATCTCCGCCGGCCACGATTTCCCCCGGCTATTCATCCAACCCGTATGCATGCCCATGCGCTGTGCGCCGAGTACATCGTGTTCTGGGTCGTCACCTACATGAATTACCTG
>JBGCFE010000049.1:0-9272 GCA_045106775.1 Halioglobus sp.
GCCATGGAGCAGCTGCGAGCGCTAGAGAATACAGTCGACGTGCATACCTTTAACGATCCGCAAATTTGGCAGATCCACGAACGCGATGAGGCTCCGCAGTTGTTGGCCGCTACCGATAGCTTGATCTTTTGAGGAGGCTTACTCAATGACGGTTAAAAATACGCAAGAAGTTCCAGTTGTTTTCGAGTGTCAGGGCTCGCAGCTATTGGGAGTTGTGCATGAGCCGGCAAACCCGTCGCGCTATGGTGTGATTACGCTCATCGCAGGTGGGCCGCAGTTTCGTGGCGGTGTTGGTCGCGGTATGGTGAGCATGGCCCGCGCGCTCTGCGCAGAAGGTGTGGCAGTGATGCGATTTGATTACAGAGGCATGGGAGATAGTGAGGGTGAATTTGTCGGTTTCGAGGACATTGCAGATGATCTGCAGGCAGCCGTAGATGCCTTGATTGCACAGGTTCCTGCTGTAGAGAAGGTCGTACTGTGGGGCGGTTGCGATGGTGCCTCAGGTGCCATGATTCACGGTTGGAAAATTCCGCAAATTCATAGCCTTGTGCTGGCTAATCCTTGGGTTTATACACCCACAATTGAAGCAGCAGTGCGCAAGCAGCACTATCTGAGCAGGTTGCGAGAAGCGTCTTTTTGGAAGAAGGTTTTTCGCTTCGAGTATAACTTGGGGGCTTATCTGGCGAGCGCTATTGCTAAAGTGAAAGGGCGGATCGTCGGTGTGTTTTCATCACCAGGAAATTCAGGTGATGATGATAGTTCAGGCACATTTGTAGATCGGATGCTGGCCGGGTTAAGGCGGTTTGATGGCCCAGTGCTTTTCTTGTTGAGCGGCCAGAGCATAGTGAGCAAAGAGTTTGACGAGCTGCTGGCGACGGAAAAGGGATGGCGCGAAGTCTACGAGCGAGAGGGTAGCAAGCGCGTCGACTTGGAGGATGCAGATCAAACGTTCTCGACACAGGCCGATCGGCTTGCCGCAAACAAAGTCATCAGTGGTTGGGTGAAATCGCTGTAGAGCGATTGCTCATGGCGCGTTGGTCGGCAATCAATACTCTTGAATGAAGGCTAGTCTTTTTCGAGTGGCGCAGCCGATTTACGCTTAAGCAGTTGTTTAAAGCGGTGCACAAATAGTTGCCAGAACCCTCGCATTGATCGCGGGTTATAAGCAGCGATGCCGTGACGCTCATGGCGAGTCGACATCCAGTCTTTTTTGTAAACGTCATCGCCAGAGAGGTAGTCAATCTTTTTTACGTCGTCTGAACTCATTACGTGTTCGAACATAAAGGCGGTCAGCACCGTCCCTGGTGACTGGTTTTTGTAGTTCTCGTCGTAGGCAAGTTTGTAGATGTAGGCGGTGCCGTTGTTCACTAGCCATATCTGACTGGCGACGGGAATGCCCTTATACGTGGCGACCCCAAGACGCAGCCAACCCTTAGCTGCTGCCAAACGTATAAGTGATGGAATGAAGTCGGGGTAAGGCTCGTTAAGCTTCCAGCTGTTACCGTAAACAATATTGAATTGATTGATAGCTTCGTCTAAGCCAGTAGCATCTGTAACCAGAGTCAATTCGCCTGCAGCGCCAGCAATAAATTTTTGTGAGCGTCGGCGAATAGTGTTGCGTAGCCTTGACGGCCGCGAGGCAATGTACTCGTTATAGTCCTGCCCATTAACGTCGTGTACCCAATTGCCAAAGCAAAAATAGCCATGTACTGCGCTCCAACCTGCTTCGCGCTGGGCTTTGGACATGATTGAGGCTGTATCTGAGTCTGCATTTAGAGGCATTAGCTGTAACTGCGCAGCCCTTTCCTCGCGCGCAAGATGGGAAAATATAGCCCTAAAAAGCGGTAGTGAATTTGTCGATGAAACGAGAGGTTGGTAGGAGGAAGTGTAAAAATTGCTCAGTGCTGTAATCAGACCAGAGCGTTTTCGCACAAGCGGTAGCGCGACTATCTCCCCGTCTGTTGTGCTGGCGACGATGATGAATGCCTCATCGCTTGCCTCTAAAGCATGCGAACTCAGGTTGTTTAACCATGCAAGGCCGAACTGAGGGTTTATCCTCTCTGCTTCGGCGAACAGCTTTTCCAGTGGCCCACTAATGTCCCCTGGTAAAGAAATCGTCTGTATATCGATATTTTGGATTATTTTCTCCACTGCAGAATTTCTTATTGCCGTTTAGTGGTAGCAGAGTCAGTAGGCTGCAAGGCCTTTACGATGACTATGGGCCCTACGGTGGCAGGGACCGCCAGATAATTCCAGACTCAGGACCATACCTGTCTCCATAATGCTAGCTCAATCACATTTCTACCTTGAGAACAGCCTGCTACAGCGTTAGCATGACGGGTGTGCGTGGCGGCCTGTTGTAGCTTGCCGTTTCATTCGCATCTACCCATCAAGACATGAAAAGACGTAAAAAGACGTGAACTCTATGGATATTCAGGCTGAAGTTATTTCAATTTTGCAGTCCACTTTGGGAGTCGCTCCCGGCTCCATCGCGCCAGACCCAGATACACCGGTTTTAGGGGCAATACCCGAGATGGATTCTATGTCGGTGGTTAGTATTCTAATGAGCCTGGAAGAGCAGTATGGCGTCATGGTCGACGATGACGAAATCGATGCTGACGTGTTCGCTACCGTCGGCAGCTTAACCCGCTTTCTGGAGTCCAAACTCGGATAAGTTATGCCCCTCGAGAAATGCCGTATCAGTGCTGATTTTCTCGAGCACCCCCACAGACCACTTTTTCATGTGTTAGTAGAACCCTGTTCTGACACAGTGCGCGGTTCGATCCTTTTTCTTCCACCCTTTGCCGACGAAATGCATATTTCTAGGCATATTGTTGCATCGAGCGCACGCAGTTTGGCAGAGGCTGGATACGCAGTATTAATCCCTGATTATTCTGGCTGCGGTGACGGACACGGTTCATTTGCAGATGCTAGTTGGTCTATTTGGAAAGAAGACGCACAGCTGGCTTTGGAAGCCCTACGTGAAAAGTATGATTCGCCTGTGTCGCTTTGGGGGTTGCGCTCGGGCGCAATGATGGCCGCTCAACTGGCATCGGAGCAGGATGCTATCGCCAGATTGTTTCTATGGCAGCCCGTATTAAATGGCGAGCAGCAGATTGACCAGTTCTTGCGCCTTGAGGCTGCTGCAACCGCGCTGCAATCGGGAGATTCGTTTGACAGAGGCGCACTGTGGGGTGCGTTGCGAGCTGGCCAGATGCTAGAAATAGCGGGGTATGAGCTTCCTTCAAAGCTAGCCCTAGAAATGGCTCAGATACGACTTGGTGCGCTTCGACCTCGGTGCGCAGTGGATTGGATAGAAATTTCGCCTACAAATTCAGTTTCACCCGGTGCCAGTAGGACTATTTCAGGTTGGCAAGAACAGGGTGTCAGCGTCTCCGTTAATGCAGTGCAAGGAGAGCCTTTCTGGCGGATGATTGATCCTCAGGTCAATCCCGCGCTGGAATCACTGACGCTAGCCGCGTTCGCAGCATCGTGATGGATTACCGCGAAGAAGGCACGGTGTTTTCCTGTGGAGACTCTCGGATGCTGGGAATCACAGCAATCCCAGCGGAGCCCGCATCTATAGCGGTGCTTTTTTTAGTTGGTGGGCCGCAGTATCGAGCGGGCAGCCATCGTCAGTTTACATTGTTGGCTAGAAATTTTGCTGCCCGTGGTTTTGCTTCGCTGCGCTTTGACTATCCCGGAATGGGAGACAGTTACGGCCAATCGGTAGCGTTTTCTACCTGTGACGCAGAAGTTGAAGCAGCTGTTGAACACCTTCATGCTTCAGTGCCCAGCGCCAAGCACGTAGTGCTTTGGGGGCTGTGTGACGCCGCCTCCACAGCAATGATGTTTGCACACCGGCTACCGACAGTGCGAGGTGGTATTTTTGTCAACCCCTGGGTACATGGCGGCGAGTATTCCCCGGGTTTCCGCCTATCGCACTATTACGGCCCCTTATTGTCCGACAGGCAACGCTGGAAGCGCCTGCTCTCTGGCAACGTGGATATCAAGCCAGCTATTGCTGACACCGTTAAAGCACTATCAGCGCTATTGAGTTTCAAGCGGAAAAATGCGCCTGAGAGTAGCCACGTTGATTTTGTTGATGGCATGTTGCGCGGCTGTGAGGCGTTTAAGTATGAGATGCTCTTCATGCTGAGTGAAAAAGATCTCACAGCCAAAGAGTTCATGGAGCTCTCGCAGCAGAACAAGCGCTGGTGCGAAATACTGAAAAGGAATACCACTCAAACCCACAAGATAGCAGGCGCAGATCACACCTTTTCTCGCTCACAGTGGCGTGAAGAAGTCGCTAGTGTTGCTCTGGGCTGGTTGCAGCGCTTGAGTGGTCAATAGTGTTCTAAAACGTGGATTCCGTATTCTCTGAATGCGCCGACATCCACAGTTCAAAGACAGTAAAAATCCACACTAGCTCGCCGTAATATGCCGCATGCTCGCTTTGGTGCATTTTAATCGTTTGATCAATGAAATCAGGACGGATGTAACCGCGTTCCTTCAGTTTGACCAGACTGTCATAGGCCATATCGCGCAGCGGTGCGTAGCTTTGCATCCAAACGCCAAACGGCAAGCCAAACCCTTGTTTGGTTTTGTGGATGGTGTCGTAAGGTAGCCAGTTCTTGAGTGACTCTTTGTAGAAGTGTCGTAGATCTCCGTTTTTCAATTTCCACTGGCTGGGGACCTCGCAAGAGAAGTCGACAAGCGCATCATCGAGCATTGGGTAGGTCACATTAACACCTGCCAGTGCGCACATGTGGCTCACTTTTCGCAGATCGTTGTCTGCTAATGTAATTTGCCAATCCAGATAGAGCATGCGCGACAAATCAGAGGCATCGTCGGGCCGATGATAAACATCTCTTGAAATTTTCAAAGGAATATCTTGCTGCACGCCTTCCAAGAAATCGGCCGAAAAAATATCGCTTGCTGCGTGTCTATGCAAAAAGTTATAGCTCTGCAATCTGTCTGGCAGCGGCATGTTGGCCTGCGCGATATAGCTTTGAGCCTTACTCACCAGCGGTAGCGAGGTTGGCAGAACGCCCATGAGGGGCTCAAGTAAGCCGCGCTTTAAAAATGTAGGTACCTTGCTGTAGTGCTCGAATACGTTTTGCCGATCATAGCGCTCGTTGCCGGCAAATAGTTCGTCGCCACCGTCGCCCGCCAATAATGTTCCAATACCGTGCTCGGCTGCCATACGCGCGCAAAAGTAGGCGGGCAAAGCTGAGGAGTTGCCGAAGGGCTCGTCGTAACTGGCGGCAATAAGCGGTAGTGCATCTACTACGTCTTGCGGCGTAACGTAGTACTCGTTGAGCTTCACCCCAAAGTGCTTTGCAGTGGTGCGAGCAAAGGGCATCTCGTCATAGCCCTCGGCAGAGAAGCCGATTGAGAACGCTTCTGCTTCTAAATCACTGACCTCGGAAAGCACACCGGTAACGGTAGAGCTGTCCAGCCCGCCACTGAGAAACGCGCCAACCTTACCTTGCGCTGGCAGCGTATTGCGTACTGATTCGGCGAGTTTTTCTTTGAGGCGACCACACAGCTGCTCGAAGGATTTGCCGGAGGTGGATTCTGAAAATTGTGGGAGCCAGTATTGTGATACCGAGCATTGGCCATTTTCAAACGTGAGATAGTGGCCTGCCTGTAATTTATCTAACTGCGCATAAACCGAAATTGGACAGGGGACCATGTGAAAATAGACGTAGTTGTAGATTCCCTGTTCAGTAATCTGTGCGGCGCCTCCATCAAGGCTCAGTGTGGCCGATGCAGACGTTCCAAACGTAAGTTTCTGATTGTCATGGCGATAGTAAAGACTTTGTTGGCCCAGTCTATCGATAGCCACCAGTATTTTCTGTGAGCGGGTGTCGAGTACGGCGCAGCAGAATGACCCGTGCAAGAGCCCAAACACCCGTTCACCATTTTTAACGTAAGCATCAGCAATAGCTGCAGCGGCTCCTTGTGTGCTTGCGATAGCCTGCAGTGTCTCATCGCGGAAATAGGGCTCTCCCGCCAGTAAAATGTGCCCACCGTCCGGCAAAGGATGGCTGCCACCGGTGCAAGCGCCGTTGTAGTTTTCGCCCTTACCTTGGGAGGTTGGAAGCGAGGTAGACAGTAGGGTGCTGTGATCCTGTTCGCTAAAGTTCGCAGGGGTACCTGTTGTCGCGCCTGTGTAGGCGACAACCAGGCCGTGGCGCAGCAACTCCTGGCCTTGGCCGCTAGCGGAGGTTTGGTTCATCACGCGTATTCCGGACTCTAAATCGAAGGCCAATAATGTACCATCACGCCTCGAATAGCGTAAGTTGCGCGTTTCAAATTTGCGGCTTGTTACTCGTTACGGGAAGCCTGAACATCCTTGGGCCGTTCTTTGAATTTATCTGGATTGATGTTTTGCCGTTTTAGCAGTTTGTAAAAGTCGGTACGGTTGCGCTGCGCCAGCAGCGCAGCCTCTGCCACAGAGCCACTTGTTAACCGCATCACTTTTACCAGGTAATCGTGCTCAAACTGTTGTCGGGCCTGACTAAGCGAGGGGAGGTACTGGTCCTCTACCGTGAGTGCCTCACGTACCAGAGACTCTGGGATCACAGGTGTGGTAGAAAGCGCCGCTGTACGTTGCACCACGTTTTCAAGCTGTCGAACGTTGCCGGGCCAGGGCGCATTGATCATGACTTCCATGGCTGCGGGAGCGAAGCTTGAAACGTTGCCCAGTTTCACGGCACTGGTGGCGCGTAGAAAGTGATTGGCTAGCACGGGAATATCTTCAACACGCTCTGCCAGTGACGGTATATGGAGATTAACGACATTCAGGCGGTAGAACAGGTCCTCGCGGAACAGTCCTTCGCTCATATCGCTTTCCAGATTGCGGTTAGTCGCCGAGATAATACGCACATCTACCGGCAAGCTTTGTGTGCTGCCAATAGGGCGAATTCTCCGTTCCTGAAGAGCTCGCAGTAGCTTGACCTGCAGTGGTAGCGGAATGTCTCCGATTTCGTCTAAGAAGAGTGTCCCGCCTTCGGCCGCCCTGAATAGCCCGGTGTGTTCGCTGATTGCGCCAGTAAATGCGCCTTTTACATGCCCAAATAACTCAGACTCCAAGAGCTGTTCGGGGAGCGCCCCACAGTTAACTGCCACAATAGGGCCTGTACGTGCGCTATCGGCCTCGTGTACTGCATTGGCTAACAACTCCTTGCCGCTACCGCTGGCGCCAGTAATCAGCACGCTAACATCGGAGCTGGCAATTTGGCGTACCTGATTCAGGATTCTCTCCATCAAGGGGCTGCGTGAGACGATGGGTTCACGCCAGTCTTCAAATATTTCTGCTTGCGTGGCGCCTGACTGCTGCAGCGCAGCATTGATAGTGGTGAGAAGAAGGTTCTTATCTACAGGCTTGGTTAGAAACTCAAAGACGCCTTTCTGGGTCGCCGCTACCGCCTCAGGAATGGTGCCTTGAGCGGACATAATGATCACGGGTAGCCCCGGATAGAAGTGGCGTATTTGTTCGAACAGATCTAGCCCGCTGGTTTCTTCAAGGCGTAGATCCGTTATCACTAGATCCATAGATTCGTTGCGCAGCGTTCGAAGCGCGCTTTCGGCAGTTTCAACGGTAATGACTTCAAAGCCTTCAGCTTCAAGGCGAATGCCCATCAGTTTTAAAAGGTTCGCGTCGTCATCAACCAGTAGTAAGCGATCCTGCATTGGCTCATTCTTCCTTTCGTGTGCTAATACTGGTCTCAAGATCGGTGAGAGCCTGTATTTTTTGCTGTAAGGCAGTTTTTTCTGCCTCAGCCGCGACCAGCTGTTTCTGCAGCTCAACCGCACGTTGCTGCAAATCAATCTGTTTGACGTAGGCGTTAATACGCGTCTGGTTTTGGCTGCGAAGGATGTCAGCCAACCCCTTTTGTTCTTTTGACAGCGAAGCGTCTGAGGCTAGATCGGCAAAGGCGTCGCGGGCCCTAATCCAGTCGGGGTAGCCCTCTAGCTGGCTGTGAAGCAGGCCATAATAATAACGCTGCCCCGTGCCCTCTTGTTCTTGCAGTTTCTTCAGCTGGGCGATTCGCTCGGCCGCCTGCTCTGGCGCCATCGCCCGCACCTGGGTGTGCAAATTTACCCAGCGCTCAAAGGAGATGGTGCTTTCGCTATGCGCTGGCTGGGGTGTAGGTATGCCAATTTGGATCGGCGTTGTGCACGCTGACAGCGTTCCGACGAGCATTGCGCTAAATGCTAGTGTGCGGGACAAACTAGGCGAAAACATATGGGTAAACTTTCATGTGAGATTAAAGACAAACTTCCGCCTTGTGATTCAATACAGTCGCGTGCAACGCTTAACCCAATGCCAGATCCTTTGATGGGCCCAGTACGTTTGGCAGCACTTTGGACAAAGGGTTCAAAAACTCGTTCAAAATCTTGCGGTGGAATGGGTTCGCCGGAGTTGGCGACATCAATGATAAGAGTACCACCTTGCTCGCGACTTACAATATCGATCTTACCGCCCGCGGGGGTGTAGTTGACTGCGTTTGAGATAAGATTGTCCAGCGATGTTTTTAACTTGTAGCGATCAGCCACCCATTTGTCGACATCGACTGTCTGGCGCAGTTGCAGTGCTTTTTTCTCTAGGCTGATGCTGTAGTGACCGAGTAGTTCTTGCCATAACTCAGTGACGTCAAAAGACTCGAAGTTGAGTTCCTGATGCGGCAGATTGTTGTAATCGATGAGGTTCTCGATCAGGCGCTGTAGTTCTATTCCGTTGTCACGGACGATGGCAACAATCTCATGTTGTTGTCTTGATAGATGCCCTGTTACTTCCTCGGCCAGTAGGTCTGCCCCCTCGCGTAGGCTCGACAGCGGTGTTTTCAGTTCGTGCGAAATATGCCTCAGAAATTGTTCTTTTTGCTGCTCCGATTCATGCAGGCCTTGGCGTAGCCACTCCAGTTCGCTCCCTAATGCCTGCATTTCTAAAGGCCCCGAGATTTCAATGGGGTGACTGAGCCCGGCAGTGCCCAGCTGGTGAATTTCATTTTTCAGGTCTTTCACGGGTTTGTTAATCCACAGCGCAAATAGCAGCAGCAGAGCTAGCGTTGCGGTTGCCAGTAATGACAGCTGAAAAATCAGTGATTCGATGTGGGATTCGGCTTCGCTGGCATTATCGAGCAAGAGGCGATCAACGGAAGTTAACAGCCACTGCTTTACAGCTTTACTTTGATCATTGACGACAGAAAATTCATGTTCCAGACGCCCAGGCAAATCCACGTCGGCTTCCCCATTTTCAG
>JBGCFE010000005.1:0-15550 GCA_045106775.1 Halioglobus sp.
ATCAAATTTTTGTATCGGCAAGACGAGGCCATTTGGCTAAAACGTGCGCTGGATAGGCTCTATCCGGAAGGGTTTCCAGAGTGGGTGTCACCTCACTCCCAGTACGAAGATCGTTTAGAGGGTTCTCCCTCAGCTGAAGAAGAAGCAATAGAGCGGCTAAGAGGCTCGCTCTAGCGTTTACTCAAAGACACTCAAGGGTGTACGCCAGATTTCAGCGCTATTATGGCCGCGCACAATAAATAGCCTTTCGTCGTCAATGAACATTCGTTGCCCAGCGACAGAAACCACATCCGGAAATTCAAGGGTATGCAAATCGCTGGTTGCTTTATTGGGGTCTACAATACCCAGTGAGGTAGTTGCGCCGCCAACGCTTACGAAGAAGCGTTTGGCTCCCTTGTCGTAGGCTAGCATTCCACCGTCTGCATAGAATGAAAAATTGAATTTGTTGATGGCCTCCCACCGCTGCGAATCTTCATAAGAATAGAGAGTGTCTTTGGCGGCTAGAAACAGTGTGTTGTCAGTTGAGGTTAAAACAAACCCATACTCGCTATCGTAAACCGCTGCTTCAGGAATGTTGGCAACAGCTTGCCAGATGTTGTTTGTTAGATCGTAGCGATACAGCTTGCGTGAATTGGGGTCGAAAACGGCCCACAATGCGCCCTCGTGGTAAGCAAAGGCTGTATTGGAAGCCGGCTGCTCTGGCAGTGCAGCCAGCTCAGAGACCAACAGATCTTCGGCTTTGGCTTGACCATTGGTAGCTTTTGTATCTTTACCAGGTTTTTCCCCACCCCAAAGATCCACCTGGAAGAATTTTTGATCATGTCCTGTGAACAGGTAGAAGTAGCGCTCATCGTCATAGGCGATTCCCGCACCCGAAGCGATAAACTTTTTGTGGAATTTAAATTCTTTGCCGTGGGGGCCGCAGCACCCTCCCACCCATGAGTGCCGCCCTGTTTTCAGGTTAAAGCGTCTGAGAATATTCTTGCGATGGTTGTATACAAAAGGGGGTGCGTAAACAATATTGGTGAAGCTATCTTTATGGCGAATCAGCTCCCCACCCGCACCGCGCCGCACAACATTGTGCACTGTCCATGGGCTGCCCACGTCTGCTGCGTTGTTTTGGGATTTGCTAACAATGGTTTCAAGTGCATCAACGTTAATAGAGTAGATAGCCCTTTCACTATTGGCTAGTACATTGAGCCGTTTTTCCCCGTTAACCTGGCTCAAAAAAAGCGTGTCATCATCTTCTTCTAAGAAAAAGGGAAGGCGAGGCCTAAGATAGTAAAAGCCTTTGTCGCGGATGCCTAGCATGCCTAGAGAATTTGAGCCTCTTCCCAGCGTAACGTATTTGGCTCCAGCTTCACGATCAATTGTATACATGCCGCCTCTTCCCAATGCCGGGCGATAGCGCATTGGCCAGAATATTTTTTTGCCCCACTGGTGTTCCGTAAGATCCAAAGCAGAGACATGGTGATCTCCCCACGCGTAGAGTTTGTCTTCCCAGTAAGAAAGCCCGCTGGAGTATCTGCCGATGGCATTCACTGTTTTAATCTTGCCCATAGCCTCCCATGCATCTTCCGCAACGTTGTACCTAAGAAGTGTGCCTTTCGCTGGCCTTTCTTCGTTGTAGCCCGCAGCGGCGTATATAAAGCCTTTGCCATCGCTCTCGATGCGCGGGCCGCGTTGAACGGGCCCGGGAAGCGTAGTAAGCGTTTCAAATGTATGTGTTGCGATATTTAGTCGCTGAAAAATGCCCCTTTTACCCGTTAGCAGGTAGATGGCTCCGGCTTGGTCGTAAGTGGCGGCGAATTGGCCATCAACCAAGTAAGGGTTTTCTTGCTCTCGATGCTCCCAGGTGTTGGTTGCCGGTGTATAAATACTGATTAAGTTACGATGAAAAAAATAGACGGTATCAGACACTTCCAGGGCAACTGTCCTGCCCTCGAAATTGTGAGAAACGGAGGTTTTTACCCAGGCGTTTTTTGGTTCTTCAGCCTTGCTAATGGACGTGCTTTCTATAGCTGGGGTCAGATTGCTAGTGGTGGCTTGGTTAGCGTCGCTGCAGCCGGCCAACGCTGTAACTGTCATTGTGGCCATTATCGTAGCTTTAGCTGACACTATGGCTTTTGCCGTGAAGCTTAAAAACAAACGTTTCATGCTTAAACCCTTTGGAACATTTTTAGGCGATCTTTGCGTAAATGCCGTTCTTTACGCAAGTTTGCGAATAAGTATAAAGCGTATAAATAGCGCGTAGCGAGTAAGATGTTAATTTTTGTCTAGTGGGTCTAACATTCGGTGTTGATCGCGCTCGTTAGCGTTTAGCTGGCAGTTCGGAGCATTGGGCGCGTCTAAAAAGGCGTTTGTTTTATACTTAGGGGAGCGTTGTAAATGGCCACATTACCAAGGATTAGCGTAAACACCGATGTTACTGACGTAGTGGCTGCTCTGGACGAGTTTGGCGGTGTCATTGTTGAAAATCTGCTTTCTCCTGATCTACTTGCGCATATGAACGATGCGCTAGATCCACACGTTGAAACAGCGAGCATGAAAACCGAGATCAACGAACTGATTGACGCGTTCTTTGGCGAGAGCGTGCGGCACGTTTCGGGCTTGGCCGGTAAATCGCATCGCTTTGCCGAAGAAGTTATGTGCCACCCGTTGTTCCTCGGTTTGTGTGACCGCCTGTTGCTGCCGTCTTGTGCCAGCTATCAGCTGAATCTTGCACATCTAATGGATAGAGGTCCAGGTTCTGAGCAGCAGATGATCCATAGAGATCAGGACGTTTGGGCACATTATGTGAACCAGCGAAAAAGCGCAGGCGATGCAGCGCAAAATGAGATTCAAGTAGCGACGATTATTGCGCTGGTAGATTTCACAAAAGAAAATGGCGCCACCTGTTTGGTGCCCGGTAGCCATCGTTGGCCCTATGACCGTGAGCCGACTGACGAGGAATTGGCATATGCTGAGATGCCAGCGGGCTCGGCGGTTATCTACCGCGGTTCCACTCTGCATGCTGGCGGTGGCAACTCCACATCAAACCAGTGGCGGCGCGGGGTACATATGAGCTACTGCCTGGGTTGGTTCCGTACCGAAGAAAACAATGTGTTGGCTGTGCCGCCTTCAGTCGCAAAGAAATTGTCATTGCGTGCTCAGGAATTGCTGGGTTACGGCATTCATGATGCGATTCATGAGGCTGGGGGTTATCTTGGGGCGGTGAATATGCGCCATCCCACTAAGTTGTTGGAAGAGGGCGAGTTGTAAGAGCGATTGGGCATGACAGCTAGATCCCACCATCCACGTAAAGACACTCACCGGTAATCCAGCTGGCTGCGGGCGAGGCCATAAATACAACGGCCGCGCCGATATCCTCTGGTGTGCCAATGCGGCCCAGTGGAACGCCCATGGCCCCAGCACCGGTAGCGACCTGCTCTTCGCTTAAGCCGGTGGATTCATGAAAGTTTGGTGTAGAGACAGGGCCCGGTGCAATGGCGTTAACGCGCAAATTCGGTGCGAGCTCCGCGGCAAGCGATTGCGTAAGGCTGTTCGTTGCGGCCTTTGATGCTGCGTAGGGAGCATTTTTCTTTTGCGGCCCCATCGCTGTTCTGGACGATATGTTGATGATGGTGCCACCTGCAGCCATCACATTGGCGGCGGTTGTTGCGCCTAGATACACAGCCTTCATATTTAGATCAATCTGCGCATCCCAGCGATCCTCAGGTGTTCGCGTTAGATATCGCGGTGTAGCATCGGGTAGGCCTCCGGCATTGTTCACCCAGATGGTTGGGCTTCCAAATTCGCTAATGCAACGATCCGCCAACGCCTCCAGCTGTGCAGCGCTCGTCACGTCGGTGACGACTGCGAGCCCGCGTTGGCCTCGGCTTTCAACTTCGGCGACTACTTCGAGCAGGTCGGCCTCCGTTCGCGAGGCAACGACAACATCTGCTCCAGCTTCTGCCAGACACATCGCTATGCCTCTGCCTATACCTTTTCCGCCGCCGGTAACAATTGCAATTTGGTTGTCCAGCCTGAATGAGGGAAGCGATGCCATGGTTGCCTGTCCTGATTACTTTTAAGGAGTTTTCATGTGATTAAAACGGAACCCAGCTTCCATGAAAGCCCATCGGCACGCGCGCAGGTAGCAGTATTCGCGCTACAGGTTCACTTGCCATTGTATTGGCATCAAGAATGAGTACTTCGCTGCGGTTACTCTCTTGATCATACACGTAAGTCAGTAACCAGCCGTCGTCTTCGCTTGAGCCAGAAGGATCTTTTACAAACACAGCTTCACTGCCTTCGCGGCCGGCTCCCAGCTCTACAGTTTTGGAACTGAAGTCGCTGAGATCATACTTCATGTAACGCTCGCCGTAGGGCGACTCTTGGGCCAATCCCGCCATGTAGCCATAACGATGCTTGCGCCCGATGAGGCTATCGCATACGCGTGGAAATTCTGTAGAGCGATCATCAATAGGTGTTTCACTCACAGTGCCTGCCTGGCGGTCGATAATCCACCGGGTCAGTAGGGCAGGCGCGTCAATTTCGCCGTTCATAACGCTGGCTTTGCGGCATACATCGATAACGATAGTGTCGCCTTCCTCATAAGCGTTGAGTGGGTGGAACACATAACATGGCTCAATGTCATACCAGACAACGTCGCTGTCTCCGCCGTTTCTTGGCATTACCCCAAGCCTCGCTCCGTAAGACTCATCCCAGGTGATAGGTAGGCCACCGTCTTCTATTGTGCTTATGTCCCACACTGCGGGCAGATCCATCCACACGACAAAATTCTCGGTGATGTTGAAGTCATGCATCATCGTACCGCCTGGCACGGTAATGTCTTCTGTTTGAATCAGTTCGCCTGCTGCGTTCACGCGGTGATAGGTTAAATATGGAGGCATTACGCCGTATGCAAAAAACAGAAGTTCGCCAGTAGTTGGGCATACTTTTGGGTGCGCTGTCATCGGCGTGGATAGCTTGCCGTTGTAGTCCCATGCACCAAGAGTCTCAAGCTGCGGGGAGACTTCCCAGGGCAGGTGCGCCTCTTCCAACGCAAGAATCCTGCCCGCGTGTTGGATTACATGGGTATTGGCAGCAGACTTATTTAAGTCCATCAATGCTTCTATTGAATCTGCCTCTGGATCGTCCCATAAAGGTGTTCTTACATATCGGTTGCGATACCAGTTCGCCTTGCCGTTCTCAAGTTCGACACCGTGAATCATGCCATTGCCCAAAAACCAGTGATCGGACCAACCGGTTTGCGGGTTGGGCCCATTGCGTAACAGTCGTCCGTTTAGTGTCGGAGGGATAGCGCCGATTACTTCCAGACCGTCGTCCGTCACCTCCTCTTCTACCGGCGCAAAGTTGTCTTTAAGATAAAACGGGAGCTTGAGTGACTGATTCATTGTGTTGCCTCTGTGTTTACTCAACTAGCGATGGAAGCCACATGTGCTAATGCAGTGTCTAGTTCCTGCTCTGTATTCAGCAGAGAAGGCGCCATACGCGCATAGCTTTCATGGTAGGGCGATGGCGCCGATACTAGGCCTTTGGCGAACAGCGCGTACGTCGTTTCTAGCGGTGTCTTACCAGACACTTCATAGGCTACCAGGCCCGACGACAGTTCGCTTGCCATTGGCGTATGCAGCGTAACATTCGGCATCTTTGCAAGCCCTTCTTTTACTTGCGTGTTCAGACCGTGGATCCTTGACTGCACTTTGGCCTTTCCTAATTGCTGATGCAATGCGAAAGCGGCGGGCAGTGCCCAACGGTGCTCAAAAGAGTGGAAGCCGCCCGGTGTCATGCGGTCGCCCCACGTCACTTCGCTGTCAGATTTTTTATTGAGCCAAACATCAAACGCGTTACCGAAGCTGGGAATGACAGGCTGGCTCTGTTCCCAGCCTTTGTCATTACCCCAAACCAACCCGGTTCCCCGCGGGCCGAAAGTCCATTTGTGAGTGCCGGCAATAAAAAAGTCGCAACCCAGTTCGCTGACATCCACGTCCTCAATACCGAATCCGTGGACGCCGTCGACGCAAAAAATAATTTGTCGCGCAGCGCTGCGCTTAGCATTGATTTTTTCAATGCTGTCGGCCAGCGCGCGAATAGGCAGCTTTACGCCGGTGGAGGAATGTACCCAAGTCACAGCCACTACTTTTGTTGCGGGGTTTATTGCTGCCTCCAATCTACTTACGCAATCTTTGACTGTGGTGTCTGCGGCGTTGTCGTACATGGCAACTTGTCTCACCTTGGCGCCGGTTCGCTGTGCACGGTGTTCAATTGCCATAAACGTGGCGTAATGATCGTGCGTGGTATGCAGTATCTCATCGCCCTCGGCTAATTCCAGACCGCTGTACACCATGGCCGAGCCCATTGTGGTGCTATCGGTTAAAGCGATTTGATCTCCTTTGCCACCCATGTAGGCCGCTGCGGCATTGCGTACCTCTTCATCAACTTTTCCGTCGTGGGTGACCAACGCAATTACCGGATCGTAATCCAGCTCTTTTCTGAATTTTTGAATAGCATTCGCCACCGGCTCTGGGTGAGAGGCAAGCAAAAACGTTGCTAATTGTATGCGGTCATCACGCAGTGGGAAGAGCTTTCGGAATGCAGTCCAGTCGCCTTTTACCAAAAGGTTGTCTGTTTCGGCCTTGGTTACCTGGCTTATCAGGCTGGCGCTAGTGAGTACAGTGCCTGCTGCCTGCAAAAAGTGTCTGCGTTTCATTGAGCTTTTTCCTATTACGTTCTTGACGGACGCCTCGGCTAGCCTGTGCTCTGGAGGCGCTGCCTCAACCAGAGCCTAAGCGGCTCCTTAATCAATCCTACTAAAGGTGGTGCTTAGTGCGCTAGCCTGAATTCGTTTTCACGATTAATGGTGGCGGTTAGGGGTGTTTCTGGCACGGAACGCAATGTCTGCATTATCACACAGCTATACTCTGCCGCTTTCAAAAGTTGTTTAATAAGCACTTCGTCTACCTCTGGAGCAGCCTCTATGTTTACGTGGGTTTTCAGTGACTGAAAGGCAACTGGACATGCATCATCTGCACGTAAAGTGCCCCGCACATCCGCGTTGCCTCTTACCTCTACTTCTAGAGCTAACAAGGTCACGCCCAGCCGGTTTGCGATGATACGTATGCTTGAATCCAGGCAAGCTGCGAGCGCACCGCAGAGAATTTCACCGGGGCAGGGAAAATCGCCGTCTCCGCCTACCGCTTTGTGAACGCCCACTGGCAAGTGAGTGTCTCTAGTTTGCTTGAAATCCAAATCAGCGCGTAGAGGGTTGCTGGCGGGTGTTCTAGCCGAAGTGGTTATAGCATAATCTTCTATCCACGCGGCTGCAGGGTTTTTGGCATAGAGTTCATAGAGCGGCGCTTGTCGTTCAGACATATTGACGCTGGCAGTGCTGGTTACGCTGCTGGCCTCATTGATCGTCTCTGTGTTGTTGGTTGTTACGGTGCTAATGTTCATGCTGTTGGTTCCTTGATGTGGAGTTGAGGTTTCAAGGTAGGGTATTGCCAGCTGGAAAAATACTTCGTATTGCGTAGGCACCCACTACGTATTACGTAGTGGGTAGGGTGCAGGCTATGTGCCAAAGGAGATAACAATGAATGATTCGGGAAGTTTGTGTCCTACGATCAAAGCCTCGGAAATCATCGGCGATAAGTGGACACTACTGATCTTACGAGAACTGATGTTTGGGTCTACGCGCTATAACCAGTTTCAGCGTGCTTTACCACGGATATCGCCGACGGTGTTGAGTGGTCGGCTCAAACAAATGGAAACTAATGGGCTGCTTATCCACAAAAAGGTAGCCGGACAAAAAGGGGGAGAGTATCGCTTAACCCCTTCTGGTTTAGAGTTGGCGCCTATCATGGACTCACTGGCGCGCTGGGGTCTTCGATGGGCCAGAGATCAGCTTTGTGATATTGATTTGGATGTAGGCAGCTTCATGTGGGATTTTCACCGTACTCTGGAAGTAGGGCAATTACCCGATGGCAAAACAGTCTTATGCGTTATTTTTGGCGACCTGACAGAGGCGCAAAAATGGTGGTTGATTGCCGATCGCGCTTCGAGCAGCGCCCGCCCCTCGGTGGATCTTTGCAATGAGGATCCCGGTTTGGAAGTAGATGCTTACGTTACGTCTACGCTAAACGCCTTGGTGACGACATGGATGGGCGATGTCGATCTAGCTGAGCAGCTAAAGAACAAAAACATCATACTTACCGGGCAACGCCAGATAGTGAGTAGTGCAGAGCGATGGTTCCCACGCTCTAGCTACGCCGACGTGCGCCCAATGGAGAGTGAAGCTGCCAGCTAGGCCACGTGCTAAACCATTCCCGGATTGCACCTCAGTATTCCCTGCTCACAACTTCTAGCTACGTAATACGTAGTTAGATGCTACGGCTTCCGCAGTTTTTTCCGCTTGTCAGTTTGCCTACTCTGCATCCAACAGAAGAGGGCTTCTGTGGTTTGCAGACAAACTGAAATTCTAGGGAGAAAAATATGTCTAAGTTAACTGTTCTACTGTACGGAATTGTGAGTTACCTCATCGGGGTTTTGGGCCTTGTGGCTATCATCGCAGCGTTGCCGGGCTATATTCCATGGGGATTTATGCATGAAGGAGATCTAGATTATAAGAATCCTGTTTTTTGGAACCTAAGCTTGGTATCGGTATGGGGCGTAGTGCATTCAGTTATGGCTCGCCCAGGTTTCAAGGCCATCATCACAAGGCTGATTCCGGAGCCGGCGGAGCGGCCAACGTATGTTCTCATTGCAGGCTTAAGTAGTATTGCAATGATTGGTTATTGGGCGACTGTTCCGGGAACACTGTGGCAAGTTGAGATGGTTTGGGCGGAAATTGCGCTGTGGTCGTTGTTTGGTTTTAGCTGGATTTTGTCCATTGGTTCTACCTTCGCGATAAACCATTTTGACCTTTTTGGTCTGCGGCAGGTTTTTATGCATTACAAAAATCTGGAGCGAGCACCGCTAGCCTTTGTGCAGAGAACGATCTATGAATATGTACGGCACCCTATTCAAACCGGCGTACTGGTTGGTGTTTGGGCAACCCCGGTAATGACCAACACTCAGTTGGTGCTAAGCGTTGGATTCACGGCATACATTTTTATCGGCCTTTGGTTTGAAGAGCGCGATTTGATAGCTGCACATGGCGAAAGCTATCTGCAGTATCGCGCCAAGGTTGGCAAACTGTTTCCCAAAATAGCAGGCAGAAACTAGCCTATTGCGGCGCGCTCTGAAACCCACGAATCAGCTTGCCATTCAATTGACCTGTGGACTCGCCGTTTCTAAAGGCCACTTTCCCAGCAATGAGTGTGTATTCATAGCCGGTCGCTTTCTGGATAAGGCGCCTACCGTTGGCGGGTAGGTCATTTACCACTTCTGGTTCATGTAACGTCAGGCCATCGAAGTCGATAACGTTTACATCTGCCTTATACCCGGGTTTGAGAAGGCCTCGGTCTAACAATCCCAGTTGCTTTGCGGTTTCGGATGTTTGCATTTTAATCAGCGTTTGCAGCGGTATTTTGTCACCGCGATCTCTGTCTCTGCCCCAGTGCTGAATGAGCGTGGTTGGAAAACTTGCGTCGCACAGCGCCCCACAATGTGCACCAGCATCACCAAGGCCCGAAAACGTGAAGGGGTGGTCGAGCATTGTTTTTACGTGATCAAGGTTTCCGTTCTCGTAGTTAAACAAGGGGTGATACAAAAGTGCAGTGCCGTCTTTCTCCAGTAAGGCGTCGTAGATAAGCTCTTGCGGAGTAGTGCCTTGCTTTTGCGCAATGCCTGCAAACGAATTTGAAGGATCTGGCTCGTAGTTGGCTGGATCGCCAAGGCGAAAAAGCTTTTCGAAACTGTAGAGAATTTCATGCACTAGCGGCACGCCCAAATCTACCTTTGGGGAAGCCAAAAGACGCTGTCGAAAATCGTCAGTACGCATGATCGCTACTTGCTCAGTTAATGGCAGGGATGCAATCTCGTGGTAAACCTCGTAAAGCGTAAACGGATTCAATGTGGCAGTAAGCCCTAGCAGCACGCCGGTTGCCCGCGGAGGAACCTGACCATACATATCGACACCTTCGGCTTGCGCTGCGGTAATGCCGTCTAGCAGCTGCGTCCACCATTCAGGGCGCGCATCTTGCTGTTCCACAGTGAGCGAAATAGGGCGGCCCGATTCCTTCGACATTTTTTTGAACAGCTCAAACTCAGCGTCAAAGTTATAGAAATCTGAAATGCCCTGGAGTACGCCGGTACCCGTTTCGCCGACCGCGCGAGCTATGCCTAACAGTTCGTCTTCATGAGCGGTGATGGTAGGTGTAAGTGCGCCGCTGGAATCTTTGTGCTTTTCTGTGCGTGAGGTACTAAAGCCCAGTGCTCCAGCCTGAATGGCGCCTGCGACAATGTCGGCCATGTCGTTGATTTCATCTGCTGTTGCAACCTCATGATCTGCACCACGCTGCCCCATAACATAGGCGCGTACGGCGCCGTGCGGAATTTGGGTGCCCACATCTAATGCCATCGGTTTCTTCGACAGCACATCCAGATACTCTGGAAAGCTCTCCCAATCCCATTGAATGCCGGCATGCAGTGCTGTACCAGGAATATCCTCCACGCCCTCCATGAGCCCAATCAGCCAATCGCGCTGCTCTGGCTTGCAGGGCGCAAAGCCAACGCCGCAATTGCCGGTAACGATGGTGGTAACACCGTGGTAGGAAGATGGCGCAAGTAGGGGATCCCAGGTGACCTGCCCATCAAAGTGGGTGTGAATGTCAACGAACCCCGGAGTGACGATCTTGCCGGTAGCGTCTATTTCTTCTCTGCCTGAGGCATCGATCACGCCAACCATCGCGATTGTTTCGCCATCGATTGCCACATCGGCTAGAACAGGCGTATCGCCTGATCCGTCGTATACCTTACCGCCGCGAATTACTATGTCGTACATGCTTGTCTATCCTACTTTGTGTATTCCAGGCTCAGTATTAGAAAGCCGGGCCGGCTTTACAAGTGTTAGTGCGCCTTAAAAACCAACGCGATTGGTAAACCCGCCGTCGACAACCACATTTTCTCCATTCACCCAGCTGGCTGCGGGGCTGCAGACAAAAACCGCAACATTGGCAACCTCCTCTGCGCTGCCCAACCGTTGCTCTGGGTGTGCTAGACGGTCGCGTTCGTAAAGATCGTTGTAGTTTTCCTTTATGCCGTGCCAGGCGCCGCCTTCGATGTAGATAGGGCCGGGAGAGACGCTGTTGGAGCGAATTCCTTTTTCTCCCCAATTCTGTGCTAACTGCGCTGAGTAGTTCACGGTAGCTGCTTTCAACGCACCATAACTGGGGCACACGGACATGTGGTGGTGCTCAAATGCAGTGACGGTGGCCACCTGCAAAATGGCGGCGTTGGAGGAGTCTTCGAGGTAGGGCAATGCGCTTTCATTCATGGTGACTGCCGCCATTAAGTCCACATCAAAGCTATTGCGCCATGCTTCGTCGTTCCATTCGATACTGGCCGAGGCACTTGTGTTGTTAATAACGATATCAATGCCTCCCATCTGTTGTGCCGCAGATTCAACCCATTGATGTATCGCCGCATGGTCTGCCGCATCAACGGCTGCGCCAAACACGGTAGATTCAGCAGCACCAGTTTGCCGCTGCAACTGCGCGAGAGCCTGATTAACCCCGTCTAGGCCGCGGGCGAAAAAGGCCACGTGAGCGCCTTCTTCCAAAAAGCGGCTGACAATGGCGAGGCCTATGCCGCGGCTGCCGCCTGAAACAATCACTCGCTTACCTTGTAAGTTCAGATCCATTCTCTTACCTTTTGTGTTCTTCGTTTCACCGTTCGGGTTACCTTACCTTTAACCTTAATGATTACCATACTTAAAACCAGACATAAAAATAGGAGTTCTCGATGACAGATACCAAGGGCCTGAATGGCAAAGTAGCACTCATTACTGGCGCCGCACGTTTTCGTGGTATTGGTCGAGCAATTGCATTGAGATTGGCAGAAGATGGTGCCGATATTGTCATCAGTGGGCGCCCGCCAGGGGCAAGCTCGTTCCCTCCACATGAACAGGAAATGGGCTGGGAAGGGGTTAGCTCGCTGGCCAAAGAGATTGAAGCTAAAGGCCGGCGCGCGCTAGCGGTTGATTGTGATGTCACCAGTAGAGAGCAAGTAGTTGCGATGATCGACACCGTTAAATCTGAATTTGGCCGGCTCGATATCATCGTCAACAATGCTGGTGTGCCAAGCGAAGCAGGTGCTTCGCCTATCCTGGATACCGACGAAGACGTTTGGCTTCAAACCATGGACGTGAATGTTAATGGTGTATTTCTAGTCACAAAATACGGTGGTCGCTTAATGCGCGATAGTGGCAATGGGGGTGCGATTGTGATGATCGCTTCACTCGCAGGCCGTGTTGGCCTACAGGACTACGGTGCGTATTGTGCTTCGAAGTTTGGCGTGATCGGTTTAACACAGCAGCTGGCGCTGGAGTTGGCTCAAACGGGTATTCGCGTAAACTGCGTTAGCCCAGGCTCTCACGATACTGACATGATGGACGGCACTATCGCGCGCGCCACTAAAGCCTATCAGCTACCCGACGGTTCCTTTAAAGAGCAGCTGAAAAGTTTTATCCCCATGGGTCGCCAGGGTGATGTTTCTGAATTGGCGTCAGTGGTGTCATTTGTGTGCTCTAAAGATGCCAGCTACGTAACAGGGCAAACAATCAATGTCGATGGGGGTGCGCGGCTAGACTAACGGTACCCGCACTCAAAGTAGAAGTTAAACCGTTGTCACATCACGAGTAATCCATGGTTTTTCAAATCAATCGGTTTCTATGTTGCAACCCTTTGCCTTCAGGGTAGTTGCCTTTGCGTTGATTTTGCTCGGCTGCGTTGTCTTATTAACGTGTAGCAGCCGCCCAGAAATTTTGCCGTATCAGGGCACCACTGGCACCGAAAAGCGGGCCGCATTGGGGCAAGATTTTGCCGTAGTCACAGGTACGCCGTGGGCAACAGAGGCAGCAGCGCAAGTGCTGAAGGACGGTGGCAGTGCCTGTGACGCAGCAGTTACAGCGCTACTGCTGCTTAATGTTACCCACGGAGAAGCGGCTGCGTTTGGTGGTGTTGCGCCAACGCTGTTTTTCAATGGTACAACGCAGGAGGTGAAATCCTATATTGGCGTTGGCACAGCTCCCGCAAAAGCCAGTACTCAATACTTTGTCGATGATGGGCACAGTTACATCCCCAGTCTGAGTATCGATGCACAACTGATTCCAGCGGGCCTGGATGTTGTTACCGCGTTAATGAAAGAATGCGGCACGTTACCTTTGCGCGAGTTGGCAGCGCCTGCGATAGCGGTTGCGCAAAATGGCTTTGCAATGCACAAGATCATGCATCGTAATTTAGATCTGGCATGGTACGAGCGTTTGGGAATGCGAATTTTAATGCCTTCAACGGCGGAGGTTTGGCTGCGCAATGGTTGGTGGCAGCCTTTCCATTTGCATCAAAAAACAGTTTTTCCTGCGCTTGCAGAAACCCTTCAAACGCTGGTAGATGTTGAAACCCAAGCACTGAAGTTTGGAAAAGGCAGGTTAGAGTCTATTGGCGCCATTCGTGAATACTTTTATAGCGGCCCTATTGCAGAGAAAATTGCGGATTTTCACGAGTCCCATAATGGGCTGATCACTATAGAGGATCTGCGTGGCTATCGCGGCGGCTGGGAGCCGCCTGTTACATATGCGTTTAATGAATACACCTGGTTTGGCAATGGCACGTGGTCTCAGAGCATCATGGAGCCGTTGATACTGAACCTACTACAGCAAACGCCAATCGCCGATATTGAGCACAACAGTCCCGAGTATATTCATCTTGTTACTCAGGCAATCGAGCTAGCCATGAGTGATCGCGATACCTACGTGGGTGATCCAAGTTTCGTCGAGGTCCCATTGGCTCGTTTACTCAGCAAGGAATTCGCACTCGAGCGCCGTAAGCTGATGAGCGAAGAAGCGTATCAGGTGCCAGTTGTTGCTGGAGAGATAGCGGGTTACGGCGGTGTTCGCACGGGTGCTACAGCAGCGCTGAATACGGCCCTTGGTGTTTTTCCAGAAAACGCGAAAACAGGAGTGAAAAAAGAGAGCGTCCTTGAATTTGCGGTGGGGCAAGATACGTCACAACTGGCGGTAGTCGACAAGCAGGGGAGCGCTGTTGTTATCACACCATCTGATTTTCCCAAGAGTCCAATGCTGCCAGGGACTGGCATTAACTTGGGTGATCGCATGACGCAATTCCGCCTGAATCCACTGCATGTGAATGCTCTGGAACCAGGCAAGCGCCCAAGGATTACGCCGCATTCAGTGATTGTTTTCAGAGGTGGCGAGTTCTATTTGGCCTTTAGTACGCCAGGTGGAGACATGCAGGCTCAGGCGCTAGTGCAGGTTTTCCTAAATATGACGCTGTTTCAGATGAGCCTGCAGCAGGCGATTAGCGCCCCAAGGTTTTACAGTATTAATTCACCGTCATCGTTCTCTCCCCATGAATCGACGGCCGCGGGGCTGCGCTTAGAACGTGATTTGTATGCCAGTAGCGCAGAACGGCTGCGCCAACTTGGGTATAACGTGATAGAGAATCCGAAATGGGATAAAGATTTTGGTGCGGTTGGCGCCATTATTAAAACGGCGGACGGCTCGCTTATCGCAGCGGGCGATCCCAGGGAAGAAACTGCGGCTTATGCCCAGTAACACTATCAAGTTTTCAGGCTGGCCTTGTCGCCAGCAAACCGTAATGTAACGCGGACATCGCTGCCGCGTGCGTTGCACCAATACGTTAACTAAAAAGGTTTTACGCTATGCCAAAAATTGAACTTCACCCACTTGCTACTATTGAAGTGCAGCTTGGAGAACCCGTTGTGGTCGGCGGCGGTATCAAAGGTTCGCGCCTGGTAATCGACGTACCCTCAGTGAAAGTCACCGGTGAGCGAATCAACGCTGAGCTGGCCACTAACGATGCTGCCGATTGGGCTACTTTCAGTGAAGACGGCTCGCTGGCTGCCCTCGATGTGCGGTTAACACTTAAAACAGATGATGGCGCTTACATTTATGTTGAGTACACCGGGCGAATGAATGCAGAGACAGGCTTGATCGCTGTGGCTCCCACCTTTGAGACGGGTTCTGAAAAGTACGCGTGGCTTAATGGTATGCAGGCCGTGTCAGCTGGGCAGGTCGATACTGAAACCGGCCTTCTAATCTACACGATGTATGAGGCGCGACCGGTTGCTGATACTTGAGCGTTAGAAGCGGTTTGGTGGGGCGTGATTATCTTGATGATACACGCTGTTGATGTCAGTTTTTATTACATTTGGCGTAAGTTCTTTGCTGATAGATTCTCTTATCCTATAAAAATCAGTAGTTTATGAATATGGCCCACAAGTTGCTTTGTTTTTAAACCACCACCTTTTTCCCTGTTAGGTACTACTATGAAGAATGGCCTCGAGGGCATTTCACTGTGCATTGTTAGTCTCGTCGTCTCATTTCAAGCAGTAGCTATGCCTGCTGTGT
>JBGCFE010000050.1:0-4947 GCA_045106775.1 Halioglobus sp.
ACATGCAGGTTTTTGAGATTTCCAAAATCACGGAGTAGAACACTTGCGGATCCATCTCGTAGCCGCCGTATTCGCGGGCCTGCAAAATTTTAAAAAAACCCGCCTCATGAAAGTCGGCGATGGTCTCATCGGGAATGCGCCGATCGACATTGCACGATTCAATGCGTGATTCCAACACCGGGCCCAGTTTGCGGGCAGCGTCTAACAGGGCTTCCGCTCTAGGTGAGCCGAGGCTGTATTGGCTCGCGCCTTTGGATGCTTCGTGATGTACTTCTGTGGCAATGGCTGTCATAACCGTCTCCCTTTCTTTTACAACGTTTCATTGGCCGCAAAATCGCGCAAAGCACTTTTACTCATCGCGTAGGGTCGGCCCGTCAATGTGGGAGATACTCTAGAGTTCTGGTTTCATCAGGAGAAGATGCCAGCAATAATTTGTTTGTTTTCTGTCAGCGTGTAATTCGTAGTGCACATTTTTTTAAGCGGCTATTAGCACTACTACAAGGAAAGTTATTCGAGGAAGGCTTCTTTCGGACTCGCGGTATTTTGCAGGTTGTGTAGATAGACCACGAGAAAGTCGATAAAAAAGCGCACTTTCGCTGATAAGTGCCGAGTATTGGGGTATACCGCCCAGGCAATGCGGTAGTACTCGCTCCATGCCTGGTTTTCGAGCTTTAAAAGCGCGCCCGCTTTGACTGCCTCGGCGATGTAAAAGTCGGGTAGCTGTGCGATACCAATACTGGCTTTGGCTGCGGCAAAAAGGTTGGCACCGTCTTCGCTAATCCAGTTACCCGCCACCTTAACCTTGAGAAGGTCGCGGCGATCCTCTGTATTGAACAACCAGAAACGATCGGTTGTCGTGAGGCAGTTGTGTTGCAAAAGATCGTCGGGCGACTGTGGTTGGCCATGCTCTTCCCAGTATTCGGGTGAGGCACAAAGGCAAAGCGAGTGCCCGCCAAGGCGCCTTGCCACCAGTGTGGAGTCTTCCAGTTTGTCGTAACGTACCGTTAGGTCATAACTGCCACTTAACAGGTCTACGTCCTGGAAGGTGGAGTGCACTTCCACGGTGAGGTCTGGGTACTTGCGTGAAAAGTCGGCGACAGCAGCGGCCATATAGTTTGTGCCATAGCGGCTGTTCAGTGCCAGGCGCAACGTACCCTTGGGGCTTTGCTGCATATCAGAGAGCGTCGATTCGGCGCGTTCAAACTGCTCCGACATATCTTTGCAGTAGCCAAAAAAGGTATTGCCGCTTTCGGTGAGTGTTAGCCTGCGGGTGGTGCGCTGCAGCAGCCGCACACCCAGGCGATCTTCTAACTGACTGACTTGTTTACTGACATACGATTTCGACACGCCCATGTGCTCAGCGGCGGCAGTGAAGCTGCCTGACTCCACCACACAGATATATTCTTCAATGCCTTCCCAGCGTCCCACGTGTTGGCCTCCCAGCGCATTGAGTCGGATAAACCCGTAAGGGTTATTGTTTCTGTTTGAGTGTCAATTGAGTTTATCTTATGGTGAAGGGCGATGATATGCGTTGTTTTTTGCAATTGCAGCAGGGTAATACAATCTCGTGGGAAACAGTCTGGGCACGGTGACAGCGTATATGGGTAGCAGCAGCTTGTGTAAATTACAGGCTTTAGCCAGAACGCGAACAATGCTGATGATCTCAGGTGTGGCCGTTTCCGAAAAAACCACCAGTGCACGCCAGCTGCTCGCTGCTTATGCGTCGGTTGTCGCCTTTTTCTCAGCGTGCTTGATGCTTTTTGCGCTGCCAGCGTCTGCAACTGCCGAACAAACGTCAGCAACCGCAGAACAACCACCGGCCGCTACAGCACGGCCCAACCTTGTGTTGATCGTTGTAGACGATATGGGCTTTTCAGACTTCGGTGCGTTTGGCAGCGAAATCAACACACCCAATATTGATGCGCTCGCCGCATCGGGCACCCGCTTCTCTAATTTTCACGTGGCCTCAAGCTGCGCGCCGACGCGAGCCATGTTAATGACCGGTGTGGACAACCACGTGGCAGGCATTGGTAGCATGCGCGAGTTGATGCCGCTGTCGCATCGTGGCAAGCCCGGCTACGAAGGCGTGTTAAACGGCCGCGTGCAAACGTTTGCCACGCACTTACAAGCGGCGGGCTACCGCACGCTGGTGGCGGGCAAGTGGCACCTGGGGGTGGGCAGTGATAATTTGCCGCCAGCTCGAGGCTTCGATTATTCCTTTATTCAGGCCGATAGCGGTTCTGACAATTTTGAGATGCGCCCCTATTTACCCATGCAGGCAGAAGCCAGATGGTTTGAAAATGGAGCAAGGTTGGCCTCTCTGCCCGATGACTTTTATTCCTCTGCTGCCTTCGTGGACAAAACTATCGAGCATTTGCAATCATCGCCTGCGCAGAACACGCCGTTTTTCGCCTACCTTGCGTTTCAAGCCAATCACACGCCGTTGCAGGCACCAGCGCATTTTATAGACGCTTACCGCGGAGCCTACGAAGACGGTTGGGCGGTCACTCGCCAGGCGCGCATTGAGCGGCTGCAGGACACTGGCCTTCTCAGTAAAGGCACCACGTTAGCGCCAGGGCCAACGCAAGAAGCCTGGGATGCGCTTGATGCGCAGCAGCAATATTTTGAGGCGCGCAGAATGCAGGTGTATGCCGGTATGGCAACGGCCATGGATCATGAAGTAGGGCGCCTGGTTGATCACCTTCGCAAGACAGGGCAGCACGAGAACACCGTGTATCTGGTGTTTTCAGATAACGGTGCCGTAGCCAATGAACCCTACGAGAATGATTTTGGCAGGCGCTGGCTTGAGAAGCACTTTCACCGTGAGGTAGAAACACTGGGCACCAAAGGGAGCTGGGTGGCAGCCGGCCGGCATTGGGGTAGAGTTGCCAATACGCCCTTCGCAGGCGTGAAATTTACTGCAGGGGAGGGTGGGCTGCGGGTTCCCCTGATATTTAGCGGTAAGCCTTTGGCCAGTTCGACCAAACTATCCCATGCCTTTGTTCACGTTACCGATATTGCGCCCACGTTGCTGGCGTTGGCAGGCGAACCCGCCGCTATGCATATCGCGCAAGATCGCAGCGTCATCAATACAACGGGTAAGAGTGTGTTGCCCTTACTCAATGGGCAGGCCGACGCAATACGCAGTTACTCAGAATCCATTGGTTACGAGTTTTCCGGCAATGCAGCGCTGTTTCGTGGCGATTTTAAAATCACACGAAATTTTCCTCCTGCCGGTGATAGTCGTTGGCGGCTGTATAACCTGAAGGAAGATCCGGGTGAGACGCAGGATCTCGGTGGTCGCTGGTCTACGCTCTATGAAGCTATGCAGGATGCTTACGCAGAATATGCAGACACGGTGGGTGTGTTGCCCATGCCTGAAGATTATGAGCTGGCTAAGCAAGTAATGATCAATACGATTGTGTTCAACACGCTGCCGAGGATGCTTCCCTACTTGGGTGCTGGCTTGGCTGTAGTGTTTGCACTTTATTTCTATCGGCGGAGGCAGCGCAGTGCTGCTACGGGTGCGCAGTAGTGAATGTTTTGTTAATGAAATTGCTCTGCGTAAATGGCTCGGTAAGCTCTTTTGCCAGAAAATCGTCTCCGCTATTCCTGTCTTTAGCGATTTCTGCCTGCGGGCCTATCGATGATCCCAGTTTGTTTCCGGAGTATAGCGAAGCCACCGCCAAGCCTGCGCCGGTAAAGCCGGCAGTCGCGCCAAACCCCAACCGCAATTTGCTGTGGGGTGATCTGCACATCCACACCAGTTACTCCACGGATGCCTACACGTTGGGCGTTACAGCCACTCCTGATGATGCCTATCGATTTGCGCGCGGTGCGACAATCGAACACGCTGCCGGTTATCCGATTAGAATCGATCGCCCATTAGATTTCGCCGCAGTGACTGATCATTCGGAATACATGGGCGTGGCGCGCGTTGATGATGCGATGACGCTAGCGTTGGAAGAGCGCAGCCTTCGCGATCGCTTGCTCAATGATGGGCCGATTTCGCTGGCCTATACCATGGTGAGTATCGTGCGAAAGGTAACGGGTTTGGACACCTACGCCAATTCACCCACCGCGCGCGGTATTACGATTGATGCGTGGCAGTTAATGGTGGATACCGCCAACGCGCATTATGAGCCCGGCGTGTTTACGGCGTTGGTAGGCTACGAGTGGACATCCATGCCCGATGGCCAAAACCTTCACCGCAACGTGATTTACCGCGATACCAACGTGCCAGAGATGCCGTTTACATCGCTCGATTCAGGTAACCCCGAAGATTTGTGGGACGCCTTGGATGCGCAGCGCAAGGCTGGTAAAACGATGTTTGCAATTCCGCACAATGGCAACGTCTCTAATGGTCTGATGTATGAACGCCAACAGGTGGATGGCAGTGCCATTACCGGTGAGTATGCACAACAGCGCATGCGCAATGAACCCATCAGCGAGATATTGCAGATTAAAGGCACGTCGGACACGCACCCGTTGTTGTCACCCGAAGACGAGTTTGCTGACTTTGAATTAATGTCTGCACAGCTGAGTGCCTCGGCTGATTTTAGTGAGCCGCGCGGCAGTTATGCGCGTGATGCGCTGCGCGCGGGTATCGAGTTTTCGCACTCCGAAGGTTTCAATCCGTATCGATTTGGTGTGATTGGGAGCAGTGACAGCCACAACGCTAGCTCGTCGGTAGAGGAAGATAATCACCACGGTAAATTGCCGCTGATGGATGGCACCGCTGGGCTCCGGTTGGGCAAATCGATGTTTTTGCCAGGGTCTCTGCACCGCTCGCGCAACTGGGGCGCGGCGGGCTTGGCAGCGGTTTGGGCGCGGGAGAATACGCGTGAATCGGTGTATGACGCGCTGGTGAGCAAAGAAACCTATGCCACGTCCGGTCCACGTATCAGCCTGCGTTTTTTTGGCGGCTATGGGTATTCAGAGGCGATG
>JBGCFE010000051.1:0-3138 GCA_045106775.1 Halioglobus sp.
TTTGTCGTGCTGATGGCAGAAGCGTTTGTGGGGTATGTGTTGCCCTGGGGCCAGATGTCCTACTGGGGTGCGCAGGTGATTATCTCGCTCTTTGGAGCGATACCGGTCTTTGGTGAAGACATTGTGACCTGGATTCGCGGAGACTATCTGATTTCTGGGATTACCCTCAACCGTTTCTTTGCGCTTCACGTGGTGGCATTGCCGATTATTCTGTTGGCGCTGGTTGTTTTGCATTTGCTGGCGTTGCATGAAGTCGGTTCAAACAACCCCGACGGCGTTGATATCAAAAAGTTTAAGGACGACGCTGGTGTTCCATTAGACGGTGTTGCGTTTCATCCGTACTACACAGTGCATGATCTTCAGGCGGTGGGCGTATTTCTATTTATCTTCTGCGGCGTGATTTTCTTCATGCCCGAGATGGGGGGGTTCTTCCTTGAGTACGCTAACTTCGAAGAAGCCAATTCCCTGAAAACGCCAGAGCATATCGCGCCTGTTTGGTACTTCACGCCGTTTTACTCGGTGCTAAGGGCTGTGCCAGATAAATTCTGGGGTTTTGTCGCATTTGCAGCATCAGTTGCAATACCGTTCATATTGCCCTGGCTAGATCGCAGTCCGGTAAAATCCTGGCGTTACCGAGGTAATATCAACAAGGCGATGCTGGTGGTGTTTGTTGCTTCGTTTATCATTCTTGGCGTGTTGGGTGTTAAGGCGCCCACAGAAGCAAGAACGCTCTTGGCTCAAATATGTTCAGTGATCTACTTTGGCTTCTTCCTGTTGATGCCAATCTGGAGCACGCTTGATAAAACCAAGCCCGTGCCAGAACGAGTCACGATGGATGGCGGTATCGGCTTCTGGGGCAGTATGGGCGGGTTAGCACTCATTTTGGCGTTGACGTTTATCCCCCTCAAGGTTGTCGGTGCGGAGTCTGCTTACAAGTGCGGAAGCATGGAGTGCGACACGATTGAAGTGGACGCCGGTGATCAGCCTTCACTGCAGCGCGGTGCGCAGGTGTACATGAACTACTGCATGGGCTGTCACTCGTTGCAGTATTCTCGTTATAACCGTGTCGCCGAAGATTTGGGTATCCCCGAAGACTTGTTTAAAGCAAACCTTATGCACGATCCTGACGAGAAAGTCGGCGCGCTAATGGAAAATGCTATGGACGAAAAAATGGCCAAGGTATGGTTTGGCGCAACGCCTCCCGACCTCACCCTGGTTTCTCGCGCGCGTCAGCCCGAGTGGCTCTACACCTATTTACGCACCTTTCATAAAGACGATAGTCGTCCTTATGGTGTCAATAATAAGGTGTTTAAAGATGTCGGCATGCCGCATGTATTGTTAGAACTGCAAGGTATGCAAGAGTGCGCTCTAGGGCCGGTTAAGGCCGCAAATGGCGGCGTGAAGCGCGATGAGTTAACCGGTGAAGATATTCTCGAGGAGCCATGTGGCCGCCTTGTGGTGTCCGAGCCCGGAACCATGACGCCCGAAGAGTTTGATGTGGCGATGTACGATCTGGTTAATTTTCTGGCGTATACAGCTGACCCAGTGGCTAAAAAGCGTGAGCGCATAGGTGTTTATGTATTGCTCTTTATTGCTTTGTTCACCGTGTTTGCAGCGTTGTTGAATCGCGAATACTGGAAAGACGTGCACTAAGTACTGCCGCAGGCTTGTCGGCGCTGAACTTCGCGCTGCTGGCATGAAATAGCAGTCGCGTTGTCCGCGCTGCACAATTAATTTTACGCATTAAAAGAGGGTTACCCGATGGGTGTAGTGGCAAAGCGGTCTTCAATGACATTTTTCTCGGATAGTATGAGCCATTACAGCCACCGCGTGCGCATTGTTCTCGCCGAAAAGGGCGTTACAGTGGATATGGTTGAAGCAGATTCTGCGCATCCGCCCGCGGAGCTCTCTGAACTAAATCCGTACAATAGCCTACCCACTCTCGTGGATCGCGATTTGGTGTTGTACGAGTCTAAGGTAATGATGGAGTACCTCGATGAGCGTTTTCCCCATCCGCCTCTACTGCCGGTCTATCCGGTAGCGCGTGCAGAAAGCCGTCTGTTCATACACCGTATTGAAAAAGACTGGAGCACGCTGGTAGATTCTATTCAAACGACGCGCAGTGAAAATGTTGTCAAGAAGGCGACAAAGGAGTTGCGTGAAAGCATATTGGGAATAGCGCCGATTTTTGCAGAGAAGCCTTTTTTCATGAGTGACGAATTCACACTGGTTGATTGCTGTATCGCACCTATCCTTTGGCGATTGCCCACTCTGGGTGTAGACATCCGTGCGAGTAAGCAGTCAAAGCCTTTGCAGGCGTATATGGATCTGCTGTTCAATCGTGAATCTTTTCAGGAGAGCCTGACTGAGCAAGAGCGCGAAATGCGCCTCTAAAGCAGTCGGTTCGGGTTATTCCTTGTGAACACTAGTCGACCTTATATTATGCGAGCCCTCTATGAGTGGATCGTGGACAACGAATGCACACCCTATGTTCTGGTTGATGCATCGATGGATCAGGTCGTCGTTCCGCAGCAGTATGTTAAAGATAACCAGATTGTTTTGAACATCTCCCCTGATGCCGTCGTTGACTTGAGCATTACTAATCACGCGGTGGCTTTCAATGGCCGTTTTGGCGGTGTTGCAGCAGATGTTTATGTCCCGATTGCGGCGGTCGTCGGTATCTACGCGCGAGAGAATGGGCAGGGCATGGTCTTTGATCCGGAGGAGTCTGCTACTCCTCCTGAAGATCCGCCAACACCCTCAGGCAATGGCCCTGCGAGCGGCGGCGGAGGCGAAGCACGGCCCTCGCTCAAGATTGTTAAGTAGAGAGCGGTTGGTGCAAGGTGCAGCTTGCGCAGTCGTTATTGCGTTTCTTCGAACAACCTAACAACACGCTGAACCCCATTGATAGATGCGGTCTCTGAGGCGATTCGGTCGGCTTCAGCCGCGCTGGCAAGCCCCATCAAATACACCACACCGTTCTCCGTCACTACCTTGACGCGGTGGCCTTGTATGCTGGTTACTCCCAACAGCCATGACTTCACCTTGGTGGTAATCCAGGTGTCGCTAGTGCGCGTTATTCCTGAGCTTGGCGCTGCAAGTTCTAGTTCGTTGTAGATCCTGCGTACGCCGCGTAGC
>JBGCFE010000052.1:0-31984 GCA_045106775.1 Halioglobus sp.
CAGCACCGCCGGCAAACTCTGCCTTCGCGTTATCGAAAATGGCGCCCATGCGCGGCAATACAAACTGAATGGCCATACCACCGGCAAAGCCCATCAATCCCAGTGCAACTGCACCGCCGCGCGGGAAACGCTCCGACGTGATTGCCAGCATGGTGGGCCACATGTAGCACACGCCAATTCCCCATACTGTGGCAGCACCGAACGCAAGCAAGGGTGTGCTAGCGATACTGAGCATGTAAAGGCCAGCAGCGGCCGCAATACAGCTTACAAACAACAGCCCGACGGACGAAATGCGATCAACAATTGGGCCGGCAAAGTGCCGCATCACGAACATCAGAGCGCTGACGTAAACGAGTAACAAAATGCCTTCCATACCGACTATGTTTGACAACGAAATATTCACCCACTGGCCGGGTGCGAGCTCAGATGCTGCCGTAGCGAACATGCACAGGAAAAACACCCAGAACAATGGCCGGCGTAAAAGCTCACCAAACATCTCCCCATAGCTCACCCCTTCTGCAACACGCTCAGTTACTGGAAATGCTGCTCTAGCAACCATCCACGCCAGTGCCAAAGCGGGAATGATCAAAACAAACATATTGAGTTCCCAGGGCAAGCCAAACTTGGAGATAGCTACACCGAGTAAGCCACCCACCACAATTCCCGCTGGCCACCAGGCATGCAGGATGTTCAGTCGATGCGTTTTTTCTTCGGGGTAAAGCGCAGCCACCATCGGGTTGGAGGCTGCTTCAACCGCGCCCCAACCCAGGCCTGTTAAAAGCAGGCTAGCCATCACAATCGTCGTGACCGTATCGTCGACAGGCATGGTCGCAGCCGCCAGTAAGCCGGCGGAACCAGCCAAATATCCCACAGCCGACAGCAGCAGCATTAACTTCATACCCATCCAATCTACCAATGCACTCCCAAACAACAGAGTCAATGCAAAACCGGTAAATGTAATACCCAGAGCCTCACCCAGCATGGCGGCGGAAGTCGCCAAATCCACTTTGTCGTAAATATTGGCTTGCAGGTCAGGCGCGATATTGGCGCGCACGGCAAAGCCTAACCCAATCATAAAGATTGAAAGATTACCCACGTAATAGAGGCGCTTGCGATCTATGGCTGCTTCGGACATTTCCAGATTCCCGTTTAATTATTCGTGATCGTTTGGGTAGCGACACTTAACATCAGCTGTCGAGCCCCAGTATACGACGATTCGTCGCCTCGTCTGCACCGCCGCCGGCAAAATCATCGAAGGCTTTGTCGGTAGTACGAATAATGTGGTGGTTGATAAAATCCACACCTTCTGCAGCGCCATCTTCCGGGTGCTTCAAACAGCATTCCCACTCGAGTACTGCCCAACCCTCAAAGCCATACTTCGCCAACTGGCTGAATATCGCACTGAAATCTACCTGGCCATCGCCTAATGAGCGAAAGCGCCCCGGGCGGTCTACCCAGCTTTGATAACCGCCGTACACACCACTGCGGCCATTGGGTGTGAACTCCGCATCTTTCACATGAAACATCTTGATTCGCTCATGGTAGATATCGATGAACTGCACATAGTCTAACTGCTGCAATACGAAATGACTGGGGTCGTAGAGGATGTGGCAACGCGGGTGGTTGTCAACGGCCTCTAGAAAGCGCTCAAAAGTAACGCCGTCATGTAAGTCTTCACCCGGGTGAATTTCGTAACAAAGATTGACACCGGCATCGTCAAAGGCATCAAGAATTGGGCGCCAGCGCTTTGCCAGCTCTGCAAAGCCGGTTTCAACCAGACCTTCTGGGCGTTGTGGCCAGGGGTACATGGTGTGCCACAACAACGCTCCCGAAAAAGTCACATGCTCGGTGAGCCCCATGTTAGCGCTGGCTTTCGCGGCGAGCATCAGTTGGTTCACGGCCCATTCCTGGCGCGCTTTCGGATTACCGTGCACAGCAGGCGGGGCGAAACCATCAAACTGTTCATCATAGGCAGGATGCACAGCAACCAGTTGGCCTTGAAGGTGGGTAGAAAGCTCTGAAATTTCTACGCCGCTTTCTGCAGCAATGCCCTTGAGTTCATCACAATAGTCGACGCTCTCGGCAGCTTTTTCGAGATCGATTAAATCGCCAACCCAGGTCGGTACCTGTACACCCCGGTAGCCGAGATCACCCGCCCACTTTGTAATGGCAGGCCAACTGTTAAATGGAGCTTCGTCTGACGCAAATTGTGCTAAAAAAATCGCGGGGCCTTTCATCTGAGACATGATCGTATTCCTGTTTTAAGATTCAAACTACATTATCAATGTGCGGTAAATGCGTGCCACTTGGTATCACTGTTACTCGCCGAAACAGCAAGCTCAATAAAGGTCATACCGCGCACTGCTTCGGCAATACCCGGGCAATCTTGAGCTCTTGCATCTTCTGCGGCACCGCTTTGTTGCGCTCTAACCTTTCCAGCAAAGGCCACGTAGATGTTAGCAAACGCCTCCAGATAACCCTCTGGATGCCCCATGGGGGTACGCGTATTTTGAGAGGCTTGCTCACCGAGGTAGCCGCCACCGGTGCGCAACATCTGCGTGGGTTGATCTGGCCACTTTAACCACAGTGTATTGGGTTCCTGCTGATTCCACTCAAGGCCGCCCTTCTCGCCATACACTCGAATACTGAGCGCATTCTCTTCCCCAACACTCACTTGGCTTGCGCTTAGTACACCCTTTGCGCCGTTTTCAAAACGCAACAGTATGGCACCGTCGTCATCAAGTGCTCTGCCATCCACAAAGCTCGACAGGTCAGAACATATCTCACTGATCATTGTGCCTGTTACATACTCAGCTAAATTGGCAGCGTGCACGCCAATGTCGCCCATGCAGCTGCTGACGCCCGCCTGGGCAGGATCCAATCGCCAGGCTGCCTGTTTGTTGTCTTCATCTTCTTGGCGATCTGCCAACCATCCTTGCGGATACTCAACAACGACCTTGCGAATCGCGCCCAGATCACCTGCTGCGACGCGGGCCTTGGCTTCTTTCACTAGCGGATACCCGTTGTACGTATGGGTAAGCCCATACAGCAGCCCTGTGTCGGCAACGATTTTTCGCAACGCCAGCGCCTCGTCTAAGCTTAGCGTGGCGGGTTTATCAGACAGCACATGAAAACCCGCCTCCAAAGCGGCCTGCGCGACAGGAAAGTGCTGGTGATTAGGCGTTACCACCGCCACAAACTGCATGCGCTCATCTTCTGGCAACGCTGCCTCAGCTGTCATCATTGTTGCGTAGTCTTCGTAGACTCTCTGGGTAGGTAGATAAAGCGCAGCACCTGATCGGCGCGACCTATCAGCATCGCTGCTAAAAGCGCCGCAAACGAGTTCAATCTCACCGTCTATGCCTGCTGCCATGCGATGTACCGCACCAATAAATGCGCCCTCTCCACCGCCCACCATGCCCATTCGTACTTTTGACATTACTGCTACCTCCAACTTCAAATCGCGTAGAACCAGTATGGCAATAACAGCGCCACAATTTACGTAAAATAAACTGGGCCGCTATAGATACTGATTAACAAGGTTTTCGTACCACTCCTGCTTACCCGATACGTTTTCAGGCTCACCGCTTTCTTGTGCTATGTCACGCAGCGCTGACAAGTTAAGCTCACCTTTTTCGAATCGCGCACCGTCGCCACTGTCAAAACTCGCGTAGCGATTGTGTTTGTGCGCAAGGTAGGGCGAATCATCAAGAATAGCCTGCGCCACTTCCAAACCGCGCGCAAAGGTATCCATGCCACCAATATGGCCGATGAAAATATCTTCCATATCCACCGATTCGCGCCGCACTTTGGCATCAAAATTCAGGCCGCCGCCAACGAGGCCACCCGCTGCCTGCACCACCAGCATTGCATGCGTAGCATCGTAGAGATCTGTGGGGAACTGATCTGTATCCCAGCCGTTTTGTGGATCACCACGGTTTGCATCGATACTACCGAGCAGCCCGGCGTCGGTGCACATTTGTAACTCGTGCGCGAAGCTGTGGCCTGCCAACGTCGCATGGTTGGCCTCAACGTTCACTTTAAAATCGTTATCCAAACCATAATGGCGCAAGAACCCAATCACTGTCTGCGCATCAAAATCGTACTGATGCTTGGTTGGCTCCATGGGTTTCGGTTCGATTAAGTAGGTTCCTTTAAACCCTATGCTGCGGCCGTACTCGCTGGCGGTTTTCAGGAACTGCGCCATATGATCCAGCTCACGCCGCGAATCAGTATTGAGTAAGCTGACATAACCCTCTCGTCCACCCCAGAATACGTAGTTCTCACCGCCTAACGCCACGGTTGCATCCAACGCGGCCTTAACTTGTGCTGCGGCGTGCGCCACTACCGCAAAATCGGGGTTGGTCGATGCGCCATTCATGTAGCGTGGGTGGCCAAACAAATTCGCCGTACCCCACAGTAGCTTCATACCGGTTTGTGATTGACGCTGTGCAGCCAGCTCTACCATGGCCTTAAGGTTGTCTTCAGATTCGGCGACAGAGGCGCCCTCGGGTGCCATATCCCGATCGTGGAAGCAGTAATACGGCACACCTAGCTTGGTAAACAATTCAAACGCAGCATCCATACGCGCACGTGCTGCCGACATTGGGTCGGCGGGCTCGTCCCAGGCGAAAACTTGCGTGTCTACGCCGAACGGATCACTACCTTTGGCGCACAGCGTATGCCAGTAACAAACGGCAAAACGCAAATGATCTCGCATGGGCTTACCAGCAACCAGTTTGTCAGCATCGTAAAACTTGAACGCTAAAGGGTTGTCTGAGCCCTTTCCCTCAAACGCAATAGCACCAATATCAGGAAAGTATGCGCGTTCGCCCTCATACACGGTTACCGCTGTTTTTGTCATGTTCGTGCCCCTATCGCTTCTTACTGCAAACTAAATACCCAGTGCTTTAGGCTACTCCTGTTACCGCAAACACACTTCGCCGTTTTTTGCGCAGGGCAGATACGTAAATAGCCTTAAACATTGCCGTGGATAACAGGTGATGCACGCTTGTCAAGAATAGAGCGCGACAACGTGCTTTGAATGCGCTTGATAGCGCTCGTACACCTCCTGATACTGCGACACACGCTCCGCATCGGGCACAGCAGCACGGCTGCTGTCGTAGACCAAATGATCCACCACCCAGGCGCCAATATCACCGCCCTGATACATCCACATGGCCTGCAAGGCTGCTCCCATCGCAGCACCTTCATCGTTAGCCAGCATTTTTACAGGACGATTAAACACATCCGCTACCATTTGGCGCCACGCAGCACTGCCTGCACCCCCGCCTGTCAGGCATATTTCTGAGAGCTCGCAGTCAAGCCGAGTGAAAGCATCAAGGCCATTGCGCAGCGCAAACGTTGCGCCCTCCATGGCTGAGCGCAGCATATTGCCCTGAGAGTAGTTCAGGGCATCAAGGCCCGCTATTACCGCTTTGCCTTCGGGCAGATTCGGCGTTCGTTCGCCGTTGAAATAGGGAATAGTCAGAATGCCTTCAGAACCTACTGGGGCTTTGGCTATCAGTTTCTCTGACTCGGCCAATGTCAGGCCGTACTGCTGGCGTGTTAACTCTGTGGCCACTGTGCAGTTCATTGTGCACAGTAGGGGCAACCAACCACCGGTGGAGGAACAAAACGCGGCAACCTCTCCCTGCGGGTCGATCACCGGCGTATCAGAATAGGTAAAAAGAGTACCCGACGTACCGAGGCTCATAGTGAGTTTACCTGGTACAACATTTCCCGTACCAATCGCAGCGAGCATGTTATCGCCACCGCCTGCAGCCACCGCGACACCCGCCGGGAGTCCAAGCAGCTCTGCTACGTCATTTTTAACCGTACCGATTTGCGTGTTGGATTCGACTAACGGTGGCAGCGCGCCGGCCAGATCACGATCAGGATCAATAGCCTGCAGCAATTCGGAATGCCATTGGCGTGTGCGAATATCCAACAGACCGGTGCCGGAAGCATCGCCATGTTCCATGACAGCCTCGCCGGTTAAATAGAAATTCAGATAATCATGCGGCAGTAAAAAGTGCTTTACCTGCGCGTAACGCTGCGGTTTATGGCGGGCCAACCAGCGAATCTTGGGGGCGGTATAGCCGGTGAGCATTTCATTACCCACCTCTTCTCTTAATTTTTGAACCCCACCAAAACGCCGGGTAATCTCATCGCACTCCAACGCGGTGGTAGTGTCACACCAAAGCTTGACCGGCGAGAGCACGGCGCCAGTATCGTCCAGCGCTACCAGGCCGTGCTGCTGGCCCGATACTGCAACCGCCTTCACGGCTGCTTTATGCTTTGCGTCGAGGCGAGCTAGACACTGGTGCAGCGCAATAACCCACCAGTGCGCCATCTGTTCCTGCGTGCCATCTGCTGCACTAATCATGTCTAACGAAGACGAGGCCTGTGCCACAACAGCGCGCGCTTGCGCGTCGTAGATAATGGCTTTAACACTCTGCGTGCCCAGATCTATTCCCAGATACATTCGATGCCCACTTAGCTAATGCTTATTGTTATAGCTCATCAGGATAATGGCTGTGGCCGTCGAAGCGCAACAGACGGCGCGTGTTTTCGACCGCCACCTGATCGATGTGTCATGCCATCGCATCAATTGCCTGTGCTAAACGTAAATCTCGCTCTGAAATACCCTGTGCGTCATGTGTGGTGAGATACACCTCCACCGTGCCATACACGTTGCACCACTCCGGATGATGGTCCATTTTTTCAGCGACTAAAGCCACACTTGCCATGAAACCAAAGGCGCCGACAAAATTATCGAAGCTCAGCTTACGATAGAGCTTCTCGTTCTTTAAAACCCAATTCGGTAGCTGCACAAGTACTTCAGCCAGTTCTTGCTCGGTGTATTTCATTATTGCCATGACAGCTCCCACATAGGATAAGTAACAGATACGCTCAAGCGATAGTTTAAGCGAATCCGAGCGTGCTAGAAAACCTGCTTAAGACGCTTTGCTTAGGCTATAGTCTGAGCTCTACAGTCTGAGTTCTACACTCTGTTGGCCTGTGGCTGAGAATCGTCAGGAGACGTGACATGCAACAACCCATCTGCGGCTTTCATCAAGACGCCGAAGAGCACTGGGTGGCACAGCTGTCCTGCGGCCACTATCAGCATGTGCGGCATAATCCGCCGTGGAGTAATCGGCTATGGGTAACAACAACTGAAGGCCGAAAAGAAAAAATCGGGGTGATGCTCAATTGTGTAAAGTGCGACGAAGGCGCTGCGTCAGATGCGTAGGCTTGCGTGCAAAATCACTAAAAATGCCGATTCACAGCCAAAACCAGAAATACAAAAAACACTCGGGACAACACTGATGAAAACAACGCTGCTCACTTTAATCTTATGCTTTTTCAGCACGCAAACACTGGCCAGCGATTCCGCTGAACCACTCTCGCTAAAAGCTTACGAAAGCCTGATGACCAGCATTTCGAACTGGGGCCGCTGGGGTAAACACGATCAACTGGGTACGCTCAACCTCATCACGCCAGAGCGACGCGTTGCAGCCGCTGCGTTGGTGAAAACGGGCGAAGCCGTTTCGCTGAGCCTTGAACTCAACAAAGAAGTATCGGCAACTAACGCAAACCCTTTTAAACATACATTAGTCACGGACAGCTTTGGCGGCCATGATATAGCCGGTGACCAATACAGCGTGGAATACCACGGCTTTGCGCATTCTCACATGGACGGCCTGCCCCACTATTCCCGCAACGGTAAGTTATACAATGGCGTAGATGCTTCAGCATTAAAACCCGATGGCGCAAGGCAACTTGGCATCGAAAATGCCGGCAGAGCGGGTGTCGTTACACGCGGGGTGCTGGTAGATATGCCTGCGTTTTTTGGCGTTGAGTTTCTCACCCCCGGTACGGCTATTACGGCAAGCGATCTGGAGGCATGGGAGAAAAAACACGGCGTTACCATTGGCAGTGGCGATGTGCTCTTGCTGCGCACCGGCCGCTGGATGCCACAACCTGCGCCGCGTTCTGCTCAACCAAAAATTGCTGGCCTGCATGCCACGGTTGCACAATGGTTGCGTGATAGAGACGTTGCCGCTATTGGCAGTGATGCGATTAGCGATGTGATGCCTTCAGGCATGAAAACACTGGCCACACCCCTTCACGAACTGGTACTGGTGGGCCTGGGCATGCCGATCTTCGACAATCTCGACTTGGACGAACTGGCAACAGTTAGCGCCAGAGAAAAGCGTAGTACTTTTCTGTTTACTGCAGCGCCGCTGAGAGTTGCCGGCGGAACTGGCTCACCACTAAACCCCATTGCTGTTTTTTAACCCTGGCTTTTAATGCTGGCGTGTTAGAGGCGCTAATTTAGGCTCGCGTTAACTGCGCGACCAGCTTGGCCTTCATGGGCTGCACCCACTCTTCTTTCAGCTGCGCTGAGAGTAAACCAGCATCTTCAAGGTCATCACACAGCTTCATTTGGTGCGCCAAGTCAAACACATCCAGTTGGTGCACAATCTTTGCATCATCATCCAGCGTTAAGAATGAAATGCCGGGAGTTTCAAAAAAAGCGCCGTCTGCCCGCTTTCCCGGGCCACGGTTTAGCCAGTGAGTAATGAGCTTATTGTCGCCACCGGTGTACACACCCAGATAAGGAAAACTCCAACCTTCCCAACCCACCGCCATATCACGGCCATAGTGCGTGGCCTTAATCTCGTCTATACCGTTGGCCGTCACCTCCATCACGCCTGCATACTCACAGGTATAAATGCAGTTAACGGCGTATATTTCATCGACAAAAAAAGTCCACTCATTGGTGCGCGTGGCTTCTTCATGGCCGGCAATCAACTTGTCTGCGGTTGCTCGCAGTGTGGCGTCACTTAGCGTCGTCATGCGTTTGTCCTCTAGGAATAAACGTTAACAAGTTCTGCAATGGCTGCACCCACCTGGCCACGCGGGTAATTTAACTCTGCATCATCTACATCGTATTCAATAACCGCGTTGCGGCCCGCATACAGCATGATATCGGGGAACAGTGGGTGCTCGTCAGTGGATACTGGCAAATCTTGCGGGTTGCCCACCCCTTCAAAGTACTGTTCGAGATACGTCTTCCAGCTCAAGTTTTCATCGCCAACAAGGTAAGCCTTGCCGCCGATGCCTGATTCCAACGCGTGTTCAATAGCAACGGACATTGAGGCGCTGGCAATATGATTAACACCTCCCGCAGGGGCTACTACTGGCAAGCCTTCAAGCAGACCTTTGGCATAGTTAACCAGCACTTCCAGGTGCGGCAACGCCACGCCTTCGACATAACCCAGTATAAAGGGTGCGTTAAGACTGCAAACGCGAAATGACGCGTCGGTCAACGCACGAGCGCCTTCATCCGCCAGATGACGTGAGCGCACGTACACGCTGCGGTCGATAGACTCTGGCACCACCTGCGGATAGTAGCTGCCGATATACACCGCGCTTTTGATTCCAGCAGATTTCGCCAGCTCAAAAAACGCGGGAATGGCCTTTACGTTTACACGCTCAAAAAAAGCAGCCTCGTCTTCGCCCTCGGGCAGCTGCCGAATATCTGCGCCAGCGGCAAACACCATACTGTCAAATTTTGCCAATACGTCCTGAGGCGGCGGTGAATCAATGTAGCTCCCGGCAATATGCTCTACGCCCTGCAGGGCAGGAATCTGCGGCACACTCCGCGACATCACTGTAACGCTATGGCCTCGCTCACGCAGATGAATGGCGGCGTGCGCCCCTGTTAGCCCCGTACCACCGACAATGAGAATGTTGGACATATGAAAACCTTTTAGAAAAGTTGCATGAATGTTGTTAAAGCGGCGATCAATACGCCTGCTTGGGGCTCAAGTTGTTTGGCCTCACTTCGAGTAGATCCACAGCCACACCGGGGGGCTGTTCAAGCGCATAACGCACCGCGTTAGCCACGTGTGTGGTATCCATACCAACACTCATGTAGGTGCCGCTATCTAGCCACGCCGTTAATGCCTGAGTCGCTGGCTCTACTTCCCAGGTGTCAGCAAACCCTGTGCCTGCACCGCCGGGTCGAATACACGTTACGCCAATATGATCGTGCTGCAGCTCTAAATACAAGTCACGCGTAAAGCGCTCCACCGCTGCTTTGGTAGAAGCGTAAATAGACAGATGACTCATCTCATCATAATGCCAGGCGCTAGCCGAAGAGATATTGATGATACGCGGGTTTTCACCGCCGCGAAGTAAAGCAATCGCTACCTGACAGCAGTTAACAGTGCCGACAAAGTTCGTATTGACCTGCAACAACACTTCGTCTTCGGCAAGATTCTCTACTTTATTCGGCTTAGCAAGACCGGCGTTGTTGACCAACCCATCCAAGCGGCCAAAGTGTTCAACAATCTGGGAGAACGCCGCTGAAACTGCAGCGCGAGAAGCCACATCAGCCACCACACCAATAGCAACCTCAGCGCCTAACTCGCTCACCGCCGCCTGCAGGGAATCGCCGTCGCGCCCGGTGATGCCCACCTTTGCGCCCGCCTCAACAAGATTTTTCGCCATTGCCAAACCAAAGCCGCGAGACCCACCAGTGACGATATAGACCTTTCCTTCGAGCATTAATCCGACACCGCAATGGCAATGGTTTTGGTTTCTAAATATTCCTCAAAGCCCTCGCGGCCCATTTCACGGCCAACACCACTTTGCTTGTAGCCGCCAAACGGCGCGTCTGCACCATAGAAATTGCCGCCGTTCACATTCACCGTGCCAGTGCGAATACGCCGGGCAACCGCTAACGCGCGCTCTTCACTGGCAGACCAGACGCCGCCAGACAGCCCGTAATCCGAATCGTTGGCGATACGCACGGCGTCATCATCGTCTTCGTAGGTAATCACAGAAAGAACCGGACCAAAAATTTCTTCGCGGGCTATGGTCATATCGTTGGTGACATCCATGAAGATAGTGGGCTCTACATAGTAACCGACGTCGAGATTAGCAGGAACGCCGCCGCCCAGAATCAAGCGAGCGCCCTCTTCTTTGCCCTTTTCTATATAAGCCAAAACGCGTTCACGCTGCTTGGCATTGACCAACGGGCCCATAATTTGGCTTTCTGAGTCTGGATCACCGTAATCAATAAACCCAAAGAACGTAGGTAACAAAGCCTCTACTTCGTCTTTGCGTGAGGCAGGCACCAGCAAGCGAGTATGAATCGCGCAGCCCTGGCCAGCATGAAAGCAAACGGCCAAGGTTGAAAGCAGACTGCTATTGAGGTCAGCATCATCAAGAATAATATTCGCAGACTTACCGCCTAGCTCTAGAAACACGCGCTTTACCGTTTGCGATGCCCGCGCCATGATGTGCTTGCCCACCGCGGTTGAACCGGTAAACGAGATCATGTCGACGCGCGGATCCCCCACCAATTGATCACCCACAATTTGCGGATCTTCAGACGTGATGACGTTAAATACGCCCGGCGGAATATCGGTATGCTCCTTGACCACCTTACCCAACATGGTCGCAGACCAGGGCGTGTCGGGGGCCGCTTTTAACACCACGGTACAACCGGCCGCCAAGGCGGGAATCGATTTAGCCAGATTGATTTGCAAGGGCACGTTCCAAGGGGTCACACAGGCCACCACACCTATGGCTTCTTTTTCTACAAGGCGCCTACTTTTGCCGCCCATCATCTCCGACACGCCAATATCTCGGCTCCAGTCGTAGTTCGGTAAAGATTCCAACGTGTAATCAATAAAATTGATTGGGTTTTCACACTGCGGGCCCATTGCACCACATATCGCCATTGGCGCCCCGGTTTCTGCAGCGATCTGTGCCTTAAACTCATCCTGCACAGCACGCAGGCCATCTTGCAATTGCTTTATGCAGGCATGGCGAAAGCTATGATTGGTAGCCCAATCTGTCTCATCAAATGCTCTGCGCGCTGCGGCGATCGCGGCCTCCATGTCTTCGGGGCCGGCATCAGCAGCTTGCCCGATCACTTGCTCAGTCACGGGGCTGACATTGTCGTACGTTTTTCCTGAGGCGGCCTCTACCAGGTCGCCATCTATAAACAGACGCGTTTCGGGGTTCACTTAGGGATTCTCCTTATTCTGCAGGGGGGCGCGATTCATCTTTGGCTAAAAATACCGCCTCAATGCGATCACGTACAAATTGTGCCGTAGGCATTACAACACCGCGCTCAGTAGCGGTGCTGAGTGCGCAATCCAAGTCTTTTTCACCGAGCTTACCCATAGCACCAAAAAACTGCGCCATGTCTTCTTCACTGCACGTTAACGCCAACGAGTTTCTGCCGCTTACAAACATATGCATCTGCTCGTTCACGACACCGTTAGACAAGCCCACCTCGCGGAGCACGTCGACCGACAGCCCACAGGCCTGCGCCAGGCGCGTGGCCTCGGCCATCGCCACAAACTCTGTGTACTGAATATAGTTGTTGCACAGTTTAAGTGCGATTCCAGAGCCAACAGGCCCAGCATGCACAACCTTCTCGCCGGAAGTTTCAAAAACCGGCGTGCCCGCAGCCACCTGAGCGTCACTACCACCGACCATGTAGCATAGCGTGCCATCTGCCGCCCTGTGGGCGCCACCCGTAATGGGCGCATCGATCAAATCAATACCGTGTTCTTTTGCCTCTTCGTGCCAACGCAGCAAATTGCTCTGCGTAACGGTGCTATGAATAGACACCTGTGTGCCAGCACCTGCGTTAGAGAGAATGCCACCCTCGCCATACAGCAAAGCCTCTACCTGCTCATCATCACGCACACAAATACCGATGTGCTCACATGTCTGCGCCAACTGCGCTACCGAGTCAGCACCTATGGCACCTTTACTTACCAGTGGCTCCATCGCCTCTGGAAACACATCGAACACATAGGCGTTGAACCCATCGGTGATCAGGCGCTCTGCGCAGGGCGCGCCTATGTTCCCCAGCCCGATATACCCTACGTTTTTCGCTGAACTCATTATTACTCCCAATCTTTCGACGCGACGGTGTCGTGAGAGTTTAGCGCCGCATTTTCCATTCTGTCAATTAGGATTGACTATTAGTCAATCGCGATTTACTATTTTTCGCATGACAGCTCCAGCGACACAAAAAGCGCTTACCTCGGACGTTTTTCAACGCTATCAGAGCAACCTGCCGCGCCACATTCTAGGCGTGGCGAATTATCTACAAACGCAAATGATGGCGATTTTGCGCGACGACTACGGGCACACTGAGCTTAGGCTGAGCTTCGCGCCGTACATCAACCTTGTGGGTGAATCTGAACTTCGCGTTAGCGAGTTAGCCGATATTCTGGGTATTTCCCGTCAAGCCTGTAATCAAGCCGCACAGCAAGTAGAGGCTGCGGGTTATCTACAGCGAATAGACGACCCACTCGATGGCCGGGCCAAACAGATGCGCCTGACTACCGCTGGGGTGCAGCTACGCAAAGACGGGCTACTGGCGATAAAGGTACTCAACGACACGTTCTCAGACCTTGCCGGCGCCAATGAGCTACACCAAGCAAGCAAGACACTTGGCAAGCTTTACATGGCGCTCCAACTCTCTCAGATACAGGTGCAGCAACCGCAGGCACCTGCCAATTTGGCGGGTTCCGCACTGGCGGGAATGCTCCCGCGACTGTCTGACTACATCATGCTACGGCTCATGGAGCTGACCAAAACCAAGGGCCACCCCGGGCTAAAGCTGTCGTTTGGGCAGGTACTGCCCTTTATCGGCCATGAAGGCGGCCGTATTCAGGAAATTGCCGCACTGCACGATGTGAGCAAGCAGGCCATCAGCGCCATTGCAACCGAATTGGAGACGCTGCATTACCTCCGTCGCGATACACACCCATCCGACGCCAGGCAACTAGTGCTGCAATTCACACCCCGTGGCGAAGCGCTGATAGCAGATTCTGTGCAGAGCACTGACGAACTTGAGGCCGAGTTTACGAAAATTACAGGCCAAAGCGCCTTGAAAAAACTCAAAACGACATTAAAAGCAATCTACCTTGGCCTACAACTCGACCAATCGCTGCAGCAAACATCGACCGCCAATGGCGCCACCGACTTACGGCTGTTGGCGCAGCAGCTAAGAAGTCAATTAGGCGACAAAGGCAGCCTTGCGCTAGCAAAGCTACTCACTGCGCCTGAAAAGCAGCCGTCTACGGTTTCATAACAGGGCTAGGACATTAACTTGCAACATCAAAAACAGAGGCACAAACAATGAACGAGTGGCTAATGACAGTATGGGAGCACTACAACATTCTCGGCTCCGCAGCAGCGTTGGCAGGCATTGTCATCATCACCAAGATCGGCAAGTGGCTGGCATTTTCTGTTCCCGCACTGCATGAAACGCGCGAACAAAATCGTAAAGAAGATAAGGTGAAATGGAAAAAGGAGAAATACCCCCCCATTGTTCGCAGCACCCAAAGGGTCGGGTTCATTCTCAATGTCACGTTCTTTCTTGTACTTCTGCCCTTCTGCGTCACTTTGTCGGCGCAGCCCATATGGAAAATTTTTCTCAATATGTTTCTGATATTGATGGTGTACGATTTTTTCTACTACCTTGCGCATCGTTTCTGGTTTCACGGTAATGGCGCAATGCGCCAGGTACATGCCGTGCACCACCAGGCGCGCAACCCGACGTATCTGGATGCACACTACGTACACCCACTGGAAACATTTGTAGGTCTGGGCGGTTTCTTCGTCACCGTGGTTGTACTTAGCCTTATTCTTGGCCCATTTCAGGTGAGCACAATCATCATGACCTTTGTGCTGTACTACCAGTTAAATCAAATCAACCACACTACTGTTGAGCTACCCTACTTCCCGTACAAAACACTCTCGTGGATTACCGCAAAGCACCACATACACCACGAGAATATGCACAAAGGTAACTACGCTACGATCACGCTGTTTTACGACAAAGTGTTTGGCACACTCGACTAATCTGCATCGTTTGATAAGGAAAACACTATGAATGACGAAGAACGCCGAGCGCTTGGCGAAGAAACGATTAAAGACGTTTACGCGGGCGATGTTATTGTGCCGCCGGAGGGCTATGCCTTTACCGATGTGATGCTCAAGCAGGTGTTCGCAGAGCTGTGGACGCGCGACACGTTATCAATGCGCGATAAGCGTATTCTTTTATTGGGCATCATTGCTGAGAAAGGTGAGGCGATGACGTTTAAGATTCAGATTAAGGCTTCGTTAAAACGGGGCGAGATTAATGCGGATGAAGCTCGGGAGTTTTTGCTGTTTATTGCACAGTACGCTGGGTATCCGCGGGCGGCTTCTATGCTGGGGCCGGTGGAAGAGGCTATTGCCGAGGTTGCTAAGGAGCAGGAGGCGGCTGGGGAACAATCTTAGCTCTTATCGTGGCTGCATTTTTCTATTTAGTCGTGAACTGAGTCCATAGTTGTTCACCTTGTAGCTGGGTCTTGGTTAAAAAAGCAATTACCAGTCGCTCCACGGAATTCGCTTTGTGGTAATTGCTTTTTTAACCAAGCCCCCCACTTCTAGCGAGATTCAAATCGGAGTTCTTTCTTACTATACCTACAGGGCAAACCACCATCTTGGTTAGCATGACTCTGCAAGGCGCCGAGGGAAGTTACGGTGATCACCAAGCGAATCACGTTGGTCCGGCACACCGGGAGCGAATGATCACCGTAACTTTTCTCGGTGCCCGGTATCACTACCCAACCAATACAGTGCTATAAATCCAAAAAAAAGCCCCCGCAAAAAATCACAAGGGCTCCATCAAGCAAAAAACCGCGACCTAAGCAGCAGCCTCCGACCGAGCCTCCGGATCAAACGTGATCTTCATGCTCTTAATCCCGTTCACCAAATTCGACTTCGTATAGCGAATCTCTTCAACCAGCTTAGGGTTGCGCATACGCGGAATAATCTCTTCAAACATCACCCGCACTTCAAGCCGCGCCAAATGCGTACCCAGGCAAAAATGTTGTCCAACGCCAAACGCACGGTGCTGGTTATACATATCGGGCATACGCTCTGGCCGCGTTACATCGAACTTCATCGCGTCGTCGCCAAAGATTTTCTCATCATGGTTAACAGTGTGGTAATGCAGAATGACTTTGTCACCTTTCTTGATCAGCTGGCCGCCGATCTCAGTATCTTCGGTGCACTGGCGGCGCATCATAATGAACGCGGTGTTGTAGCGGATCATCTCTTCGGTGGCGTTACCGATTTTGTCGGGATTATCGATGAGGTACTGCAGCTGATCGGGGTTTTCCATCAGCATGCGCATACCGTGGCTGGTCACGGTGCGGGTCGATTCGTTGCCTGCGGCAATGAGTAGCAGGAAGAACCACACAAACTCATCGTCGTTGAGGCCTTCTACACCGCCGTGGCCGCGCAGTAAGGCGCCAATAATATCGTCTTTGGGCTCTGCTTTATGCTTCTCTGCCAACTGCATGGCATAGGTGATGACAGAAATTGAAGCCGCCTCTGCTACCTCTCTGTCGGCGGCCATCTCTTCGTCCTGGTTGAACATCATGGCGTTGGTCCATTCGAAGAAGTCCTTGCGGTCTTCGGCGGGCACACCGCAAAGCTCTAGAATTGCAAGCAGCGGCAGCTCGGCGGCCACTTCCTCTACAAACTCGCACTCGCCACGCTGGGCCACCCGATCAACAATATTGCGTGCATGCTCGCGGAACCTTGGTTCTAACGAATCAACAGCTTTGGGGGTAAACGCAGCCCGCACGATTTTGCGGTACTTGAGCTGGTTGGGCGGATCCATGTTAATGATCATTTGGCTATGGATATCGCGAATCTCGTCTTCACTGAACTCTTCGGCCAGCGCCGTACCCACTTCACTCGAGAAGCTGGTAGGGTTTTTTGAAATCGCATCGATCTCATCTCGCCCCGTCACCAACCAGTAGGGCACCCCCTGGTAAGAATCGTCCATCCAATGCATGGGGCCAGAATCGCGAATATCGCGGAGCACATCGTAGGGCATGCCTTCTGCATAGGTTTGAGGGTCAATCATGTTCGGGAAATTGGCGAAGGGACATTGGCTCATTGAAGTATCTCCACAGAGAATCAGCAGGTAAGGCTACAGACTAATAGGCGTTAGTTTGAGTGTCAAGCCGGTAAATCCCCGTAAGCGGATAAGCACAGGCATATGGCAGATTAAGACAAGGCACACGCTCATTAGAGGCAGTGCCCAGAAAGACCTTTAGCGGATATTGTTGGCGCTCTCGAGGTTACTTGCGCAGCAGTGAAATGGTTTCAACCATGCTCTGCCGATCTAGCAGCCACAGCGCGATGAGATACACGGCGGCGCCCACAGACACCAATTGGGCTAACTCACCGACAGGCCCAAACGCCGTTACCACTATCGGGTTTGCTGCCAGTACGGCAGCGTACATCGCCAGCCCGGCAATAGCAGGCCGCCAAAGCTGCTTTAAATAGCGCCCAATAGGCAGATGAATAGCGCGACAACTGCGATGGGCGGTAACCATGAAAACCAGCGGGAACATGAATACCCATGCATAGGCTAAGCCGATCACTCCCCACTGCGACCCAAACAGAAATGCGGCCACCATGAAAACAGACGCCAATGCAAAATTAGAGGCACTGACACGTGGCTGGCCAGTTCCCCAGAGCAGCGGCGGAAAGATGTTACCCAACAGGCGCAAAGGCATCACCAGCGCAAGCAGCTGCAGCAAGGGTGCAGCAGGCGCCCATTTGTCACCCAACAAGACGTTTACAAACAGAGGGGCCGTGCAGCTCATACCAAAGAAAACCGGAATAGCGGCAATGCTCAGGAGCCGCGACGCTTTTAGCAAATAATCTTGAACCTGCGCATTGCTAGTATTGGCGTGGGCCTGAGAGAAGGCGGGAAAGGCAACGGCATTGAGTAAACCTGTCATTTTGTGAATGGGCATAGACGCTAGCTGACTTGCTACCGAGTAGTATCCAAGCGCCTGGCTGCCTAACATCTTACCGCCAATAAATTTGTCTGACTCACTAAACAAAAACCACAGCCCGCGATCAGCACTCACGAATCCGCCAAACGCAAAATGCTCACGCATGCCTGAAAACGAAAATCTGGGCCAAACTAGATTGCGAATGATCAAATTTAAGCCAATCACCCGTGATGCATTGCCCACTACCGCACCCCATGCCAAGGCCCACACACCATAGCCTAGCAGCGCCAACGCCAGGGTCGTCAGGCTGGCAATCACAAGCGTTACAAAATCGACAACAGACCGGTGAGCGAATTCAATTTCGCGCTCTAACGCAGACTGAGGCAGCGTTTCGAAAATGAGCAACAAGAACTGAACCGACAGTAGCCGTAACACAGGCTCCAGTGAAGGCTCGCCGTACCAACCGGCCAGGGCTGGCGACAACAACTGCAATGCGGCAAAGATAAACAGATTGAAGACAATAACGGCGCCAAATATCTGCTGGCGCAAATATTCGCTGACCGTCTCTGTCTGCACCAAAACCGCATCCAGGCCCCAGGTGTTGAGAAGAATGAGGCCAGACACTAACACCATGGCCATGGCCATCAACCCATAGTCTTGCGGGTCTAGCAGCCGAATAACGAAAATGGTGATACCCCAGGAAAACAGCTGGCCAAAAAAACGGGCAGCCGCGCTCCATCGCAGCGCCGACATCACCTTTTGGCTAAGATCCATTCTGTACAGCTAGCGTTGCAGGCTTATGTGGAGTTTCAGTTTGCAGGCTCCGATGCCCCGCCCGCAGCATGCTCTAGCGCATAAATACGATTGGCCTCTGCCAATGTATATTGCCGGATGGCTTCGGCATCTGACTCGCTCAGGAACTGGGCAAAGCCCACCATACCGACGCTTTTGAGAATGCCGTCGCGCACTATCTGCTGCCACAGGCCATGAATTTCTGGCGACGAGCGCCGCAAATCGGGGTTCACCCCGCCGGTGCGAAAACCGTCGCCATGGCAATAAGCGCAGTGGCGCTGATACATTACTTCACCCCGATAAAGCACATCTGCACCTGCGGTGACGGGCGCCGGCTTAGGCATTGGCTCAGGAACATCATCACGCGGAGGCAGCTTCGCCTTACCGCCCAACTTGAACGCTAATACGCGCGATTTGGTCGGTAGATTCCAATCGTGCGCCACCGGGCCACCCTCTGACGAAAACCCGCCGCCGATACCGGCCATCAATACTACATACTGTTCGCCATTTAAGGCATAGGTGATTGGGGCGACAGCCGATGTTTGCAGATCAGTTGACCACAGGCGTTCGCCCGAAGCTGCGTCGTAGGCATTGAATAGATCATCCTCTCCGCCATGGAAAACCAACCCCCCTGCCGTCGACAATGCGCCTCCCACGTTCGGCTTGCCGACCTCGGGGCTCCACACAGCTTTTTGCTGCACGGGATCCCAGGCTAGCAACTTACCGGTATATTCTTTGGCGAACACCTCGCCCAGGTTAGGGATCTTTGGCGGTGAATTGGCCATGCGATCAAAACCAACATTCCAATAACCCTGCCCCGGCTTCATGTCTTTTTCTTCGCTGGGTTCCTTGAACGCAATGGGGAACACCATCGTTGGAATATAAACCAGCCCGGTGTCGGGGTTGTACGACATTGGTTGCCAGTTGTGCGCCCCAGCGTTACTGGGCAGCGTGATATTTTTGCCATCAAACACGCGCGCATTCGCTGTTTCGATGGGGCGCCCTGTGCTCTTATCGATGCCAGAGGACCACGTGAGATAAGCGTAGGGTTCAGCTGATATCAGTTCGCCCGTTACGCGGTCGAGTACATAAAAAAAGCCGTTTTTAGGTGCCTGCATTAGCACCTTGCGCTGCTGCCCCTCGATGTCCAGATTGGCAAGAATCATGTGCTGCGTGGCTGTGTAATCCCAGGTGTCACCAGGCGTTGTTTGATAATGCCAAACGTACTCACCTGTTTTTGCATTTAGCGCCACCACCGAGGCAAGGAATAAGTTATCGCCGCCGCCGGGGCTGCGCATACTCTGGTTCCAGGGCGCGCCATTACCAACGCCGATGTAAAACAGCCCAAGTTCTGGATCGTACACCATGGAGTCCCAAACGGTGCCACCACCGCCCCACTCCCACCAAGTGCCATTCCATGTTTTTGCTGCCATCGCCATGGCGTCGTTTTCAAAACCCTCGGCCGGGTTACCCGGCACCGTATACCAACGCCACACCTGTTCGCCGGTTTCTACCCGGTAGGCTGTGACATAGCCACGCACGCCCAGCTCAGCGCCGCCGTTACCTATCACCACCAAGTCGCCCGCCAGCCGCGGCGCGCCGGTGATGGTGTAGCTCTGCTCACGATCGGTGGTTTGCACCTCCCAGATTGGCTCGCCGGTATCTGCGTTTAGACCAATGAGGCGGCCATCGTACGTGGCAAACACAATCTTGCCGTCGTGATAGGCAACACCGCGATTAACTGCGCCGCAGCAACCCTTGGCGAGGAAAGAACGGTCGACCAGCGGATCATAGGACCATTTTTGCTCGCCGGTTGTCGCATCCAACGCGTAAACCGTAGACCAACTGCCGGTGGTATAGAGCGTGCTGTTCACCATGAGCGGCGTCGCTTCAACCCCGCGCACCGTAGGCAGATCGAAAGACCAGGCCAGGCCAAGTTCCGCTACATTATTCTGGTTGATTTGGCTCAAGGCCGAATGGCGCTGCTCACCAATATCATTCCCATGCAGCGCCCACTGTGTATCGGGCACCGACGCCGCAGACAGATTGCTGCCGTCTGGCTCAACCATGCTGCACGATGATGCAAGCACCAGTGAAAAACCTAAGCCCAAAAACCAGCTGAGGTTCAGTGTGGGATAGGTAACGCGCGTCAAGCGATGGAGAATGCCAGGCATTGGTGATTTCCTTATTATTTGTTCGGGTTACGGTTCACATACCGCGACAGTGTTACGCAAAACTCACGACGAAACCAGCTCAGCTAACACGTACCTTTGTCCACGGCCAAATCAAACACTCACTGGGTGATTTTTTACGCGTGAGTGGTAGCATAGGCGACCCTAAACGAGTTAATAAGAGAGTAAAGCGTTGGCTAATTCAACTCCCGGCGGCTATAGCGAAGACCAGGTCTATCAGGATCCTTACAGTGTGCCCCTAGACAAGGTAGATGTCTCCAACCCGTTTTTATTCGCGCACGACGTTCAAGAGAAATGGTTCAAACGCCTACGCAAAGAGGCACCTGTGCATTACTGCACCGAAAGCCCCTTCGGCCCCTACTGGTCTGTATGCAGTTACGACGAAATTATGAAGGTAGATACATCTCACGAGATCTACTCCTCCGAGCCCACTATTTCACTTCGCGATACTATTGAAGACTTTCCGCTGCCCATGTTCATTGCCATGGACAGGCCAAAACACGATGAACAGCGCAAAGTGGTAAGCCCGGTTACCGGTGCCGAAAACCTGCGCATTTTCGAACCTATCATTCGCGAACGCACCATTGGTGTATTAGACAGCCTACCCGTTGGCGAAACTTTTGACTGGGTGGATACCGTTTCTATTGAACTGACCACGCGCATGCTGGCCACGCTGTTCGACTTTCCTTTCGAAGATCGTCGAAAGCTAACGCGCTGGTCAGATGTCTCTACGGCCATCCCTGGCATGGGCGTGATTGAGCGGGAAGAGCAGCGCTACGAAGAGCTGGGCGAATGCCTGGCCTATTTTACCGAGCTATGGAACCAACGGGTTAAGCAACCGCGCGGGAACGATCTAGTGTCGATGTTGGCGCACGGTGAGGCCACACGTGATATGTCGCCACAGGAATATCTGGGCAACCTGATACTCCTGATTGTAGGCGGCAATGACACCACCCGCAGCACAATGACTGCCAGCGTGTACGCAATGGATAAATTCCCAGAGCAATTTGCAAAGCTGCGCGCAAAGCCTGACCTAATCGATTCGATGGTGTCTGAAACTGTGCGCTGGCAAACACCGCTGGCTTACATGCGTCGCACCGCAAACCACGACACCGAGCTGGCTGGCCAAAAAATTAGCGCCGGCGACAAAGTTGTAATGTGGTATGTATCGGGCAACCGGGACGATTCGTTTACCGACAACCCCGACGGCTTTGACATTGAGCGCCCCAACATTCGCAAACACCTTTCATTCGGTTTTGGCATTCACCGCTGTATGGGGAACCGCCTAGCTGAACTGCAGTTGCGGATTTTGTGGGAAGAAGTCATGGCCCGCTATGAGCGCATTGAGGTGATGGAAGAGCCGGAGCGTACAGTCTCTTCTTTTGTACACGGCTTTACCAAAATGCCGGTGAAACTACACCCCAAGCGCTAGAACAGCACTTGGGGTGTAATTAGGGTGTGATTAGGGCGTGTGAACGCCCTTTATAGCTGTGGAATTTCAGCCGGATCAATCGGCAATTCAGCGCGGCCAATGCGCGAGGCACGGTCTTGCAGCGTTGCTCCTGCCTCTTCCACCCGAATCATAATAACGAAACGCTTCTCGCGAATGCCTTGCAGGCAGTAGCGCGCCAGCTCATCGAGATCCTGAAACTCAATCTCTACGCCCTGCGCTTTGTATGCGTCGCGGAAATCTTCCACGGTGGGTACTGGATCATACGGCTGCTCACGCGCTAGATCTTTCGGGCGGTTACGGTCTGTTGTCCAAATACCCGTGTTCAGCAAGCCGCCTGAAGGGTAAAAGATAGAAGCGCCCAGATTAGTACCCTCGCTTGTTAGCTGCGCACTTAAACACTCAGTTAAACAGGATACTGCTGCTTTACTGGATGCATACACCGATTGATAAGGCAGCGGTGACACACCACCGTCACCAGAAGAGGTATTGATAACGTGCCCTTCTTCGCCGCTGGCGATCATACGCGGTACAAACGCGCGCACACCGTGCATTACGCCGTGCACATTAACGCCGTGCACCCATGTCCAATCATTTTCTGTGGTTTCCCACACATTGGCAGAGGGCGCCGCTACACCGGCGTTGTTAAACAACAAATGGCACGCGCCATGCTTGTCGTAAACAAAATCCGCCAACGCATTCACTGACGCGGCGCTCGACACATCGGTAACTTGACCACAAATATCACCGGCATCGGCAAACTCTGCGGTGACTTTGTCTAGCGCGCTTTGCTCAACATCGCCAATAACAACCTTGGCGCCTGCCGCTAATAACTCTTTTACCAATGAACGACCGATACCACTGGCACCACCGGTAACAACGGCCACTTTTCCTGCAAAATCTTCCATGGGACTCTCCAACCTGACTATTAATAACTACGAATGACTGCGAATTGGGTGGAGTGTTATGCCACATTTCCCTTCTCGACTCCACAGCCCAAGGGCCAATTACTGCTCAGGCAACCCTATGCCTGAAACAACAGATCGCGTAGGATAAAACCTCAAACCAGCCGTTACGCTTTAAGGTGTTTTGGCAGCGCTTTTTCATGACCCGGAGACTCCATTGATCCAAGAGCTTGCCATTTCAGTGCGTGGCCAGGGCCTGTATGAAATTACCGCTGATATCAAAGCTGCCATTGCCAGCGCTAAAAACAGTGAAGGCTTGTGCTCACTCTTTTTGCGCCACACCTCTGCGAGCCTACTCATACAAGAGAACGCCGACGACAGCGCGCGCGTAGACCTTGAGAATTGGTTAAACCGGCTGGTACCTGAAAACGACCCGCTGTATACCCATACGTATGAAGGCCCAGACGACATGCCATCGCACATCAAAGCGGCGCTAACAGCCACACAGTTAAGTATTCCCTTTCGGCAAGGGCAGTTAATGCTGGGCACCTGGCAGGGCATTTTTTTATGGGAGCACCGCCACCATGCAGGGACTCGCAATCTTGTTGTGCACACGTGATTTGCAATGAATAGCCACGCTAACAATCTACAAAACAATCTACAGGACAATAAAGAGATAGCCGCCGAGCCGCTTATTGCCCGCCTACGCGAGTGCCTGGACGACGAGGAGCTGATTCTCGACAAAGAATCGCAGCGCCCGTTTGAATGCGACGGCCTACTGATTTACAAAGACTTACCCATCGCCGTGGCACTGCCGGACAGCGCTGAGCAGGTGCAACAAGTATTACAAATTTGTCATGAGCTAAATGTTCCGGTGGTTGCGCGCGGCGCAGGCACTGGCCTGTGCGGCGCCTCAATGCCACACCCCGAGGGCGTGCTGCTGGGTTTGAGCAAGTTAGACAAAATTCTTTCAATAGACCCACTAGCGCGCACCGCCACCGTACAACCGGGCGTGAGCAACCTGAGCATTTCACAGGCGGCAGCCAAGCACGGCCTTTACTACGGGCCCGACCCCTCTTCTCAAATTGCCTGCAGTATAGGCGGCAACGTTGCAGAAAACTCTGGCGGCGTGCACTGCCTCAAATACGGGCTAACCGTGCACAACGTGCTGGCGTTAAAAGTGCTCACTGTAGCGGGTGAAGAGATCCGTGCAGGTGGCCTGGGGCTAGATAGCAGCGGTTACGATTTATTGGCACTACTCACCGGCTCCGAAGGCTTACTCGGCATTGTTACCGAAGTGACGGTGCGCCTGCTGCCCGTGCCTGAAGAAGCACAAATGGTGATGGCAGGCTTTGACACCATTCGCGCGGCAGGTGATGCAGTAGGCGCCATTATTGGTGCGGGCATTATCCCCGCTGGCCTTGAGATGATGGACAAACTTGCCATACAGGCCGCCGAAGATTTCGCCAATGCCGGTTACCCGCGCGATGCGGCCGCAATATTACTGTGCGAAGTAGACGGCACGCATGAAGAGGTTGCTCAACACGTTGGCGAAATTGTGGCGTTGTTTGAAGCGCAGAATGCCTCTTCTATTACCGTTGCCCAAGATGACGCGCAGCGCGCACTGCTGTGGAAGGGCCGCAAATCGGCGTTCCCTGCCGTTGGGCGTTTGTCACCGGACTATTTTTGTATGGACGGCACCATACCGCGTGGCCAGGTGGCACACGTGCTCGAAGAAATTTCGGCGCTTTCGCAAACGTTCGAACTGCCCGTTGCCAACGTGTTTCACGCCGGCGATGGCAACCTGCATCCACTCATACTGTTTGATGCCAGTGACCCAGAACAAATTCGCAAAGCCGAAACGCTGGGCGGCAAAATTTTAGAACTGTCGGTGGCGGTGGGCGGTTGCCTCACCGGAGAACACGGCATAGGTATTGAAAAACTTGCCAAGATGCCTGAGCAGTTCAACGAGCAAGAGCTTTTACAACTTGAAGAGATTAAGGCAGCGTTTGACCCTACGCTTACGCTGAACCCGGGCAAAGGCATTCCCATCTTAAAACGCTGCCAGGAGTACCGCGCACTACCGGCAAGGCACGACCATCACCACGACCATGATGAAAACGGCCATACAAGCCATGACTAGCGGCACGCCCAACACCGATCAGTCGCAAGCACTGTGCGATGCGGTTAGCAATGCGCGCTCAGCGGGCACCGCACTGCGCATTCACGGCGGCAACACAAAAGAGGATTGTATCGGGCGAATGACAGAGGCCCAAACGCTGTCACAGCCGTTAGACATCACCCGCCACAGTGGCATTACTAACTACGAACCCGGTGAACTGGTACTCACCGCTAGAGCAGGCACCCCCATTGCTGCACTGCAGGCCGCTACCGCCGCCGAGGGGCAAACACTCGCCTTTGAGCCGCCTTCGTACGGCGGCCGCGCCACGCTCGGCGGCACGCTTGCCTGTAATCTCTCTGGCCCGGCGCGACCCTGGGCAGGCTCAATACGCGATCACGTGCTGGGTATTACGCTCATTAACGGCAAAGCGGAGCTACTCAACTTTGGCGGGCGCGTGATGAAAAACGTTGCCGGCTACGATGTGTCGCGCGCGCAGGCAGGAGCGCTGGGAACACTGGGCGTGATCACCGAGGTAAGTTTGAAAGTAATGCCCAAGCCCGAGGCAAGCACCACACTACGCTTTGAGCTGCCCGTGCAAGAGGCCGTTGCAGTCATGAATCAACGCGCCGCACAGCCAAAGCCACTCAATGGCGCCTGCTGGTTTGACGGAAAGCTGTTTTTACGGCTTGAAGGCACGAGCAGCGCGGTAGAACACACAGCGCGACAATGGGGTGGAGAGGCTCTGAGCGAAACCGACACGCCCTGGGCGGCACTACGTGAATTTGAGCTGCCGTTTTTTTCAGGAAACCAGCCGTTGTGGCGCTTGTCGGTTGGCGCCACCTCTGCCATTGATAACGCATACGGTTCAACACTGCTCGACTGGGGTGGCGCGCAGCGCTGGCTGCGCGGTGAGCATGATCTAGACGCGTTACAGGCTCTCTGCGATAAGGCACAGGGCCACGCCACGCTGTACCGAGGCGGCGATCGCACTGGCGAAGTGCGCACCATTGGCAACAGCACAGAGCAGCGCTTGCACCAACGGCTCAAGCACGCGTTCGACCCTGACAACGTATTCAACCCCGGCCGCCTGTATAGCTGGCTGTGAGGCGCGGATTTTATGCACATTGAATTACATCCGCGCTTTGCCGATACCCCGCAGGGCAAAGAAGCACAGGCACTCACCAGCGCTTGCGTGCATTGTGGCTTTTGTTTGGCCACCTGCCCCACGTACTTGGATACACGGGATGAGCGCGACAGCCCGCGAGGCCGAATCTACTTAGTTAAGCAGCTACTGGAAACAGGCGAAGCTGGCCCCGCAACACAAACGCACCTGGACAGATGCCTCACCTGCCGCAACTGTGAAACCACCTGCCCCTCTGGCATGGAATACGGCCAGCTGCTAGATATTGGCAAAGGGTTAATGGAAAAAGAGGCTCCGCGCTCTTTAGTCGCGAGCACATTCAGAGCCGGCATTCGCGCGCTTTTTTCGAGGCCCACACTGTTGCGGCTGCTAATGCTTCCCGCTCAAGGCGTGCGGCGCGTATTGCCTTTGGCACTAAAAGCGAAAGTGCCGCCTTACCAAAAAGCCGGCGCTTTACCCGAACAGACACACACCAGAACCATGCTTATTTTAGAAGGTTGCGTACAACGTGCCGCCACCCCTCTGACTAACGGTGCCGCAAAGCGCGTAATGCACCGCCTGGGCATCACGCTTGTTGGCGCACCGCGCGCCGGATGCTGTGGCGCGCTAGATTATCACCTGGGCGCCCATGACCCTGGCCTGAACGCCATGCGTAACAACATCGACGCGTGGTGGCCTCACATTGAGAACGGCGCTGAGGCGATTGTGAGCAGTGCTTCTGGCTGTGGTGCAATGCTCATTGATTACGGCAGATTGCTGGCGCATGACCCTGGCTATGCCGAAAAGGCCCAGCGGGTATCAGCACTCAGCAAAGACTTAAGTGAACTTGTAGCGGCAGAGGATTTAACCCCACTCAATGTCGCAGACCGGGCAGATACAATCGCCGTGCATACCCCCTGCACGTTAACGCATGCACTGAAACAGCCAGGGCATGTAAACGACATTCTCACGCGTGTTGGATTAAAAACCACCAGCGAGGCCACCACACTGTGCTGCGGCTCGGCGGGCACCTACTCGCTACTGGAGCCCGAAAGAAGCACCCGCATACGCAGCACTGCATTGCAGAGCCTGCGCCAAGACAACCCCGACATTATTGCTACCGCCAACGTGGGCTGCCAGCTGCAACTTCTCGGCGGTGTTGAAGCCGACGCGAACAAGGCCTGCAGTGTGAAACACTGGATAGAGCTACTGGACCAACCCAGTTAGGGCACGGTGGCCCGCGCATTTTTACCCCGCTCTGATCCCGCTCTGCTATAGTTATAAACACTAATTTTAAGGACCCAGCCATGAGCGAAGCCCCGCAAAAATATCTATTGGACGCCGTTTACGAGTGGGAGCGCACGCTACCTGACCGGGTATACATGACACAGCCATTGGGTAACGGGCAATGCACTGAATATACGTGGGCCGAAACCATGGATCAGGCGCGGCGCATGGCCGCCCACCTTCGCTCGCTGGATTTGCCGCCCAACAGCAACATAGGCCTCATCTCAAAAAACTGTGCGCACTTTATTCTGTGCGATTTAGCCATATGGATGGCAGGCCATGTAAGCGTTGCGCTTTACCCAACACTGAATGCTGACACCATCAGCTACATTCTCGACCACTGTGAGGCCAAGCTGGTTTTTGTGGGCAAGCTCGATGACTGGGAAGACATGAAATCGGGTGTACCCGATGCCCTGCCTAAAATCGCTCTGCCACTGGCACCCCCTACTGGCTTCACGCCGTGGGATGAAATTGTCGCGCAGCATGAACCTATTACCGACAGCCCATCGCCCGAGGGCGATACACTTGCGGTGATGTGTTACACCTCAGGCAGCACGGGCAGGCCCAAGGGCGTAATGCACTCCTTCGCCTCATCCTCTGTTGCTGCGCAATACCTGACTCAGGAATTGAACATAACCGCAGACGACAGAATGCTTTCGTACCTGCCACTGGCCCACGTGATGGAGCGCTCCAACGTCGCCTTTGCGTCTTTCTACACCGGCATGCATATCTTCTTCGCCGATACGTTAGATACTTTTTTACAAGATCTACAGCGCGCCCGCCCCACCCTCTTTCTTTCTGTGCCAAGGCTTTGGCTGAAGTTTCAAATGGGTGTGTTACAAAAGTTTCCTGAAGAGCGGCTTGCCCTTTTACTAAAAATACCGATTGTGAAAGGCATTATTCGCAAGAAAGTACTACAGGGCCTTGGGCTAGAGCACGTGCGCCTTGCCGGCAGTGGCTCGGCACCAATACCCGGCGAACTCATTGATTGGTATAAGAGCCTTGGCATTGATCTGCTTGAAGGTTATGGCATGAGCGAAGACTTTGCCTACTCGCACATGTCTAAACCCGGCCTATCAAAACCCGGCTATGTGGGCGTGGCCTGTAACGGCGTTAAAACCCGCATCAGCGAATCAGGTGAGCTCGAAATATGCTCGCCTGGCAACATGGTGGGCTACTACAAAGCGCCCGACCTAACCGCAGAGTGCTACACCGAAGACGGTTACTTCAAAACGGGTGACCGCGGCGAATACTCGCCCGAGGGGCTTCTGCGCATCACTGGCCGAGTGAAAGAACTATTTAAAACAAGCAAGGGCAAATACGTTGCGCCCGTACCTATCGAGAACTTGCTTAACACGCATCACTTAATTGAAATTTGTTGTGTATCTGGCCCCGGCCGCCAAGCTTGCCACGCCATTGTGCAGCTAGCTGAAAACGTGCGCAAAAAAATGGACGATGCAGAAGTTCGCAACGCCACAAGCGCAGAGCTTGAAGCATTGCTGGCAAGCGTGAACAGCCAAATAGAAGAGTTTGAATCGTTACAGTTTATTGCAGTGGTACGCGAAGAATGGGACATCAACAATAATTTTTTGACGCCTACACTCAAAATTAAACGCGATGTCATTGAAACCGCCTACGCCGACAAACTGGATGCGTGGTACGACAGCCGCCAGAGCGTGGTGTGGCCTACATAAAAGCGCGGCCTGACTAGAACACTCAGGCCTTCTTCACAAACTGCGACTTAAGCTTCATTGCGCCGATACCATCAATTTTGCAATCTATGTCGTGATCACCCTCTACCAGGCGAATGTTTTTCACCTTGGTGCCGACCTTGACCACAGACGATGAACCCTTCACCTTCAGATCTTTAATTACCGTGACAGTATCACCATCAGCAAGCGGGTTGCCATTTGCGTCATTCACGCCGCTGGCTTCATCGCCCTCTTCAGGTGCATCAGCAGACCATTCATGCGCACATTCAGGGCACACATACAGATTTCTGTCTTCGTAGGTGTAGGCTGAGGCGCACTCTGGGCACGGCGGCAAATTGCTCATGAACTCTGTCTCTGTTTTATTTTGCTCAGCCGAATGTTCAAAGGCCTACGCAAGTGGCTGAAAAATCAATTATCTCTCAAAACTGTTATATAAACCTCACTACTCATAAACAAAAAGTGGTCGACTTGCTGCGTCGCCTTTGCTTGTATAGGAACTGGCTCTAGCCAAGAGCACTACCCAAGGAGAAGGCATCTATGAGAAGACAGAAACGTGACATGAACTCCAGAGCATTCGACAAAGGCTACCAGGCAGGTATCTCTGGCCGCAGTTTAGACGACTGCCCCCATGAAGAAGTGGACCATCGACAACATTGGATAGCAGGCTGGCGCGAAGGGCGAGCCGACCAGTGGGACGGCCTAACCGGTGTATCTGGCGTGCATAAAATGCGGGCTGTCTAGCACACTCCTCCACTCTAAGCTTTACCCTCCTCTCAACAGTGCCCCGCACGGGGCGCTGACACATTTTTTCAATTCAAAAAGCACACAAGAGCTATCGCGTGATTGCATCAATACGCATGAACACTACCGAGCCGCCCCTTTTTCAGAGGACCCCTGGCTGAAAATGATGTCTGCAAGTTTGTAACGCATTGATATCAATGCACATTCCAACGCTAGACCAAGCATTGGTTTTGAACGCTTTTGATGAATACCGTCGGCAAAGCGGACTATTGTTTTAAGACAGATTGAGTTAGATTTGGATAACTGCTTGAAAGCGTGGAGATTTTTTAAGGATGAAAAGGCACGTGTATCTTACATATATAGCCCCGGTGAACACTGGACCGGTCTATATACATAGCTGTTATGGTGCAGGCCAGTAGCGTCGCTATGATTGCTAATACAAATCAATAAGGAATGAGCATGAATTGGGACGCAGTTGGCGCGATTGCGGAAGTATTAGGGGCTACCGCCGTATTGGTTACTTTGATCTACTTCTCACTTCAAATTCGTCAATCGAACAAGCTTGCGGAGGCCGAAAGCCAGCGTGAACTGATGAACTTTGACGTCTTTACACCTATGGTAGAAGATCCGAATCTGACGAGTGAATTCAGGGCTTGCTTGAATCGATACGAAGAACAAGACCCGGACGTAAAGACCCGTTTCTTCTTCTTGATGACTAACTGGCATTTACAGATGGAATCTGTTTTTCGGATGAACGAGAAAGGCTTGATTGCAGAGCTTTCCTATAAAGGCTACCTGACTTGGTACAACTCTCTTTTGAACACACCTGGTGGGGCCGCATTCTGGAAGGAAGTCTCGCCAGCGCACGCGCCCGATCTGGTTCAGGCGCTAGAGGATCTTAAGAGTGATCCAGAAAACCCTTATCGTTATGCTAGTGCCTTCGAGCTGATGCCGTTTCTGAAGGAAGAGTCCAGTGCGCCATAACAAGTCAAGGCTGCAAGGGCGCTTCGCGCCGGGACCGCTTAACAGCGGCCCCAGCTTGAAGCGTTAGGTAGCCCAAGTGAGTGGCCTAGCCGACCTGAAAACACCAAAGGCCATGATTTGGATTTTGTTGGGGTTAGCAGTATTTGTGTTTTTTAGAGTTTACATCGCCAATGAAAAATCGAAATGTAAGGACTACTGTCTATCACTGTCATCCGAGGCTTCCTACTCTCCGCCCGATACAGGTCATGGTCGAGGGCCTGGAGAGCCGTCGAAGTGTATATGCTTGAATCGAGAATCCCTGCAAAGTGAATAGGCTACCTAACCATTGCAGGCAGTACGCTCCCTTCGGTCGCCGGACGCACAAACCGCTACGCGGTTTCCGCGCCCGCTGCTGTCGGCGTTATGTATTCCTTCGAGGTTGGGTGTGATTGACCAAATTGCATGGGATTCGAAGCGATGACGAGAAGTCTCTGATGTATGGTTGGTGATGTGAGTAAGAGATTGAGGCTGTCGAGCTATGCTCTCTTTTTTCTTGGTTTTTGTCTGTTCCTATCAGACTATCTTCCAGGGGGAATATTCCGTGTTGTTTGGGGTAGGCTGACAAACGAAGGCCCTCATTACTATGAGGTCGTCCCAGTTGAAGGCGGCTACTTATGGGCTTTCGGTCTCATTCTCGTCACGGCGTCAATAATTGCATTTTTTTTGTCAAAGAGAGTTTCCAAACGTGAGTAGCGGGAAAATACATAACAATGCAAGGTTGCCGCTTCGCTGGGACGCAAAAACCGCTGCGCGGTTTCCGCGCCCCAACTCGCGGCGTTAGG
>JBGCFE010000053.1:0-8956 GCA_045106775.1 Halioglobus sp.
CCCTACTTTCGCGTTTTTTCCCTACATATGAGTAGGTTAGCCGAGTATTTGCAGTTATAATCGCCGGCTGATTTTTTTACGCCCCAACATTGAAGGTGCCCGCTTCATGACAGACGCTGCGCAACAACAGTCCCGCCTCAAAGATCTCATCGCAAAAGGCAAAGAGCAGGGCTATCTGACTTACGCCGAAGTTAACGACCATTTGCCTCAGGACATCTCTGATCCTGATCAGGTTGAAGACATCATCCAGATGATCAACGACATGGGTATTCAGGTTTTCGAAGCCGCGCCCGATGCCGACGACCTACTACTCACAGAGGGTGATTCCTCTGCCGACGATATCGCAGCTGCCGAGGCGGCTGCCGCTCTGGCCGCTGTAGAAACAGAGGCCGGCCGCACCACTGACCCAGTGCGTATGTACATGCGCGAAATGGGCACCGTAGAGCTGCTGACCCGTGAAGGCGAGATTGTGATCGCCAAGCGCATCGAAGAAGGTATTCGGGAGATGCTGGCAGCACTCGCCCACTATCCTGGTGCGGTCAAAGCGATTCTCGACGAATACGACCTTGTTGCCAAAGAAGAGCGCAGGCTCGCCGATATCATGGTCGGTTATCTTGATCCAGCTGACCACGTGCCATCCGCGCAAGAAGTCGCCGAAGCTCAGGCTGCAGCACAGGCCGCGCCCGCTGCCAATGACGACGATGACGATGAAGACGAAGTCGACACTGGGCCCGACCCCGTCGAAGCCAAAAAACGTTTCACTGCGTTGAAACGTCAGTACAACAAAACAGAAAAGGCCATCGCCGCCAAAGGCCGATTAGATAAAGCGTCCATCAAAGAGATGGAAAAGCTGGGCGAACTCTTCAAGTTCTTCAAGCTCACACCCCGCGTATCAGACCCACTCACTGATAGCCCGCGCAACGTCTTAATCGCCGTGCGTGATCAGGAGCGTGAAATTATGCGTCTGGCCATCCGCGTTTGCGGTATGCCTCGTCGCGAATTCATCAGCACTTATCAAGGTTCTGAGACAGACCTAAAATGGGTTGGTCGCCTCACGCGCAAGAAGGGCTACGGGCCAAAGATTGCCCTGGAAAAAGACAACATTCAGCGCCTGCAACGCCGCATCTCGGCGATTGAAGAACGCACAGGCCTGACCGTCACAGAAATTAAAGAAATAAACCGCCGCATGTCGATGGGTGAAGCACGCGCCCGCCGCGCCAAGAAAGAAATGGTAGAGGCTAACCTGCGTCTGGTAATTTCGATCGCCAAAAAGTACACCAACCGCGGCCTGCAGTTTCTCGATCTCATTCAGGAAGGCAACATCGGCCTGATGAAGGCAGTAGACAAGTTTGAATACCGCCGTGGCTACAAGTTCTCGACCTATGCAACTTGGTGGATTCGCCAGGCCATTACGCGCTCAATCGCTGACCAGGCGCGCACGATTCGTATCCCCGTGCACATGATCGAAACGATCAACAAGCTCAACCGCATCTCTCGCCAAATGCTGCAGGAAATGGGCCGCGAGCCAACGCCCGAAGAATTGGGCGAGCGTATGGACATGCCGGAAGACAAAGTTCGTAAGGTATTGAAGATCGCCAAGGAGCCCATCTCAATGGAAACACCCATCGGCGATGATGAAGATTCGCATCTGGGTGATTTCATTGAAGACAACACAATCCACTCTCCAGTGGATGCCGCCACTGGCCAAGGTCTGCAAGAAGCCACTAAGGAAGTTCTCGCGGGCCTTACTGCACGTGAAGCGAAGGTGCTGCGTATGCGCTTTGGTATCGATATGAACACTGACCATACGTTGGAAGAAGTAGGCAAACAGTTTGATGTGACGCGTGAGCGTATTCGTCAGATTGAAGCGAAAGCTTTACGTAAGCTGCGCCACCCTACTCGTTCTGACTACTTGCGTAGCTTCCTCGACGAGTCTTGAGTCGATCTGGATAACGGGCCCGCCACTTTTTGAGTCGCGGGTCTTTTTTTTGGCAACTGGTTACTGAGCTGAGTCTGATTATTTCTACAGGGAATCAAGGCTGAGACTAAAGGGGATCCCAGTCGCTCCCGGGGTGCCGGACCAACGTATTCGCTTGGTGGGATCCCCTTTAGTCTCAGCCCTGATTGCGCGAGATTTAATATCGTCCACCTCGATCGTTATCGGTACTTCCATACCAGTCATGGCCAACGCCTCAATATGGCCGCCATAGCTCAATATCAGGCCTCTCTAAAAGCCAAGAAAACACCCCAACTACAGAAAAAACCAAAGTATGCCGCTAACCCTAAGAGCAACCGACCCAACGCGGCCGTAACAAATTGCACCCCGCAACATCTGACAATAAAGGAAAGACCCATGAAAGCATCCGACCTGTTCGTTAAATGCCTGGAAGAAGAAGGTATCGAGTACATTTTCGGCGTGCCCGGTGAAGAAAACGCCGACTTCATGATGTCACTAGAGAAATCCGAACAAATCACCTTCGTACTCACTCGCCACGAACAAGGCGCAGCCTTTATGGCAGAAATTTACGGTCGCCTCACAGGCAACCCTGCCGGCTGCTTGGGTACGCTAGGCCCAGGCGCCACCAACCTGATTACCGGCGTGGCAGATTCCAACATGGACCGTGCGCCTATGCTAGTACTAACCGGCCAGGGGGCATCCACCCGCCTGCACAAAGAATCGCATCAAGTCATGGATGTGGTGGGGATGTTCAAGCCCGTCACCAAGTGGGCGACATCGGTGCTGCACCCAGACAGTATTCCGGAGATTGTCCGCAAAGCAGTGCGGTTGGCGCGCCTGGAGAAACCTGGCGCTGTGCATATTGAGTTGCCTGAAGACGTTGCCAAACTAGAAACCAGCGCATCACCTGTTTCGGTAAAACGGGTGCGACGCGCAGTTCCAGCCGACAAAATAATTGATCAAGCGTTCGAGGCGATCAAAAATGCCAAGCGCCCTATTATCATTGCAGGCAATGGCTGCATCCGTCGCCGCGCCAGTAAGCAACTACGAATGTTCTGCGAAAAAACGGGCATTGGCGTAGTGAGCACATTCATGGCCAAGGGCGCCGTCGACATGGATGCGGACTATTGCCTCTACACCATTGGGCTTGGCTCAAAGGATGTCGTTTCATGTGCGGTCGATGCCTCAGACCTGGTGATAACGCTAGGCTACGACATGGTCGAGTATCACCCGCAATTGTGGAATGACGGCGGCAAGAAATCGGTTGTGCACATTGATTTCCTTCCCGCCGAAATCGACGAGAATTATCACCCCGATGTGGAGGTGGTGGGCGACCTGGCCCACGCTCTGTGGATGATCAATGAACGGGCAGACGCACAGCTGCAAGGCGATGGCTTCGATTTTGATTTTGCGCAACAAAAAATCGTGCGCCGCGATATGTTCGAAGAAATCAGCGCACATAAAGATGCCAACACCACCGGAAAAATTACTCCACAGAAAGTGCTGTGGGACGTTCGTGACGTTATGGGGCCTGAGGATATTGTATTGTCCGACGTGGGTGCGCATAAAATGTGGATTGCGCGGCAGTACCAGTGCCATGAACCCAATACCTGCCTAATACCCAACGGATTTTGTTCGATGGGATTTTCGCTACCTGGGGCGGTTGCTGCTTCTATCGTTCATCCAGAGCGAAAAATTCTGTCCATCAGTGGCGACGCTGGCTTTATGATGAACATGCAGGAAATGGAAACCGCCAAACGACTAGGCAGCAACTTCGTTGCCATGGTTTGGGAAGACAACGCCTATGGGCTCATCGCCTGGAAACAGGAAAACGAGTTTGGTCGGCATACCGACTTAGCGTTTAGCAATCCAAACTGGCTGCAACTCGCGGAAGCATTCGGTTGGGGTGGCCATTTCGTCAATGAAAGCAAACAATTGGCAGACACATTACGCGAAGCATTTGATGAACCCGGTCCCAGCCTGGTTGTCATCCCGATAGACTATGATGAGAATATGAAGCTTACCGAGAGATTGGGTGAAATCACCTGCCCGATCTAGCCTGGCTAAACTGGCCTTGGCATAAACTATTAGTGCAGCACACAACGCCGATACAGCATCATAAGAAGAACAACTCGGAGACACCGCAATGACCGAACAGTACGAGCTAATGCTAGCGGGGCCCAAGGCCACCGGCAAGCTTGCCGTCGTGTCCCCTTTCACTGAAGAGGAGATTGGCCAGGTCGATACGTGTGGGGCTGAGCACATTGAGGCTGCGCTGACGTTGGCGCATGACACTTTTCGAAATCGAAAGGCTTGGTTAAGTGTTACTGAGCGCCGCCATATTCTGATGCGCACTGCGCAACTCATGGAACAGCAGGCAGAAACCTTGACACTGGGCGCTGCCAGCGAAGGCGGCAAACCACTGGTTGATTCGCGTGTTGAAGTGAATCGTGCCATTGAGGGCGTTGTGATGTGTGCGGAGCATATTGCGGCGCACAGTGGAGAAGTGGTGCCGCTGACGGAGCCAACACCGAATACCTCTCGTACGGGTTTCACGCAAAAAGAGCCCATTGGTGTGGTTGTGGCTGTAAGTGCATTCAACCACCCTCTGAACCTTATCGTGCACCAGGTGGGCGCAGCCGTTGCTGCGGGATGCCCTGTTATTGTTAAGCCCGCTGATGATACGCCGCTATCCTGCTTGCGTTTTGTGGCGCTTCTGCGAGAAGCGGGCTTGCCCCCTGAGTGGGCACAAGTTGCGATTCCCGAATCGCTAGATCTTGCGACATCGCTGGTAACAGACCCTCGCGTCGCATTTTTCTCGTTCATTGGTAGCGCAAGAGTTGGCTGGATGTTGCGCTCCAAGCTTGCCCCGGGCACACGTTGCGCACTCGAACATGGCGGCGTTGCCCCAGCGATTATCGACGCCAGTGCAGATCTAGACAAGGCAGTACCAGCGCTACTCAAAGGTGGCTTCTATCATGCGGGCCAAGTCTGTGTGTCGGTACAGCGGATTTATGTGCATGCCTCCCTCTGCGATGCCCTAGCACAGCGATTAACCGAGGGCGCTTTGTCACTCAATGTTGGCGCACCAGAGAATGAAGCTACCGAGGTCGGGCCACTAATTCGGCCAGCCGAGGTAGAACGCATAGACAACTGGGTGCAGGCAGCTATCGATGCCGGCGCAGAAGCTTTGTGTGGCGCGCGCCGCATGGACAACAATTGTTACGCGCCTACGGTGCTTCTTAACCCTCCGCATGATGCACTGGTCAGCACGCAAGAAATTTTCGGCCCCGTGGTTTGCCTGTACAGCTACAGTGATATTTCCGAAGCCATTGACCACGCGAACTCACTGGAAGTGGCTTTTCAGGCCGCAGTCTTTGCGCAAGATATCGATCGTGCAATGGCTATTTATCATTCACTTGATGCATCAGCGGTGATGATTAACGACCATAGCGCTTTTCGGCAGGACGGAATGCCTTTCGCAGGCCTTCGCCAGTCCGGTCTAGGGGTTGGCGGTATCGGGCACACTATCAACGATATGCAAATCGAAAAATTATTAGTGATCAAAGCGTCTATTTAGTGGTCAAAGCGTAAAGAGAGACTCACTCGCCTTTACGTTTAACGGAGCTACAGTGCCATTCAATATGCCATCCAACATGCGATCCACGCTGCTTGCGCTTACCACACTACTTATCTCGCTTGGGGCCTACTCGGCCTCTGCGGAACCAAACAACGTTCACCTTGAAAGCGGTCCTGAGCAGGTAACGCTGCTTGAGCTCTACACATCAGAAGGCTGCAGCAGCTGTCCGCCTGCCGACGCCTGGCTCGGTAAACTTGAGGCCCATCCAGACTTGTGGGAGCGTTTTGTTCCCGTAGCATTCCACGTGGATTACTGGAACTATCTTGGCTGGGAGGACGAGTGGAGCAGCGCGGAACACAGCAAACGCCAGCGCAAATACAAAGCCGAAGGCGGCTTAGCCTCAGTATATACGCCAGGTTTTGTCGCCAATGGCGAAGAATGGCGAGGTTGGTTCAAGCGCAAACGGCTGCCAGAATCGAACATCAGCGATGCCGGCACACTTAAGGTCAGCATCAACGATGGTGCAATAGTGGCTGCTTACAACAACCAACGCTATGAAGGAAAGAAGCTACAGCTAAATATTGCCTTGCTGGGTTTTGACATTGAAACAAGCGTAGCAGCGGGTGAAAACCGTGGGAGAAAACTGCAACACCAGTTTGTCGTTATGGGTCATGAAGAAGCGCTATCGAAAAGCGGAGAATGGAAACTACAGCTCTCTGGCATACAAAATAGTGTAAAGCGAAACGCGCTTGCGGTTTGGGTGACACGGCCAGGAAAGCAAAAGCCGCTGCAATCGGTCGGTGGCTGGTTACCGTAAAAAGGAGGAGAACATTTGGCCGGTTAAACACCTGCCCCTTGCTCTCCCCAATACCCATTCGTTTAGCGAGTGCCGGATTTAGCCTGCATCACGACATCGGTTACGTTCAATCTTGAACACTCGCTCATTATCATTTTCGTTCGATTCACGAATGTTATTGCGCGAATCTACACGTACCTTTACTTCACCATACTTGTCGTCAGGCCGCGTGTAACAGCCCAGTGCGATATTGGTGTTATAAGAGTATTGATTACTCGTATTGCGAGTGTTGTTGCTTTTACCAGGTAGTGCACGACGCATTTGCTGAGACCGAGAATCACCTTGGACGTTGATGTGCCAAACGTTACCGCCGGCGGAGTTGTTGGGCATGCCATAGGGTTCGTCGTTGGCAACGGTTACTCTTACGTTCACCATACTTTCGGAACGGGCATTGGTTTGGCCGCGATTATTACGCTTGAGATCGACGACGACCAAATTGGGCGTTCCGCTGTAACGACCCGCTTTGCACTTACGTTCGACCAACTTATTCAAAGTAATGCCAGCGTATTCTGCTGGAGACACCAGAGTGATGCGTGCATCAAGATTCTCATTACAGGGAAATGGGCTTTTGCTCGTTACGTTGCGCACCTGGTTAAGACCTAGACCCCGTGCCTTCACAACCTCCTCCACTTTGCCAAACTCAAACTTTACTTCGGCCTTGGCCCGCCCTGTATTTTGTAATCGCTTTATCTTCGCGTTGACTAAACCATTCCGAGCGTTTACTTGAATGTCTTCTAGGCTGAATGCTTCATTGCTCGTTGCCGCATAAACCGTAGGGCTAACAAGTGCCCAAACTGAGACTATGCTAAGCGCCACGGCAGAAGCACAGATATTTTGAATGATATTCATTCTATGTTCCTCGACTAAAGTGTGGGTAGCTAAGGCCGCCTCGGGAGGCAGCCTCTACATTGCGGTTTATCGACGCGGGCTTACTAGCCGTATGCTTTTCTGTATATCCGGGGTCAAATTTTTGTTGGCCCGCTTTCCTGGATCCGCATACCAAACCTTGATGAAACCGCTATTTGTCTTGCAAGAAGCCTGGACTTTTACATCCACTGTTTGCTTCACTTCGTCCTTCGCGAAATTCGCTAACCCAATAAGTGAGGAGTTATCTGGCACTGTTCTAGCAGAACCTTCCCACTGGAAGCAGCCCTTGGGATAGTAGCCCACATAAAGTGTCTGAGCTGCTGCTGCAGGATTCTCCAAAACAATATCAGCGCTCAAAGATCCGCCTTTCAGAACACTACCGGGCGCAACAATGCTCTTAACGCCGTTTTGAGTCTCCGGGGGTAGAAACGTCCAGTTGAGGTACTTGTTCCCACCACCGCCAGGACTGTTAAACCTCAGCTGCACTGTAGTCTCTTCCGTAAGGTCATCTAAGTAGTCAGCTTTCGCATAGCAACCGCCAAATTTATTCTTTTGAGTATCCTTATTGTTCGCGCTATAAGGAAAACACTGAATCATACTTTGCTGAGTCATGGGGTTACTGTAAACAACCTCTGGCTTGCTGGAATCACCCCCGAATTTGAAAACAAAGTGAACCTCTAGGCCTTGAGTAACTGAGATAGGCAGCTGCGTCGTTTGAGACGTTCGAGCATTGTTGTGCTCGGTAATATCTGTGCCACCCACGTTGTGAACCGACGGAACAAACTTTACGCTGGTAAGCGACCGAAATGGAGAGCTGTGGCTAGGCGTTGCTACCTGTAGCAGCGCAAGACCAGCAACAATGGGAACTACTTTTAGTAAATCGTTTTTTAGGCTCATGGACATATTCCTCGTAATATCAATATCGATTATTTCTATTTAGAAAATCTTTTTTAAAACGTAAATTAAGCCCTGCCACTCTTTCGGTTTTAACATTTCACTTCAGGCTTGAACAAAGTATTGACGATGAGAGCGCGGGCGAGTATCCCGCGATTTGGGGATATTTAGTGGCCTATTATGCGACGCCATTCACTCACGGCGGTCACTGCCCCGTTATCGCCCACGGCACTGACACGCCAACGCAATAGGTCTCCTGAATTAACCTCAACCCAGGCGGGCAGCGTGTAGGTATCTAGTTCGCTTTTAATGATGGCACCAAAAACTTCTTCGTCGTCGCTGCGCACTTCTAAGCGGTATAGTTTCGCGCTGGGCACAGGTAACCAACTGAAGGTAGCCAGCTGCCCGGGGAAGAAATCGAAGTTGTTAACCGGTAGCAAGAGGCTCAAAGAATCTGCGGTCGCGGCAACCTCACCAATAGGCACACTGCCGTCGCCGGTTACGTAATAGCGCAGTACCGGCATGGGAAACCCTGCCACGCCTCCACTAATTACCGTTCCCGCTAGCGCATTGGAGTTACCTTCTTTGTCGGCTGTCGCTTCGATGCGCAGCAGTATTTTGTAGGGGCCCTCCAACGCCGTTGGTATCAGCGCGGGATCAGGGCCTGGTAAAAAGATCTCACCGGTGGGCTGCAGGAATTTTTCGAAGCGCTCAAGCAGTTTGTAGCGGCGCTGTGTACCACGGCGCTCAACCGGCAAGCTGGCTTCGGTTAAGAGATCTTCAAACTCGGGTTCGAGATCTC
>JBGCFE010000054.1:0-78316 GCA_045106775.1 Halioglobus sp.
CATAAAGCGATTATTATAAATTTACGTCTATTAGCGAGGGTCCAATAATATGAATGCACTTTACAGAGGGATTGGGGTTGCGGTGGCTGTTGGAGCGATGGGTTTGTTTGCCACCGGCGCACAGGCAGATGGGCACGGAAAGGGAGACCATGGGGCTTGTGAGGGCTACGGTCCGCAAACGCCGCGCGATATTGATAGCCTGGCGGGGGAGAATTCCAGGGTTTTCTCGTTAGCGCCTGATTACACCGAGATGAATCTTTGTAACATTCACTTTCATCAGAACGCCGAGCACAAGGCAAAAGATTTTGCGATCTACGCCGGCAAAGGTAAAAAAGGAGTGGGTGGTGGTTACCAGTGTGCCATGAGCCAAACGCTTTCCAAGGCTGAGCTGAAGGCGCCCAGGAAAGAGATCTGTGATGGGCTGGAGCCAGGCGACACCATTGAGGTGCACTGGGTGCACACATCCTGTGATGTCACTCCTGGGCCTACCTTAGGCTCTTGTCTGGCAGATAGCTGCGCAAACCCAGATCTGAGAGTTGAAACGCAGGTGTTTACTTTGGTCAACGATTCCTCAGCGCTGGATTTCAATGACTTCAGCTATGATGGCAATAAGGTTAATGGTTTGCATCAAGCGAAGAGCCTGGATTTCAGTACCGGAGCGCCGGTAGAGTTTGCAGGCTCAACTACAGGGCCAAAATATACCGAGGAGGTTTGTTCACCACTGCAGGTTTCCTGGAGCGTGAGGCCACATTGCGCCAAGCTTGATATCAACACTATTGGCAAGTGGTGCGAATCCAACGCATTCGACGAAGGTAGTGCCCACGGAGTGCGTGAGCTCGTGGTTAACCCCAAGCTGCTCTCTCCAATCGAGTAACTGCTCAACGAAGCTATTTCATCCACAGTGCCCTGAACAGGTCTACCTGTTTGGGGCATCGCAAAGCCGCTGTCTGGCCTATACTAGACAGCGGCTTTTTGTTGCTTACGTAGTTTCTGGCGCCAATTGTGTGGATAAGCTCTTATGAAGTTGTACGGTTATGACAATGCACCGAACCCAAGGCGGGTTCTGATTTTCGCTGCAGAAAAAGGGGTTTCCCTTAACGTCGTTAACGTGGATATTCTAAAGGGTGAGCAAAAAGAGCCCGATTTTCTAGCGCGTAGCCCCAGCGGTAAAATACCGGTTCTAGAACTGGATGACGGCACCTGCATTGCAGAGTCGGTTGCCATTAGCCGATATTTGGAAGCGCTGCATCCTGAGCCCAATCTCTTTGGCAGCGGCCCTCGCGAAATTGCTTTAATCGAAATGCACCATCGTTTTATTGAGTTAGAGTTGTTTTCACAGGTCGGTGTGTCATGGGTGAATGGGCCAGTGATTGCCGCAAGTGGATTGATCGAGCCTATCCCAGCTGCTAAAGAGCGTAGTGATGCACTAGTGAATGCGTTTTACGAGCGTCTAAATGAAGAGTTAGGTTCTCGGCCCTTTATGGCAGGGCGGCGTTTTTCGATTGCGGACATTACCGCCTATTGCTGTATCGAATTTGCCGGCTCCTTAGTAGGGTTGCCGCCTGATCATCTGCTAGAAAACCTGTGGGCTTGGCATGCTGATATTAGCCAGCGCGACAGTGTGCGTAGGCTTGCGTGATCCAAAGTGAAAGAAGTCGAGTAGATAGTGCTGAAACTGTGTAATGAATGAGTCGAGTAGTGAAGAAGAGTTTTCGTGAATTGCAGAAAGAAGGTAGAAGCGCTCAAGCTGTTGTGCATTCGGTAGATCAATCGCTGTATCAGGTGACCTTGTGGATAGACGGTGAGGAACACTTGCTGACTGAAAATACAGGCAAAACCTTCTGCCGGCATTCTCTCAATGAAGTCCGCGAAGCGTTGGCGCTGCTTCCAATTGAAACGGCCAGCCTTCGGCAAACCTCTGCGTATGATGAAATGATAGGGCAGCCGGTGCGGGTCCAAGACAACGCGCTGGAAGTGCCTCTCTCTTTGGAGTTATATCCGCCTATTACACGACACTAGTTTCTTTTAGGCGAAAAAAAACGCCCGGTGCAGTACATGCCCCGGGCGTTTTTGCGTTAAGCGACTTCGTATGTGTAAGAAATACTAGAAGTCTTTGCGCAAGGTGAGGCCGTAAGTTGCGGGCTCTCTGCGATAGGCTATGAGCTTGCCTGTTTGAAGTACTGCAGGGAACACGGTGCCGTTATATTCTTCGTCGAAAATGTTGCGGCCCCAGGCTGTGAGTTCCATGTCGTACTGTTCGAAAATGAGGCCGATGCGCAGGTTAACCAATTCATACGCGCTTTGCTCCGAGAGCGGCTCGTTTGACTGATCCAGTACCATGTCGCCTGTATGAGACCACTCCAGCAGACCGAACCCGGAAATAGAATCGCTCACGTTGAAATCTTTGCGCGCTGTGAGTGTCAGGAAATCTTCCGGGTTGGTGCCAAGGCGCCCACCACTGCGATCACAAAAGTTAGGTGCGAAGGGGTCGTCGCCTGGGCCGATGGGGCGAGTTGAGCCGTCGGCTTCAAGGATGCGCCCACCTGGGTCAGGTGTGCCATTACGGAAGGGAGAAGCAACCCAGCAATTGCCGCGCTCAAATTCATCAAAGTCGGCAACGGCTTTCGAATAGCCTGCTGTAATAGTGATATCGTCTGTAGGCTGCCAGAACACTTCAACTTCGCCGCCATAGGTTTCTACGGTTGCTGCGTTTTGAAGGTTGAAGCCTGAGCCTGTGAACGTGCCTACCTGAAAGTCCTCAACGTCGGCCATGTACAGAGCAATGTTCAGACGCAGTGCCTGGTCAGGGAATTCTGCCTTCATACCAATTTCGTAAGACTCTACGGTTTCGGCGTCAAACACCTGCTCAAAGTCAGGGTCGATGCGGTCGGTATTGGTACCGCCCGCTTTATAGCCCTTGCCGTAGGAACCGTAGACCATGATGTCGTTGTTAACAAAGTACGACAGTTTCAACGTACCTGTTACCTGATCGTCTTCCAGCTTTTCTTCAACATCGTCGCGGCTGAAAGTGGCAGCAAACTGGCGAAGGTTGAAACCGCCCGCATTGCTGGACTCTTCATAGCGGGTGCTGAGATCTTTGGTCTCGTCGGAGTAGCGTAAGCCTGCGGTTACCGTTAATGCGTCGGTAATTTGATAGTCGAGTTGACCAAACAGCGCCCAGCTTTCGTGATCCTGTTCGTTGAAATCCACAGCAGACTCACCGGGCGGGAAGAAGGACTGAGGCAGTGGCAGACCAGCGAAAATACCAGCCAAGGCAGCAGCCTGTGAGCCAAAGGTTAGCCGAGATTCTGAATCGAGTTTTTGGGTGAAGTAATAGGCGCCGGCGACATAGTTGAGACGCTCGCCCAGAAAGGTAACGCGCAGTTCCTGCGACAGTGAGCTTTGGTCTGCATCATTTGTATCAGCCAGTGCATCTAAATCGGAGAAATCGGCATCGATGTTGTCAAATGACTGGAAGTCACGCCACGCGCTGACAGAGGTTAGCGTGTAGTCGCCGATATCGTAATCAACCTGCAGCGAAACACCTCGATCTTCTGATTTAGATTCAGGGTTGAAGCTGTAAGCAACATCGTTATCGAACACACGTGATTCTGAGATGAAGGTGGCGTTGTTTGCCGGATCTGTGAGCAGGCTGTCTGAGCCAATGCTGCCATCGATCGCGCTGGCGCGGTTGTTGTCGTGCGTTACGGTGGTGCCGCAGCAAATTTCGTTGAGCTTTGAATCATCTAAAATCAAACGAACAGTGAGTTCTTCGGAGGGCGTCCACAGCGCCTGCGCGCGCCAACCCCAGCGATCACGGTCGAAAATTTTGTCGCTTTCACCTGCTGCAGGAGCAATGTTTTTGATCCAGCCATCGCGCTCACTGTGGAAGCCGGTGACCCGAATGGCCAGTACATCTTCGATCGCAGTGAATGATTTTGCACCGCTAAGGTTCAAGAGGTCATAGTTGCCAACGGTCGCCTCCAGAAATCCCGTGTCTTCAAAGTCGGGTGCTACAGTATTGAATTGGATCGCGCCCGATAACGTGTTACGACCAAACAATGTGCCTTGAGGGCCGCGCAATACTTCAACTGAATCCATATCCACCAGCTGGCTGATCATGGAGCTCTGGCGAGAGCGATAGACACCATCGACATAAAGGCCTACCGATGACTCCTGACCAAAGTTATTGCCACCGGTGCCGATGCCCCTGATGGCAAAGTTTGAGGTGGTGGCGTTCTGATTCTGATCAACGGTGAGACCTGGCGCGTTGGTTTGTAGGTCGAACACGTCTTTGATACCCGATTCCTGCAAAACAGCACCGCTGTAAGCAGCAACCGACACAGGTACATCCTGCATGCTTTGCTCACGCTTTTGTGCTGTTACGATAACTTCTTCTAGAACCGCGTTGGCGGCGATAGGGGACAAAAGGCCGATAGATGCTATGGCCAGGCCGAGGGTGATTTTGGATGTTTTGAGTTGAGACATTCCGCTTACTCGCTCAGTGTTTTTTGGGGGGGCGAGTATGTCTGGTTTGAGCGGTAATGCCAAGTCACTGCAAGTGGGAATCCTGCGGCCTAAGAGGGGGCAAATTGCGCGCAGTTCAATGACGTTGCGCAGGCACTTTGGGAGCTTAAAGGCGGTGGAGGGTAACGCTACCGCTAGACGAGGGTGGTGCCGCCATCAACGACCAAAATCTGCCCCGTCATAAATGCGCCAGCTTGGCTGGCTAGCATTAGCGCGATGCCTTGAATGTCGGGGTCGCGGCCCCAGCGGTGCAGGGGTATAGCGCTGATTTCGGCTTCATAGGCGTCCTGTTGCTCACTCACATATTCCGTCATCTTGGTGTGAAAACGACCGGGTGCAATGGCATTTACGCGTATGTTGTCTTTGGCCAGTTCAACTGCCATGTTTCTGGTGACCTGGTGAATAGCGGCTTTCGCTGGAGCGTAGCTGAACGTATCTGTACGCCCCATAACACCGGCAATTGAGCCGATGTTAATCACACTGGCGGTACAGGCCTGCGAGGCATTTTTGGCTAGCAGTGGTTTCAGGGCTTTGGTTAGAAAGAAGGGTGTTTTCACGTTTAGATCCATGACCTTATCCCAGCCTTTCTCGGGGAAATCATCCAGCGGGGCAAGCCAACCAACACCTGCGTTGTTTACCAGAACGTCGATAGCATCCTCTCTGCGTTGCAGCTCCTCTACCAGACTAGCCAGTTGATCCATGTCGGCAATGTCGCCAGGTAAAGCGATGCACTCTCCGTGTGCCGACAATTCGGCTGCGGCCTGCTGGCACGCCTCTGCTTTGCGCGCGGTAATGTAAATGCGTTTCGCTCCGGCTGAGAAGAAAGCTTGCGCCATCGCGTAGCCGAGACCGCGTGAACCGCCGGTTATAACGCAGACCTTGCCTGCCAGTGAAAACAACTCGTTCAAAATGAAGCGCCTATGAGGTTTTGTGTTTATGGGAGATAACTGATGGGTGAGCAGAATACACACAGAGCCGCCGACGAATCAAATGCCTCTCGAGTTCTCGAGTTCTCGCGTTCGTACGCGATTTCTCTGTTCAGCGCTCACAAGAGGTTGAAAAGTGTCCGGTTTATACTATTCTTTTGATAAGCCCCTTTTCTGACAATTTTCTAAGAGATAAGCACTATGTCCTCCACCAGTATGTCTTCCACTAGTATGTCCTCCAGCACTACGCAACCTTGTATTATGCGATCCCTCAAAAGGCTTCCGCTGGTACTTGTTGCCTGTTATCTGTTCGTAGCAGGAGCCAATGCTGCAATTATCTACGATGAGTCGGTCTCCGGTGACTTGTCGAGCGATAATTTTGCTCCCACCTTATTGATGGTTGCCGAAGGGTCGAATGTGGTGAACGGCAGCACTACTGCATTGCCTTTAGATCGCGACTTTTTTAGCTTTACAGTTCCAGTAGGGTTAGAGCTTGCCGCGTTGGTACTGGATGTTTATGACACCGAAGATGATCAGGGCTTTTTGGCGGTGGCTGAGGGCAATCAGATTGCGGCACTGTTTGATGCCTCTGTTCTGCTGGGTAATGCGCTAATAGGCGTGGCGCCAGGTGCAATGGAAGGCGATGACATTTTAGATAATCTGGGTGTGGCAGGGTTTGGTGGCACGGGTTTTGTGGGCGCTCTTGGCGCTGGCACTTACACATTCTGGATCCAGGAGGTTTCGGGCAGCGTGCCGGAGTATGCGTTGGATTTTCAGTTGAGCCAGATCCAAACTCATGCCGTGCCATTGCCGTCCTCGCTTTTGCTGATGGTTGCAGCAATAGCTCTGCTGCGTCGCCGCGCCTAATTCGGGCTAGCTATCCATTCACGCCCAGCCTGAGAGAGTTCTATGGTTACGTTGCACGGTTTTCCGGCAAGCAATTACTACAATGTTGTTAAGCACGTTTTACTCTACAAAGAGATCCCATTTGAAGAAGATATTATTTTTAGCGGCGGTGACGAGTGGAGGGCCATCAGTCCGCTAGGCAAAGTACCGGCGCTGACCACGCAGGATGGCCGGCATCTCTCTGAATCAGCGGTAATCTGTGATTACCTTGAAGAGGCGTATCCGCAAAAACCCTTGTATCCCACCGATGCAGTGGAGCGCGCGCAGGTTCGACAGATTATGAAGATCGCTGAACTGTATCTTGAATTGCAGAGCCGGCGGTTAATCGGGTTTGCGTTATCCAATGGTAACGCGTCCGAAGGCCTGAAAGCGGATGTCCGCCAAACGACCGAGCGTGGTCTGGATGCGCTGCGCAGGCTCTGTAAGTTCTCGCCCTGGATAGCGGGTGAGCAGTTTACGATGGCAGATATCTATGTGCGTTATGTGAATGCTGTTGTAGGTTCCATCGGTTCGAAACAGCTTGAGTGGGATATTTTGGGTGAAGTGTCAGGCATGCGAGACTGGATGACGCAAATGCAGTCTTCTGAAATTGCTAAGCAGGTAGATGCAGATCGTTTGGCAAACATGCCCGATTTTCAAGCCTATTTTGAATCTCAGTTTTCCGGTAAGTAGTGCCCGATTCAGATATTCGTGAGAGATAAAACCACTGCCGTCGCTGGTGAAACGGCGCCGGACATCACCTCTCGATAAGCTGCCTGAATATCCGCTTCTGTTTCGGCGCGCTCCACATTCACCCAATCATTGTTTATCGCCGTAGTGGCGAAGTTAGCCAACGCGGTGTCGGCCTTTCGGTCAAATTCTGCTTGCCCGTAGGCTGAAACAAGTTCCTGCACTACTGTAGGTGCAAAAAACATTTCGAGCTTAGGGCGCAGTGCTCTGCTTGCCCAGCGTTTCAAAAAGTCTGGGGCCATCATGTCGATGAACATTTTCAAAAAGCCGCTGGGGCTAAACGCGGTAAAGGTGGATGCCTCTGCGTCGCCATGCGTTCCGCCTACGGCTAGCCCTTTTTTTATGGCGCTTTTGTTTTTCTTAAAAACGTCGGCATCTCCGGCAACATCAATGAAAACATACTGTTGTTGATCTGTGGTGGGCAGTGGCTCATCCATTGTTAGAACTGTGCTGAACAATTTTGTGCTCGCAACGAAATCACGATTTTTGCTTGAAGTGTATGCGGTTATGTTTTGTATGTCCTTGCGGGCAACACTCTCTTGCAGTTCCATTGCGGTTGCCAGTGAAAGCTTTGAAGATGCCGAAGTCAAAACAACTGATGTTGCGCCATAAAATGCGTTGTTCTTGAGTAGCTCGCTGAGGATAAAACCGCTAACGGCACCAGGCGAGGCAACGAGTGCAAAATCGGCGACGCTGTTGGGATTGTTGCTAGATGAGTTTTCGGCGACGAGCAGTGGGCTTTGCGGCGTGTTGTCTATTCTTTTGAAATCGTTGTATGCAGGGTTGAGCTTATCGCGCAGTGCTCCGTAAGCCCTAAAACCGATATCTGTACGCTTGGCTTTCATCTGCACAACATCGGCTATATGCAAAAAACCGCGGTATTGCTCGCCAACAGCAAATGCCGCATTGGCAGATTCGATAATGGTTGCCACGCCCCAGGCTGGCAGATTAGCAAGGTGCTTGTGTTCGTCATCTAGTAGTGGGTACACAGAAAAGAATTTGAGAAAGGGAGCGTCGCCCATTTGCGCATAAAACAGGTTGTTCGCGCTTAGTCCAACCCTGTCGACCTGAAGCCGGATTTCGTCAGGCTCCAACGCCGGCAGCTCATCGTGGAGAACCTGTGTCTGAGTGATGTCATCTCTGACACTGGCAATCATGGTACGCGCAATTGGCTGGCTCACGTCAAAACTCCCGGATGTTGAAACATAGAAACAGCTTAACTTTTTTACCTGTGCAATAGCTATTCGAATTGAGCCTGGTTTCTGCTGTGCTATCTTTCGTGTATTGCGTCGCGCCTGAAGGGGTTGGAGGATGGAGTCTGTTGTTAAAACTGATGCGCACTCGTCAGTGTATTGTGCAAGTGTCGAGGCGCAAAAGTACGAAATACCCGGTATCTATGGCGATGTAGATTTCAAGATTCTCCCGGAACGCTATGTTCAGGATCAGCCTGGTGGCCGCAAGTTGCCAGGCCGGTACCAGTCTTATGCAGATCGAGCGCTGGCGCAGCCTGATCTGGTAGAGAGAATTCGTAACTACACGATGACAGGCGACCGGGTGGCCGATGCCTATGCAGCGCTAATCCCCGATTACGGGTTTCGGGAGTTAGTCAGTTTGCTTGAGAAGGCGTGCGAACTAGGCCTTGATGCGGTGCCTGATGCGCCGCCTGAACTAGAGGCGTTTATTCGCGCAATGGAGGCCACGCCTGACTGGGTTGATATGGCAATGGTAGAGAAGGGCGCACGGCATGAGCGCATTCCATTGGCCACCATTTCACCTTTTGCTATTCGCGGTGCTTTTATAGCGACTTTTATGAATAAATACACTGCGCTGCCGATGACGATGACGGGTACGCTCTCAGACGCGAAATCTGCCCGGCGTGTGTTCGAAACAGCCAGTTTCTTTACTGCCACTGCAATGCCAGGGGCGATGCATCGTTTTGGTGCTGGTTTTAAAGCGGCAGCCAAAGTTCGCTTAATGCACTCCATGGTGCGCTTTAACATTATGCGCTCCGGTGAGTGGGATGTGAAAACGTATGGCATCCCTATTCCGCAGGTTGATCAGATGCCCGCTGGTTTAATTGGAATATTTCTCCTGTCCTTTAAGCTGCTCGCAAAGGGAAGAACAACTTTCACCGAGCAGGAGAGGGAGCGGGTTGAAATGGCTCGATATCGCTGCTTTCTTCTAGGCTTGCCTCAGGATTTGCTCGGTGAGACACCCGAGGAGATTGTTGATTTGATGATGGCACGCACTCTGTCACTGCGTGAAGAGTTTGAAGACGAAACCTGTGGTGAGCTGGTGCGCGGTACTATTGACGCTGAGCTTTTTAACGAGCCAACAGTGAGGGGCCGCATGCATCGCTGGATGGAGCGCGGCTTTTCGAAGTTTTTTCTGATCCAAAATTTTTGCGAAGGAAAAGTGGGCCGTGCGAATGCGATGGGGGTGCAGTATTCCTTACAGGACAAAGCTGCGGCAATGACGACGATCGCCGTTATTTTATCAACCTCAAACTTTTACACGTTTGGAATGAAGGTGCCTGCCGTGGCCAGCATGCTCGATAAGCGTCTGACGAATAAGTTGGCAGGCTTGTTGGAGAGTTACGGACACGCAGACTTTATTACTGATGCCAGTCAGTACAAGCTTGCGCAAACCAAAGGCTAATTCAGTGTATACCAAATGGGTGAGCTATAGGCTCTGTCTTGCACCCGCTTCGGGTCGTTTTCCGCTAGCGGCTTGTCTAATCTAACCGCGTCGTATAAAGACCAGCGCGGCGTTTCGATCTCGATTGCCCGTGCATAGTAAAAAGCACGCTGGTTGTGATCAAAATCCGGATCTACCCAAAACGCCTGCAGGCTGCTGGCTCCCTGAGTGTTGTTGTAGGTTGCAGTCGCCTCATCCACCGTGCTGTTGAGCGCTTTAACATTGCCGTTTCGTTTGATCCGTCGTCCGTCCGAGGCGGCGACCGTGTAGACTTTCTCGCGTGTTTCACCATCCTTAGTGTGCCAGCCTTTTACAATCTGAAGTCTGTCTAGATTAGCGCCATCAGGGTCTTTCATTGCCATGAGTAGGAACGCTGGGGCCTTTGCGCTTTTGCCTACATCTGCTTTGCTCAGTTCCCCACCCATGGGTACACCTTTGCGATAGCCAATCCGCACCCAATGCGGTTGGTCTAAATCTCCCTGAGTGAAATCGAATCCGCCAAAGAATCTGAGGCCAATGCGCGAGCCTGTAGTTGCGTAAACTTCGCGCCGTTGCATCGCATCAAATATTTCTTCGCGCGTGTTGTCTCTGGCCCACACTGCGGTGTATCCCGAGGCTACAAACGTCCAGCCCTTTGACAATTCAACCTCAGGGTCGTCTTCACCGGGTAACCCTGTGTCCGCCGGCTTTGTTCTGTTGGTGCCAGGCTCATTAAATGTTGCTTTGCCCCAAAAGTTGTCTTCGGCACCAGTGGCCAGTGATGTGTGGGAGTCTGTACTGCCGATCATTCCAAACTGGTAGGGGTTAATGCCTGTTTGTGCTTCGATAGAAAGCCCAAGCTTCAGTGCGCTGCGCGCATATTCATGCTTAAGCATGTCGGGCTTTTTGTTGGCGGCCGCCATTGCTGCAAAGTTACCCCCGTCCCAGGTTTCAAAATCGGCGAAAGCATCTTCCGGTGAAAGAAGGGGGTGTGTTTCGCCATCGCCCTTTATCTGCGTGACCTCTACAATGGGTTCGAGGCGGGCGCGACGTTTGGCATATGCCGCATCAATAGGTTGTCCGCTGTAGTCTGTATTTTCAAACATCTTGCCGTTGCTGAGATTGCCATTGTGCGGAATGGCCATAATTCTGCCGCCGGTTTTTGCTTCGTATGCCTCCATGAAATCCCACAGGTTGCTTGGATCCTCGCCGTCATTTGATGACACAGGCTGCATCTGTCCGGCCTTGTCGGCGCCATCGCCATAGATAACTACGCGATGAAGGTTGTTAGCATTAGGCATTGATGTCCACTCGAAACCGATCAGGCTAGTGAACTTGCCAGGTTGATTGAAGGCTTCAGAGGCCGCCAGCGAAGCCTTCCAGATGTCACTGGAGATCTCCGCATTTTCAAGCATTGCTACGCCCTCGCTCATCTTTAACAAAAACTCGCGCATGACCAGACTGGCTGAATCGGCATCGCCGCTGCTCATCGCTTCGTACACTTTTTTGGCTTCGGGGTCTGCCAGTAACCTCGAATCTCCCTCGCGCAGCTTTAACATGGTACCGAGTTGCTCTGCGTGGTCAGACACCACCAAAAAATCTAATGGCCTATTCAGTTTTGCAACCATACCGTTATTGGCGGTGACTGCCTCGCCCCTTGCGAATCGATAGGCGTCAGCCGGAGGTAGCCCAACGTTGCCCATGGTGTTCGCATCGACGCTGTAAGCGCTATGTAAGTGCGTGTCTCCCCATAGTAGTTGCATAGGGTAGTCTTCTTCTGCCCACGGCGTGTACTGCGCGTATGTTGCGTTTGCAACTAAGCTGAGTAATGGCAGTGCAATAGCAGCAAATGAATTTTTTCTAAGCGTTGGGGTATCAATTTTCATAGTGGATGTATGACCATTCTTATTATGGGTTTATCGATCTAACGCGGTTCGAAGTAGATGGGTAGATCGTCTTTGGGTTTTGATATGGGTGATTGCTGTACCGGCATTTCATATTCTGCAGGCAAGCTCCATTGATAGTTGCGAAGCATTTCAAACATCACTAGCTTGATTTGCATAATGGCGAAGTGCAGGCCAATACACATGTGCGCTCCACCGCTAAAGGGTACCCAGCAGTAGGGGTGCTGTTTGTGCTCTGCGCGCTCGCTACTAAAACGGTTTGGGTCAAATACCTCGGGGTTGCTCCAGTACTGACCCATGTAATGTGTATGAATAGGATAAGTCGCTACCATTGCGCCTGCAGGAATCGTAACACCGGCATACTCAAACCTCTTCAGGCTGTACTTAGGTAACGTGGATAGCGGCGGATACATGCGCAGTGCTTCATTCGTAACGCATTCGGTTTGCGGCATCTTCTCAAGATCGTTATAAGTGAGGTGTTCAGTGTTTATCGCGCTAACTTCCTCGTAGAGCGTTTGTTGCCACTGCGGATTTTTGCCCAGAGCATACGTCATGCTGGTGAGTGCGCTGGTTGTTGTATCGTGTGCTGCCATCATTAAGAAAATAATGTGATCGACAACCTCCTGATCGGTGTAGCGATTGCCCTCTTCATCGGTAGCTTTGCTAAGCAATGAAAACATATCCTGGCCATCGCCTGCTCTTTTCTCGGGCAGTAATCGCAGGAAGTAGTCGCACATATACTGTCGTGCACGTATACCCCGCCACAAAATGGTGCCAGGTACGGCCAGCGGTATTCTCGGCATGGATGCGGCGACTGTCGCTTCAAAGGCTTCGCTGATTTTCTTCGACTCGTCGCCCAGGTCCATGCCCAGGAATATAGTTGCGGCCATGTCTAGCGTCATCGCCTTAAACGTGGGATAGGCGTTGAGCGTTGAGCCCGTATTGACAGGCCAGCTGCTGATGGCGTTTCGCGCCTGAGGCTCCATACTTGTCATGTAGCGCTGCATGGCTTTTGATTTGAAGCCCGCTTGCATCAGGCGCCGGTGGTAGCGATGGTCTTCTCCATCTCGGAGCATGAGGCCATTAGGGAAAACACGCCCGATAATCTGATCCCATGCCTTCTTGTTAGAAAAGATCTGATCTGGGTTTAGCAAAGCGAGGCGGTGCGCATCGGCACCGTACAAATGTACGATGGTTATACCCATGAAACGCTGCATGACAGCATCGCCAAACCGTTCTTGCAGTTCTTGAGAATGCCGCAGAGGGTTAGCGTAGCTTTTGCGCATCAGGCGAATAGTTTCCCGCAATCCCAGCTGAATGGGTTTCAGCGCCATACTTTCTGATGCAGAAGTAGTGGTATTCATGCTGCATAGCATAGCGTGGATCGGCTGATACGTTGTAGTGAATTCTGGTATGCATGACTACAATGTAGCGATTGACGATGCTATGTGGGCCAGGCGGGTGCTATGAACGAAATTTCAAGAAGGCGGTTTATACGATTAGGCGCATCAGCGGCAGCGACTGCTAGCCTTCCTGTCTGGTTGGGCGGTTGTAGTGATGGCAGCGATGGGAATTATGAGCGTGTTGGCGAGGTCTCAGCCTTTGTCAAAATGCCGCTACCGCAGGACCCTCAGGGACGCTGGTGGCTCAGTGATAACTATGCCCCAGTGCTGGAAGAGCGCGAGACGGCGGATTTGAGAATTGTTGGCGAGCTACCAGCTGCTTTAAATGGCGTGTATGTGCGCAACGGCTCCAATGGCGAAGATACAGACCACTGGTTTCTAGGGCATGGCATGCTGCACGGCATACGGCTGGAAGATGGGAAGGCCCAGTGGTATCGCAACCGGTATATACAAACGTCACTGCGCGATGCGGGCACCGATGATTTGGTGCCCACCGACCCAGTCTCTAGCTACAGCAATGTTGCTCCGATTTTTCATGCCAATAAGCTGTTGACCATGGGTGAAATCGGCTTGCCCTATGAAAGCCTGCCTGAGGATCTTTCGACAGTGGGCGTGTATGACTTTGCCGGACGAATGAACGGCTCGATGACGGCACACCCCAAAATTTGTCCTGTTAGCGGCGATATGTTGTTTTTTGGCTACGATTTTTTGCCGCCCTACTTGATGTTTTATCAGGCCAATGCTGCCGGTGAATTGGTACGTAGCGAAGCGATTACGCTACCTGCTTCAGTGATGATGCATGATTTCGCCATCACCGAAAACTATGTCATTTTTTATGATCTGCCCGTGGTGTTTGATTTGGATCAGGCAGTGGCTGGCAATGGTTTTCCGTTTGGTTGGAGTTCAGAACATGTTCCGCGCATGGGTGTGATGCCCAGAAGTGGAGGTGACGCCGACATCATGTGGTTCGAGGTGAACAACGGTTTTATTTTTCACACTATGAATGCCTACGAAAACCCGGGCAACCCCAGGGAGTTGTTAGTGCATGCGTCGCGGATTGACGCGCCATTCTGGGAAGAGAGCAATCAAGATTTATCCAAGCCTTCGTATCTCACGCAATACCGTTTTAACCTGGATGCAGCGACAGTTTCTGAGCAACGCATAAACGATGTACCCATGGATTTTGGGCAGGTGAACCGAAACTTCATTGGGCAGCCTTATCGCTATGGTTATGGTTTGGATTTTACCGAGCGCTCTGGCCCTCTGAATTTGCCCACGGCGCGAGCAATTATTAGGCATGACCATCAAACGGGTAACTTTGAGCGCCATGTGCCTGAAGGTGATCTTCAGCTTGGCGAGGCGATTTTTGTTCCCGAGCCGGGTACAAATGGTGAGGAAGAGGGGTGGTTGCTGTGCCTTGCTTTCAATGAAGCCCGAAATCAAAGTGATTTGCTGGTGATTGATGCGAGAGATTTTAGTGGGAGCCCAGTTGCGCGGGTTGAATTGCCTTACCGCGTTCCTTTTGGTTTTCATGGGGTTTGGGTTGGTGATTGAAAAAAGTTGCGCCAGCTTTCGCTGGCGCAACGAGTCTGCTCTTTTAGATATCGTGCTTTAAATCAAAGCGATCCAGTTGCATCACTTTGGTCCAGGCCGCTACGAAGTCGTTAACAAAGCGTTCCTGTGCATTGTCGTAGGCGTAAGACTCCGCCACTGCGCGTAGCTCAGAGTTAGATCCCAGAATCAGATCAACTGGCGTTGCGGTGTACATCACCTTGCCGCTAGCGCGATCAACACCTTCATACAGACCGTCTTCGCTACCCTTGCGCCACTGTGTAGCCATATCCAGCAGGTTCACGAAAAAGTCATTGGTGAGCGTTCCAGGGTTCTGCGTAAGCACGCCGTGCTTTGAGCCTGCGGCATTCGCTCCCAATACGCGCAGGCCACCGATGAGCGCCGTTGTTTCTGGCACCGTTAGCGACAGCTGATCAGCCCTATCTACCAGCATTTCTGCGGGCGATTGGTAGGCTGAATCGGCGTCATAGTAGTTGCGAAACGCATCGGCACTCGGCTTCAGCAGCGCAAACGATTGCACATCAGTTTGGGCTTGGCTAGCGTCGGTGCGGCCCGGCTCAAAAGGCACTTCTACGTTGACGCCCGCATCGTCAGCCGCTTTTTCGATCGCGGCAGCGCCACCCAATACGATGAGATCAGCCAGTGACACTTTGCTGCGGCGCAGGCGTGATTCATTAAACTCACCTTGAATCTCCGTTAGCTTGGCCAGCACACGCTTAACTTCCGCGGGGTTGTTCACGGCCCAGTCTTTTTGCGGCGCAAGCGCTAGCCTAGCGCCGTTAGCACCACCGCGCATGTCGCTGGCACGGAAAGTGGAAGCAGCGGCCCATGCTGTGCGCACGAGTTCAGAAACGGTTAAGCCTGACTCAAGAATCTCGTTCTTGAGCGAGCGCGCTTCGCCAGCGCTAACGAGTTTGTGTTCTACCTCAGGCACCGGGTCTTGCCAGATAGGGGTTTCCTCGGGCACGCCATCGCCAAGGTAGCGCGCACTTGGACCCATGTCGCGGTGAGTGAGCTTGTACCAGGCTTTCGCAAAGGCCAGCTGATACTTTGCCGGATCTGCAAGGAAGCTTTCGGCGATGGCTTTGTATGCTGGGTCGAACTTCAATGCCAAATCAGCAGTTGTCATCACCGGCGCATTAAACTTACCTTCAACGTGGGCGTCTGGCACAGAGTTGTGCATCGCTTCATCGGTGGGTATCCATTGAATAGCGCCTGCAGGGCTGCGCGTTTCCTTCCACTCCAGATTCAACAAGTTTTGCAGGTAGAGTGTTGTCCACTGTGTGGGCGCCTGCGTCCACGCACCTTCAAGCCCGCTGGTCACGGTGTCTTCTGAATGCCCTTTGCCGCATTTGTTTTTCCAGCCAAGGCCTTGTTCTTCCAGAGGTGCTGCACCGGGTTCTCCGCCTACGCAATCACTGGGTTTGTGCGCACCGTGCATTTTGCCGAAGGTATGGCCGCCGGCAATAAGCGCAACAGTCTCTTCATCGTTCATTGCCATTCTGCCAAATGCGATGCGAATGTTTCTTGCCGAACCGACTGGGTCGGGCTTGCCGCGAGGACCTTCCGGATTCACGTAAATCAAACCCATGTGTGTGGCGCCGAGAGGACGTTCCAGCTTGCCGTCTTTTTCATGGCGATCACTGGCAAGCATCTCAACTTCTGGGCCCCAGTAGGTCAAATCAGGTTCCCAGTCGTCTGTGCGGCCGCCTGCGAAACCATAGGTTTCAAAGCCCATGTTCTCTAGAGCCACGTTGCCGGCGAGAATCATCAAGTCGCCCCATGAAAGGCTTTCACCGTACTTCTGTTTTATGGGCCACAGCAGACGGCGTGCTTTATCAAGGTTGCCGTTGTCTGGCCAGCTGTTGAGTGGGTCGAAGCGTTGCTGACCGCCGTCACCGCCGCCTCTACCGTCCAGAGTGCGGTAAGTGCCCGCGGAATGCCAAGTCATCCGAATGAAGAATGGGCCGTAGTTACCGAAGTCCGCAGGCCACCAGTCTTGCGAGGTGGTGAGCAGCTTGTCTATGTCGGATTTCACTGCGGACATGTCAAGGTTGTTGAACGCTTCAGCGTAGTTGAAATCTTCGCCCAGGGGGTTGGAGCGAGTGTCATGATCACGCAGCGCTGACAGATCGAGCTGGTCGGGCCACCAGAACTGGTTGCTTTTTGGCTGGCCGGCGGCAGCGTGGCCAAAGCCCATGGCGCCGGCTGGCTTAGTTGAGGTCTTGGCCAGTGCTGTTGTTGAAGTGAAGGTCGATGCAACTGACAGCGTCAGCGCGCTGGCAACAGCGGCTGACAACAGGGTGTTTCGTTTAGCCATTGTTCTTCTCCTAGGGGTGGTATAGCGGGTAAAACCGTTTTTGGCAGGACCTGTTAATCGTCCAATCCTGTGGTACCCAATGTAGCAACGCCTAGAAGATAGTTAAAATCGTATAATTCAATAGCAGCGATAGGTTCTAGCTAATCAGTGAATGTTCCTGCTAGCTCAGGGTCATGCTGATGAACCATGAACCGCCTAGAACAATACCGAGGCTGCTCATGCAGGTGGCTGAGGCTACAACGACGGATCGCAGAGGATCTTGTAGCCAATGGCTGGCGTGCTCACGCCACGTTTTTTCACCTGATGATGGGGTTGTGTTGCGGTTCATGCTGAATGCTCCTTTTGTTGGTCGTTGGTGTTCTAACCGTATGGAGTATAAAAGGCTGAAAGCCGCACTCCAGCCGTTTTATATTGCTCGAAGCATCGGGAAAAGTTGCGATCGCTGAGGAGCCAATTCTGGGCCGTGAGCAGCGTCACCCCATTGAATCCGGTTACCTTTCGCCTGCGTAGGTTTAGCATGCGCACACTCTACTGGTTTCAAAACGATCTTCGCTTACGCGATAACCCCGGGCTGCTGGCGCAAATCGCTGCTGACTCTCTGTTACTGGTGTACTTACATCCGGTTAATCGCCCCTGGTGCAACAGCACCGGCATTGGCGAGCAGCGCGAGCGCTTTCAGCGTGAATCCCTGCAGGCCCTGAAAACCGAGCTTGAGCCGCTTGAGCAGAGCTTGCTGGTATTGCAGGGCTCACCTGAGCTAGTGATTCCTGACTTAGTGCGTGAGTATAAAATTGATGCCGTGGCAACGAGTAAAACGCCAGGGTTTTATGAGCGTAAGTCGCTGGAGAACTTGCGCAACAGGCTGCCAGTCCCCTTCACTGTGCACGGTGGCTCAACACTCTTTGATGAAGCTGGCCTGCCGTTTGATCTTGATGATGTGCCAGAACATTTTACGCCGTTTAAAAAGTCTGTTTCTGCGATGGACATTCCGACGCCGTTGTCTGCGCCGGTGGAATTGCCGCCCCCACCTTCCGCGGCCTTTCATCCGCTACTAGACAGCGCAGCGCAAGCGCCGATTGCGCTTCCATTGCGCGGTGGAAGCGCCGCGGCTCACCGTCGTCTTCGCCAGTTTGTGTTCGAAGAACGCTCCATCGCTACCTACAAAGCAACGCGCAACTGTCTAGACGGCCTAGATGGCTCAAGCACGCTGTCGCCGTGGTTGGCCAACGGCTCACTGTCTCCGCGCGAAGTTAACGAAGCCATTAAGCAATTCGAAATTAGTGACACCGCCAACGACTCAACGTACTGGCTGTACTTCGAATTACTGTGGCGAGAGTATTTTCATTGGCGTGCGCTGGGCGATGACGTGAGTCTGTTTAAGCTACGCCCTTCGGGTGGGCGAAAGCGCTTGCACAACTGCACCTTTGATCCGCGTGGTTTTGCGCGTTGGAGCAGTGGCAGTACCGATTACCCTCTGGTTAATGCGCTTATGCATCAGCTGGTCGAAACCGGCTGGATGAGCAACCGAGGGCGTCAGATAGCCGCTAGTTGTTTAATCAACGAATTTGGCATTGACTGGCGTTACGGTGCGGCCTTTTTCGAAAAACACCTTATTGATTACGATGTGGCCAGTAACTACGGCAACTGGCAGTACATTGCGGGCGTAGGCGCTGATCCACGCGGGGGTCGACACTTTAATCTGGCGAAGCAAACGAAAGAACATGACCCAGACGGTGTGTTTGTCGCGAAGTGGAATGGTGAGCAACCAGCACAGCCAAAATACGTCGCAGATGCGGCAGATTGGCCTATTCTTGAAGATCAGGATTAGTTTTGCGAAAAGGCCAGCTACCCAAAAAAGAGTGTCCGGTTTGTCACAGGCCATTTGAATGGCGCGCAAAGTGGCGACTTAACTGGGAGAATGTTGTTTACTGTTCTAAACGCTGCAGTAGTAGACGAAACGAGAGTCGAAGAAGCGAAAGTCGAAGCGCCAGGTAGAGCATGGCTCAACCAGACGTAGCGGGGCGTAACGGGACAGTGATGGTTTGAGCGTTAGGAGCAAAACGCCTGACGCAAAAAATCGACACGTGCCTGCATCCCCTGTTGGGTGACTTCGCTCTCTTCCATAGCGTCATAGCCGTGCACCGCGCCGGCAGCAAAGTGCTCAACAACATCCACACCGCTTGCCTTTAAGGAGGCTGTGTAGGCGCGGCCCTCATCGCGCAATGGGTCGAACTCGGCGGTCTCTACGTAGCATAGCGATAGATTGTCTGTGTTGCCGTGCCCGGGTGCTGCGTAAGCGGGGGCCTGCTCGCCGGAGAAATCTTTCAGATACATATCCCACATGTAGCGGTTAGACACCGCATTCCAAACCGGCACATCTACGAACTGCGTGGCTGATTGTGTAGAGCAAGTGTTATCGGTCACCGGATAAATGAGCAGCTGCCCACACAAATCTGTGAGGTTTTCGTCTCGGGCCTTTTGCGCTACTCCGGCTGCGAGGGCGCCACCGGCACTGTCGCCGCCAACGGCTATGCGGCTGCGGTCTATGCCTAGCTTGCTGGCATTTGCCAGTGTCCATTCCAGTGTTTGGTAGCAGTCGTCGAAGCCGTAGGGAAAGGGGCGCTTGGGGGCAAGCCGGTATTCTACGAAGATGACTTTGCAGCCACTTTCAATGGCGTAGCGCTGGCAGTTGGTGACATGAAGGCCCGCGTAAGTAATGCCAAAGCCGCCACCATGATAATAGATGAGCGCGGGTGCGGAATCGCCCACGCCAGGCGGGCTTAATGTAAACAGTTTTAGCGTAGAGCCATCTGCGCGCGTGAGTCTGTGATTTTCAAGCTCAACAGTTAACGAGCGCTTGGTAAAAAAACACTGCACCCCCGCCATGGTATTGATCAGCCCAAGCAGCGGCTGTTTGAATTTGAGTGTGAAGCCTGGAAGCTTCGCAAAATCTGCGTGTATAGCGTGTTTAGTAGTCATGCGAGAATTGTACGCGTCGAACCCGCGTCACGCTACTGCAGGCCCGTTGTCCTCACTGCCCTCGTGATGGGCCAAGTTGGTTATCCAGACGCTTTGGTAGGGTTTTAGCTGGAGCACAGGTTGGTCTTCCTCTAACTTCTGCTGGCTAATCAGATCGACCCAGTGCTGCGAATAGATCAAATTAATCTCCGAGAGCGTGATAGTTTGTTCTTGGTCCGTCACGTTGTGAAGGCAGAAGATGCTTTGTCTTCGGTCAATAGACTGCCGCCAAAAGGCGAATACAGCATCGCTTATGTGCAGCGTGTATTGGGTTGCGTTCGGGTGGAAGGCTGCCTGTTGTGCCCTAACGCGCAGTAGAGAAGACAGGTGTCCAAAAATTTCGCTATGTGTTGTTGTCGGCTCGTCAAGTAGCTGTGTTAGCTGTTGGTAATCCCACTGGTGCCGATTGATAGAGCGGTATTGGCCAGTGTTATGCACTTTTTGTGCATCGTTATGCGTGCCGAGCAAGCTGTGTATGTAAACTCCCGGGATTCCCTCTAAGGCAAGCATGATCGCATGCGCGCAAACGAGTCTTGCTATGCCGTGGGTATCTGGGCCATGAACCGTGCCCTGTAAGGCATCGCGCAGCGCAATGTTAATTTCATAGGGCTTCTGCTCGCCAGACTCCAGGGCGCGATAAGAAACATGGCCGCCGAAGGCGTGCATAGTGTCAATCAGTTTCTTGAGTTCTTGGTCGGAGAGCAGGCCCTCAGCAGGCCTTAGGCCAATACCATCATGAGATGCAATAAAGTTGAAGTACGCCGTGCCATTTTGGGCCGGGGGCATACTCATCATCCAGTTCTTCAGGTGGTGGCAGCTGCCGGTAATCAGTGCGTTCACCAGCAGAGGCGGTAACGAAAAATTGTAAACGCAGTGAGCTTCGTTGGTGTTACCAAAATAGGAGAGATTCTCACGGTTGGGAATATTGGTTTCGGTGATGATGATGGCCCGGGGGTTGGCGTGTTCAATCAGTGTTCTGAGAAGGCGCACAACTTCGTGAGTTTGATCAAGGTTTAGGCAGGTAGTGCCGGCTATCTTCCAAAGAAACGCAACTGCATCTAACCTGAACAGCCTGACGCCGGCGCTTAGGTAGTGCCTAATAATCGACACGAACTGTTTAAGCACTTCTGGGTTGCGAAAATCCAAATCAACTTGATCGTGACTAAATGTGCACCAAACGTGCCGAATTCCATCTACCGCCTCAACCTGCTTTAGCAGCGGCGAGGTTCTTGGGCGTACCACGGCGCTGATATCTTCTTCTGGGTCCAGGGTAAAAAAGAAGTCCTTGCCAGGTTCTTTGTTTTTTAAAAAATTGTCGAACCAGAGGCTGCGGCTTGAGCAGTGGTTGATCACAAGGTCGGCCATCAGGTCGTGGTCTGCCGCAATGGCGCTGATGTCAGCCCAGTCGCCAAGCGATTCGTTCACGCTGGAGTAGTCCAGCACAGAAAAACCGTCGTCGGAGCTCCATGGATAAAAGGGGAGAATGTGTACCGCGCTAAGAGTATCTCCAATACGGTGATCCAAAAAATGTTTCAGCGTCGCCAGTGGCTTTTCGTTGTCTTTAAGCAGGCTGTCGCCATAGGTGATCATTACAGCGTCGCGCTGTGACCAGTGGTTGGTCTGTCTGGTGGGTCGAAACTCTTCCTCAGATATTTCCATCAGGCGCATCAGTTCGCCCGCTAATACGTTACTGCTTTGAGCGAGTGCGATCCCGTCATAAATGACGTTTAGATGTTGATCAATGCGTTGCTGCAGTGAGGATGCGTGTTCTGCAGCCATATTTATCTTCCACTGTACTGGGCAAAGTCTGCCTCGACTGCTGCGGCGATATCTTCAAGAATATTGGGCATGGCGCTGATAACGCGAGACCAGCTGGGAATGAATGGCCTTTCCATGGGTCGCTCCAGAAAAGCTTCGCCCGCTTTCATGATGTTTTCAGCAAAGAGTTCTACCGCCTGTTCTTCGGCGTGGATGTCCAGTGTTAATCCATTCATTAACGCGTCGTTGTAGTATGTCTCAACGAAGTCTAATGCAACGCGATAGTAGGTTGCTTTTAGAGAGCGAAACGTTTCTCTGTTGAGAATGACCCCACGCGTAGCCAGTTTTCGAAATAGCGCTTTAGCAATATCAATGGACATTTTTGAAAGCCCGGATGACTCATCCTCGGCGGACAACGATTGATGCTTATGGTCGTAAATGTCGGCGATATCAGCTTGGCATAAACGGTTATTGGAGTAGTTTCGATACATCTCCGACAGCACGCCAATTTCTAAGCCCCAATCGCTGGGTATCAATATGTCATTGAGTACATCTCGCCGAAATGAAAATTCACCCGCCAATGGATAGCGAAAGCTATCCATGTATTCGAGATACTCCATGTCGCCAACTGTCTTCTTAAGCGCACGCAGCAACGGCGTCACTAGTAATCGGCTCACCCTGCCATTGATTTTTCCGTTAGCCACTCGGGCATAGTAGCCTTTGCAGAATTCGTAGTTGAAGTGCGGATTCGCAACCGGATAAATGAGCCTTGCCAGTAATGAACGATCGTAGGTAACGATGTCACAATCATGCAGCGCCACCGATTCGGATCGCCCGGTAGCCAGCGCGTAACCCATGCAATACCAAACGTTGCGACCCTTGCCCAGCTCGCGTGGCGCCAACCCTTGTTCTTTTAGCTTTGCGTCAATGGCCGTTAGGCGAGGGCCGTCGTTCCACAGTATGCGATGGTGTTGTGGAAGTTTGTCGAAAAAACTAAGCGCACTGCGATACTCCGATTCACTGGCACGATCTAGCCCAATCACTATCTCTGCAAGGTAAGGCACCTTCACTAGCTCATTGACGATATTGGGCAGGGCGTCTCCCTGTAGTTCGGAGTAGAGCGATGGCAGTATGAGACCCATCGGGCGCTTGTTCGAAAACTCGGTGAGTTCCTGCTCAAGTTCCGACAATGGCCTGTCAGCGAGATTGTGCAGTGTTGTGATGATGCCGTTCTGATAAAAATCGCCCACAGTATTGAGTTCCTAGTTAGTGATTGCTGTCTTCTTCAAGTAATTTGCCTTCATGGAGCCACTGCATAACACCCTGCGCCCAACCCGCTGGGCCAGTGGCATCACTGCGTATGATGCCAGACGTTCGCTTTAGATCGGGAAAATCATGTACCGGCGAACGAATGAGAAGTGCCGTTTTAGCCACTTCGAGCATTGCGCAATCATTCTGGCTATCGCCAATGGCGATATCGGTTACTGCTGTTTTGGTTAGTTTTTCACTGGCATAGAGTGTTCGTAGCCACTCAAGTGCTCGGCCTTTGTCACATGCGCCGCTAACACTCAAGAAGCGGCCACCTTGCTGTACAGTGGCGCCGGAGTTAACAAGGCGCTCAATGAACCGTTTCTTGTTACTTTCTGTGCCCAGCCACTGCAGCGGCTCGCTGTAACCTCGTTGGTTCGCCGCGCTGGCAGCAGCCAGCGAAAGCCCTGTCATTTTGGCGATACCTTCGGCGCCCGCAGTTGAAAACCCAATAAATTGGTTTTGAAACTCTTTGCCAACATCCTCAATCAGCGCCAGCCAATGAGCACGAGGTTCTATTGTTGCAAAGGTCCAGTGTTCTCCCCCGTTATGAGCCTGATCGGGGCACGATGGGAAGAGGGCCTTGGGTAAAAACACGGCCGCTCCATTTTCGACAATAAACGGATGTGGGTTGTCCATCGCTTGTCGAATTGATTCCATTTCAGCGCGCGTTTTGCTGGAGGCTAAAACAACGGGAATCTTCAGCTGGCGGAGCTTTGCTAGCGCCGGTAACGCAGCGGCGAAGCTATAGGTGTTGTGATCTAGCAGCGAGCCGTCTAAATCGCTGAAGACTAACGGCAGTGTGTTGGAGCGGCTCAGGGGGCTACCTGCGCTCGCGGCTGGTTGCGATAGGCAATAATGGCTCGGTTGCTATCGAGCTGGTGAAAGTGGTGCACCTTCATCGGCAGGTTTTCGAGGCAGTGCCGCGTAATTCTCTCGAAGTGATTGATGAAAAAGGCCACCGTCGCGTCGTCCATTATTTGATTAGGTTCGTTTTTTCCAGGCGTTTTTTCAGCTAGCTTATGTTCTTGTTCACGCCGCCATCCCAATACCGTTTCAAAGGAGGGCGCGGCCAACATTATCCAGAGATCCACCATTGCGTACAGCGGATGAAACTTATCGCGTAGTACGCTGTTACTGTGTGTTCTCCATACGCAGTCTGCGTCATTTTCGCTTTCTAGTGTATTAATAGGATTATGAAGTTCAGCTTCTGCTTGTGCGGTTGCCCCCATGCACCATCCCTCGAGAAGAATTACGTCTACAGGGCTGCTCAAGCGTTGCCAAAGTTCCTGCGGTTGTCGATCATCCGTAGATTTATCGAAGCGTGGAATAGCCACCGACGCTTTAGATGTCGTTTGCATGAGAGCAGCCAGCGTATTGTCCAGTAGCTGATGGTCGTGTGTGCCAGGTACGCCGCGTGTCTGTAACAATGGGTGCACATCTGTAGCTAAAGTATTTCGCTCTTCCCGCGTTAGGTAAAAGTCGTCTAGCGACATGGCAATTGCAGAGCGCTGATGATTTACCTTCAGTGACTGGCACAAATAGTCGCAGAGCGTGCTTTTCCCTGAACCCTGGCTGCCATTCACAGCTACTAAGATTGGCTTAGATGCACTTTTTTGGCGCATGGCGATATCTACCGCAAGCGGCTCAAACCAGCGAGTTGCCATGTCGATATAGTCCACCGGAAGACGGTGAGCGCCAAGAAATTGAGTCTGCCAATCGGCCATTTTGGCGGAGGGGCTTCCGTTTACCACTGCAAATCTTATCCATTGAGATGATGTAACTTGCGCTAAGGTTACCTCAAAATTGGGCCTCACCGTAGCTCTAGTAACGATGGTATGCATTTCTAATCCGCACCGCTGTCACTGTGCTGGTATGCCAGCTACATTAGAAATTGACTTTATGGAGGCACAACACGATGCTCAAGAACCAAAGAATACTCGTCACTGGAGCAACCGGACAGGTTGCTAGGCCGATTACCGAACAGCTGAACAAGAACAATGAAGTGTGGGCCGCAGCTCGCTTTTCTGATGCGGATGCAAAAGCTGAATTGGAAGCGCAGGGGGTGCATACGGTCGCGTTCACTATGGGTGATGAGGACCTTTCGCACATGCCCGACGTGGATTACGTGATTCACTGCGGAGTGAACGCTATGCCAAAGACGTCCGACCAGGCGATAGCAGACAATGCCGAAGGCACAGGCTTTTTAATGAAGCGCTATGCCGGTGCCAAAGCCTTCTTCCACATGTCATCAGATTCTATCTACCGCGATAACGCCGACCCTGAGGCAGTGATTGATGAAACCGCAAAACTTGGTGGCTACTCTGCTTATTCACCGCACTACGCAATGAGCAAGCTGGCCTGTGAAGGCGTTGTTCGCTTTCTGGCCAGAGAGTTAAAATTGCCCACCGTTATTGCGCGATTAGATGTTGCCTATGGCTTGCACGGCCATGGTGGGGTGCCCACCGCGCTGTATCAAATGATGCAGGCAGGCATTCCATACACCAGCAAAAACAATGGTGATAGTTTCTGTGTACCCATTCATGAAGACGATATCGTGAATCAGGTGCAGGGTTTGATAGAACACGCCAGCGTACCCGCCACGATTGTTAATCTTGGTGGTGACGAAATCGTCACTGTAGAAGAAATAATTCGCCACATTGAGTCGCTGACCGGTTTGCAAATGAAAATCGAAAAAGGCGACTTGGCCACCTGGCAAATGAAGATAGTAGATTCTACTAAGCGCAAAGCGCTTGCTGGCCCCTGTGAAATGCATTGGAAAGATGGGGTACGTCAGATTCTTGAAACACGATTCCCCGGTAGCATTGTGTCCTGATGCGGGTGGCTAGAGTATTCGGCTGATGAAGAAGCGCATCCTGATCGTTGGTCTGGCACTTACTATTGGTTCGCTTGTGTTCGCAGTATCGTCGTTGCGTGGCGAAGATGTATCCTGGCGAGAGAGTATCGCCGCGGCTCCCGCAGGGTCTATAGCACCGCGTGAACGCTGCGCTAACTACAATCCGCTGCGCTCTGCCTACTTTGGCGATCTTCACGTTCATACCGCATTTTCTTGGGATGGTTCTGGCCGTGGATTACGCAATACGCCAGATCAAGCCTATCGTTTTGCTAGAGGTGAGCCGCTGGGTCTGCCGCCCTATGATGCGAAAGGAAACCCTACGCGAACAATCTCGCTTGATCGTCCTTTGGATTTTGCGGCGGTTACCGACCATGCGGAATCACTCGGCGAAGTGAATCTGTGTATTTCGCCTGAATCCAAAAACTACGACACGTCTGTCTGCAAAGCCTTCAGGGGTGAAGCACGTTATGGTGCTTCACCCAAAAAATTCTCACCGTTTATCGCAATGATGAGCAATGTGCGTTCGAAAGATTTTTGTTCAGAGAATGGCAGTCTGTGTCGCGAGGCTGCAGTCACAGCATGGGGCCAAACGCAGCAAGCAGCTGAACAGTGGTATGACCGCTCAAGCGACTGCGCGTTTACTAGCTTTCACGGTTACGAATATACCTGGGCGCCCAGCGCTAACCGCGTGCACCGCAATGTGATTTTTCGCAATGAGTCAGTACCAGAGCTGCCGATATCGGCGGTGGATGAAGATACACCGCAGGGGCTGTGGCGCAGCTTAAAGTCTTTATGTATTGATGCTCCCGGAGAGTGCGATGCATTGGCCATTCCGCACAACCCGAATCACTCCGCGGGCAGGATGTTTCCCCCTGGCGACCCCAAAGCGCTCTTAGCAAAGCGTAAAGAGCGCGCGCAATTGTCTGCCCAGCTAGAGCCATTAGTAGAAATGATGCAGGTAAAAGGCGAATCTGAGTGCCGTAACGGATTGTGGGGAGTGACGGGTGCACCTGACGAGTTTTGCGATCTGGAAAAATGGGTGCCGCTAAACGATCAAAAAGATTGCGAAAACGGTGTGGGTTTCGGAAAGTCCATTGGCCGTGGGTGTGTCGCACGCACCGACTACGCACGCTATGCGATTGCAGCGGGAATGCAAGAGCAGCGAGAACTGGGCGTAAATCCGTACCGACTTGGTTTTATCGGCAGCACAGATAACCACAATGGAGCGCCTGGCAGCGTTGAGGAATGGAGTTGGCAGGGAAGCACTGCGCTAAATGATGCGAGCGTTGAGCAACGTTTGAAGCCGCGCATCCAGCGTAACCCGGGCGGTCTGGTGGGAGTGTGGGCAGAGCAGAATGCAAGAGACTCGATTTTTGATTCGATGCGTCGCCGAGAAGTGTTTGCAACGTCGGGGCCGCGTATGCAGGTACGTTTTTTTGGCGGCTGGAAAAATTTCCAGGCAGCCGATGGTGGCCAAGCCTGGTGCGATCGTCCTGACGCGATTGAGGCGGGCTATCGAGCGGGCGTGCCGATGGGTGACACGCTTGGTGATGTCCCAGCTGGCGCAAGCGCACCGTTTTTTGCAGTACAGGCACAGCGGGATGCGGGAACCGCAGCGCGGCCGGGCGGTTTATTGCAACGCCTTCAAATTATCAAGATGCAGGCACTCGCCAATGGCGAGTTTCATCAGCAGGTGTTTGATGTAGCTGGCGGCGCCAATGATGCCACTGTTGATCCAGCCAGCTGTGCACCTAAAGGCAATGGCGCAGATACGCTTTGCGCTGTTTGGCAGGATCCTGATTTCGATGCGAATCAGTCGGCTGCCTATTATGTACGCGTGATTGAAAACCCATCCTGCCGATGGACGACGTGGACATGCTTGGGTCTGCAAAAGGAACAGCGCCCAGCGGCCTGCGCAGACCCCGGGGAAGCGAAGCTCACGCAAGAACGGGCGTGGAGCTCACCGATTTGGTACGACTCATAACTGGCGGCTCCGGCGTGTGCCCGATGAACAACAGTTACGAGAGTGGGGCCTTGGGATTGGCAAGCATGCCTACTAATAGCTCCGCGTGCCGCTGAACCACAGCTTCTGATCGTGAATCAACACCGAACAACAACTCACACTCCGGTGCAAAGTAGAACAACGTCGAGCTAGCGCTGATCAAGATGTAGTACCAGTGAATGAACGTTTCTCTGTCTAAGCCAAGAATTTCATTCGCCAGCGCTTCCATCGAGTCACAGGCGCGCCTGACATGATGGTCAACGAGGTATTCGTTTCGCCAGGTTTTCTTCCTTGCTTCTTGGCTTACTAGCGCACTGACTTCTGGGTGTTGGGCATTGAAATGCACGTAGAAGCGCACAATCAACGCCAGCCTTTCCTGCTTTGAAACCTCTTTCAGCATACTCAAACGCTGCCGAAATTCTCCGCTCATATGATTGAAGCTTCTATCAGTGACCGTCTTCCACAGGGTTTCTTTGTCTGAGAAGTGATACGCCACCAGGCCGCGATGAACATCAGCCAGCTTTTCTATATCACTCACTGTTACGCCGTCGTACCCCAGCTCGGAGAATAGGCGGGTGGCTGCCGCAAGGATACTGTCTTGGGTCTGTTCTGACCGTTCCTGCGTTCTTTTCTCGGCTTTTTTGGTGTTGGTTTGAGGCATATGTGGTGTTTTTGCATCTCATAGGTTTGGGCCGAGGCAGTATAGCGGATGGTTAATTCGCATCTAAGGCCCGGATGCCAAATTTAGTAGACATGCTAAATTAATACAAATAATATTAGCAAAAATGCTAAATAAAGTGAGACCTCTATGACCGCTATACGCACAACTGCCAAATCCTTATTCGCTCTCGGCTCAGGTTTGGCCGTTCTGGCGCCTGCAGCGCAGGCAGCGTTGGCCTTGGAAGAGGTCATTGTTACCGCCAATCGCATCGAAACTAACCTGATGGAAACCCCGGCCGCTATCACCTCCTTCGACAGTGATATGCGTGAAAAACTGGGTATCGAAAATGCAGCAGACATCTCTGCACGTACGCCATCCCTAACTATCGCGCCGAGCCGAATCAGCATTCGTGGGGTTGGTCGGCCTAACATCGCGCTGGGATCAGACCCCGGTGTCGGGCTGTATTGGGATGGCGTCTATAACACGGAAAATGACGTGTTTGGTTACTCCAATTTTTTGGACATAGATCGTGTGGAAGTATTGCGTGGCCCTCAGGGTACGCTGTACGGGCGTAATTCAATTGGTGGGGCGATTAACTTTGTCAGTAAAAAGCCTACTGAGGAATGGGAGGGTAAGGTCGTTGCGGCGTATGGCAACTACGACACTTACGAACTACAGGGTCTGGTTAGCGGCCCTGTGACTGAAGCGCTGTCAATATTGGCTGCCGCATCGAAAATTGAGCGACAGGAAGGGTTTCAGCAGGATGTTGACTCGGGTGATACGTACGATAAGTCAGAGAGCACATACCTTACGTTAGGGCTTTTACACCAAACGACCGATAGATGGACCAATAATCTAAAAGTCTTCACCCGGGATGGCAGTACAACGCCAGAGAACCCTTATGTACTAGAGCCTTTTTCAACGGGCTTTCTACAAGAGGTGTTTGATGTAGACACCGGAGAGCAGCTCAATTTTCCCGGCACGTTCCCGAATCAAAATTTCGTGAACATGCAGCAGGGCATGACGCGAGAAAATCCAGCCGTAGCCGACCCCAATGATGTGTCTATTGATCGCGAACCGTATCAGGATAACGAGCGCGATGCGCTCATCTTTATCAGTGAATATGAGGCGGATGCTGTCGTTGTAAAATACACGGCAGGTTACTCTGAGTTTGACTTCGCGCTGGACTATGACGCAGATGGTATTCGGTCTGTTGATTCCGGCCTTGATTGGTCGCAGCTCAATTTGGGTGCTTTGCCTGTGTCTTTGCTAACGGGCATTACTCGTTCGCCATCAGATTTAACCCGTCCATTTTTTCAGCAGGCTGAATTTGAATCCCACGAATTGCAGTTTACTTCGCAGCTCGATGGCGCTGTAAATTTTATTGGCGGTTTGTACTACTTCAACAGTGATGAAAAGCAGGGTTTGTCGTTTATAGAAAACAATCCCGATATTGTTTCGGTTTATCAGTTTTTTGGTGGCTTGATTAATGCGCCTACCAGCGAAGACGGTTTTCTTTTCCGTGGAGAGTCTGCGCTTGAGACCAAGTCATACGCGGTGTATGGGCAGGCTACCTGGGATGTCTCTGAAAACACCATCGTAACCGGAGGGCTGCGCTACTCCTATGATGAAAAAGCTGGATCCGACAACACCTTTGTGCAGTGGGTTGGCGACCCAGACAACCCAACCGTATTTCGGAATACTAAGGATGACTGGGATCAGGTAACGTGGCGTCTAGGCGTTGATCATTTTCTAGCTGATGATCACTTTGTGTATGCCTCCATTGCAACGGGTTATCGTTCCGGCGGCTTCAACTTAATGGCGCCAACGTCTACAACCGATGTGGGCACTGTCGATCCTGAAGAGCTACTGTCGTATGAGGTTGGCTACAAAGGGAGTCTTTTAGATCAGCGCGTTAATCTCAGTACAAGCGTCTACTACTATGACTATCAGGATCTGCAGGTGCTCAAAAATGCAGTGATAGAGGGTGTAACCCTCAGCGTATACGAAAACGCCGCTGAAGCAGAGGCTTGGGGTATTGAATCAGAAGTGACAGCGCTGTTGGCTGAAGGCCTGACTGTTAATGCAACGTGGTCTTACAATGAAACAGAATACAGCGACTTTGACTCGATCGACACGAATGCCTGTGCGATAGGCCCGGAGCGGGAAGGGCGAAGCTCAGATCCATTGTGTACGGTACCGCGAGACCTTTCGGGTAATAGCTTTCCTCTTTCACCTGAAAATAAGTTCTCCGTGAATATGATTTACGCGTGGGAGGCGATGAACCTCGAGTGGCGGGTCGCCGGCAGTTACATTTACACCGATGAGCAATACACAACTCCTTTCAACTTGGAGGAGCTTGATGTACTTGATTCCTGGGATCGGTGGGATGCGCGGGTGTCCGTGGCGTCAACTGACGAAACTTGGGATTTAACGGCTTTTGTAAAAAATATTGGTGATGATAGAGAGGTGATTTTACGCGACAGGCCGAGCACTGTGACGGACGCGAGAATCTCCGACCTTACCGAGCCCCGGACATACGGTGTGCGCTTAACCTATAATTTCCGATAGCAAGATGAGCAGTGGCCAGAATGTCCGTTTGCCTATGGTTTTCCAGGCGCCTCGACGAGTATCGAAGGTGCTGCAGAGTGGCTACAGCTATTGCTATCAGATGCCGGGGAATGTGTTGTTAGTGTCATAATCTTCTAAAACGAATACAGCACCGTGATGCCATACTCTCGGCTGGGCCAGTAAGTGCCTTCCCACGCGGGTGCAAGCGCTGGGTCGCCATTTGCTCTTTCCGCCGGATCAATATTGAAGTCTTCATTGGTGAGGTTCTTTACCCATATTCGAACATCCAGGCCGGTGTCTTCATGACGCATGCCCATGTTTGCGCTGAGCAGATGTTTATCCGTGCTAAACGCAGTGGTGTTAATCGGCGAGTTCGCTTTGGATTGCCATGTCCAGTTCGCGCGCGCATAGGCGACCCAATTGTTGAGAACCGATTGTTGATATCCAGCCTGCGCATTGGTATTCCAGCGTGGTAGAGAATTGAGTGCCTGCCCGCCGCCTTGTGGGCAAAAGAGTTGTGTGGGTGTTTGTTCTTCTCCGCCTTTGCAGAATCGTCCTGGCCAGCTTTCGATCGTTGGGTCTGAATAGGCTCCGCTGAGTGCGATGTCCCAGTGGTCGTTAACCAGGTAAGTCACATCCCATTCTATGCCCTGTGTGATGACCTCGTCTGCATTAACAATAGCGCCCTCAAACAACCCTTCCAGTGGGGTCAGTGCAACCACTCTATTGGGTTGAGTGAGTTGATGGTCTTCAAACTCTTGGTAAAAAATGGCTGCAGAGAAACGCAGTGTATCGTTTAGCGCGGTTCCTTTTGCGCCAATTTCAAATGCGGTTGAAACCTCCTCCTTTATGGGTACAACGTCGCGCGCGGTTGCTGCCTGAAGAGGGAAGATATCGTCAAATTGCAGAGCAGCGCTTGTCAACGTGTTAAACCCGCCCTGTTTATACGCATTGTCTATGGCCGCATACACATTCAGATTTTCGCTTAACGCATGCTGCAGTTTTAGGCTCCAGGAAATGTGATCGAAATCGACAGTGTCATCAATAGCGCCGGCGAAGTCGAGAAAGCCCACGTTCGAATCCAGTGATGTTTCGTTGTAGTCGTAGCGCGCGCCTACTGTCAGATCCCATTGCGGGTGAAGGTGAACGGTGCCGTTTACAAAAGCGGCGTAGCCCTCGGTGGTGCCTTTTGCTGCCTGTACAACGTCGATTCCCTGCAGCGTTACCTGCGTGTCACTAATCGATTCAGAGGATAAGTAGTAGATGCCCGTTAGGTAGCTGAACGCTTCCAGCTCGCTTCCGAAGCGCAATTCGAACGTGCTCAGCTGCGAATCAAGCCCAATTTGAAAAATGCCTAGCCCGCCGGGAAAAGGCTCGCGGTTATCATCCGATTGCGTATCGAAACGTTGGTGATAGGCGATAGCGGTGAGTTGAGAACTGTCTTGGCTCCACTGCAGTCGAAGGCTGGAATCTACCAAATCGCCTGTGACTTCACTGCGAAAATCGCCGAAGCCTTTTCTATCCTTAAAGCGGTTTCCGATGGCGGCTGTGATGTTGGCGCCGCCCGTTCCTGGCAGGATTCCAGAGAAGTTAAAGGGCTCCTGATATTGCGTGATGTCTTGATAATTCGTTGTCCAGTTAAGCTCAAGACTCTCGTTAACCTGCCACAGCATGCGGGAGCGCAGCGCCTGCACTTCCTGTCCACCGCTTGCACTCTCATCTGTTCGCGGTGATTGCATATCGATGAAGCCATCGGTTTGGGTGTACACAGCGGCCAGTCGCGCCGCCAGCCTGTCTTCGATGATCGGTATGTTGATGGCACCGCGTGTATCCAGTTTGGGCTCCTGATTACTGTCCCAATGCGAATAGCTTGCTTCAATGTAGCCATGGACACCGGACATATCCGGTGCACGCGTACTGATGTTATAAGCGCCTCCTGGCGCGTTTTGCCCGTACAGAGTGCCCTGGGGCCCGCGCAGTAGCTCCAGTCTTTCAATATCAACCAGCGTGGTAAACACAGCGCCAATTTGCGCTTGCGCAACTTCATCGACAAATACTGTTACGCTCTGGGGTTGGCCCAGTGCGAAGTAGCCAGGCCCCACGCCACGTAATCGAATGGCGGCGGCCTGTAGACCACTGTTAAGGGCTATGCCCGGCGTGACTTGCGCTGTCTCGGTAAAATCGAAAAGCGCGAGAGAGCGAAGATCGTCACCACTGACTACTGCGATTGAAATGGGTACATCTTGCACCGAATTGGCGCGTTTTTGCGCAGTGACCACGACTTCCTCAAGTGTACGCTCTGTTTCTGCTGATGCGGGTATCGCTGCGAACGCAGTGAGAAGGCAGGCGGTGAGTACACGGTTATTCCACTGATTTTTGCGCAAGGCAGCTGTTCCTCCCATATTGGTCTACACTGGATTATGCCAGTGTTGCACCCAACATTGCTTGTGCACATTGGAATAAGCTCCGAGGCTTCCACATGAAAAAAATGATAAAGAACCTAGTTTCGAGATGTTCGTTAGGCTTTGCTTCAGCAGCACTTCTGAGTGCCCTGGCTGCCCCCGCTGTTGCAGACAATAACCGCCATTACAGCGAAACACCCCCTAGGCCTAAGGCCCAAAATTCAACCTGCGCGGGTGTGCGCGGCAATGGCCAGAATTTATTTGCGCACTATGGCTCATTGGCGCGTCATATTGAGGAATATGGCGCGATTACCTGCGCCGCAGGTGGCAGCTCTGGCAGTATCACTACGTTTGTACTTGAAAGTATTTGGGCTAACCCTGATGTGCATACCTGCCGCCCCTACAAGCGCTGCGGTAAGCGGGCGCGCGATGCGCGTATGGCATTGATGCTCAAATCGGTTGTGGGTTTAACCCAAACAGGTTTATTTGAAGATGCGGCGACTATTAACGCGCTCGTGGACGGAGTTTCTACTGGCGATATTGAAGGGTTGTTGAGCGGCGATGTGCCTGAAGAAGGCGTGATGGCGCTAATGCGTTTGCTGCGTGATCTCGGGCCGCTAATAAACCCTGATGTGATCGATCTATTGTTGAATTCGCCCGACCCTGTTTTCCACGCCACCGATATTATTGAAGGCCTGCAAAAGGGCCTGCAGTTTATTGTGGATGATCCCAAGGTCTTTCTGCGCACGTCAGTGATTGATTTTAATGAGTTCGCTTCTTTACTTGGCGTCTATGGCTCCTTTTATGCTGGTTACGGCCCTGCTGATCGAGAGGGTGTTTCGGCCTGGTTGAAAGCCTGTGCCAAGCCAGGCATTGGTATGACATGGGCAGAGGTTTCAGAGCTACCAGGCACCCAGGGCCGTACTTGTGGCGACACCTTTGGCGATCTATTTAATGAGTACCGCGAAGCCTTTGTTGCCCAGAATGCGCCCAACCGTGCAGATGACCCAGTGGGCAAATATCTGCCAGCCTTTGGTGTGACGGGTGTGCTGACCGGTGATGCGATAGCGCACTGGGAAGAAGCGCGCGCAGCGTGGATAGATGCTCAGCCAATTCCGTTTGAGCCAAACTTTAGTGATGTCGGCGTGGGCTATTGGGGAAAGGAAAGAGAGCTGCGTAAAATGCAGCGCAAGCTTGATCGTAATTTCTCTGATCTTGTTTCTCAAAAGTTTGTGCCCTTGGGTTCTGCCAGCTGGCGCGAGGTGTTGTCCTCCTCTCCCGCAGAGCCTGGGTTTAGTCCGGCGGTTGCGTTGGAAAGTGGGTTCTTTTCTGTTGGTGGCTGGGCTGACCCACTGCGGGTTCAGCCGCTGGTTGCACTGGGTGCCAAACGCACCGTAACCATCAATCGTCTCGGTGGCGTAGGTGGCTTTACCGAAGCGGTTACGCGGCTGCTCAATGCCTCCGACGCGGAAGTAGACGCGCTGTACTCAACCACCGATCCTGCAAGCTCGTTCTACATAGGGTTGGATATCGCGACAGGTGTGTGGTGTACCGATTGGGACAGCCAGAACGGTGACCCTAACATGCTGTTCAATGATGCCTTTAATTCGCCGCTGATTACCGATAACAGACGTCTATTAAGGCCGCGATTTGACTATGAAAACGTTGGGCCGAACTTTGCCATCGCCGGTTGTACACCGGGCTTGGGTATTAGTCAGCAGCGTCGTGGTATGCGTTAGCGCAAGCAGTTGAAAAAAACCCGGCTCATGCGCCGGGTTTTTTTACAGATATCGCTGGCTACGTTAGCGTTGACTTCACTCGACATAATTTCGTTTGGCCATGCTCTGTACATCATCGTAAGCACTTTCAGTATTGCGCAGCGGAAGAGAGACCTTCGAACGCTCCAGCTTTTTATAGGGAATTTTTTCCAAGATATGACCGATACAGTTTAGCCTCGCCCGTTCTTTATCATCAGAGCGAACAATATTCCAGGGGCTAGCCTGCGTGTCTGTTGCGTCAAGCATCTTGTCTCTTGCTCTTGAATAATCGTACCACCGCGTGCGAGCCTGAAGATCCATCGGGCTGAGTTTCCAAACCTTAAGCGGATCGTCGATGCGTGATTGGAAACGTTTCTCCTGCTCTTCATTGCTCACTTCTAACCAGTACTTGAGCAGAATAATCCCGTCGTTTTGAATCTCCCGCTCAATTTGCGGTGCAACCTCTAAGAACTCCTCGGCTTGCTCTGGCGTACAAAAGCCCATGACGGGTTCAACACCCGCGCGGTTGTACCAACTGCGGTCGAATACGACGATTTCGCCTGCCGCGGGAAAATGCGCGATATAGCGCTGAAAGTAGAGCTGCGTTTTCTCGCGATCACTGGGTGCTGGCAGTGCCACTGTGCGAAAAACCCGTGCACTGACTCGCGAGGTGAGTGTTCTTATCATGCCGCCTTTGCCCGCCGCATCTCTACCTTCGAATACAATGATTACGCGTGCACCGGTCTTTTTTACCCATTCCTGCATCTCCACCAGGTCTTCCTGTAGGCGGCGCAGCTTCTTCTTATACTCAGATTTTTTCATAACCTTAGAATAATGTAGGTATTGGCTTTTGGCTAGGCTGGCCGATGCAATAGGCATTGCTCAACTATCGGCAAAATGCTTTGATACTGCTTCACGAGGAGAATAGGACTCTTCATTCATTGCTCACAATCTCGAGTTTAGACTATGCGAAATATTTTGGTTTTATTTTTGTGTCTTTTTAGTTCTGCTACCATTTTGGCCGAAGAACTTGGCAGTGTAGATACGAAGTGGCGCGCACTCTCTCCTGATGACTCCATTAAGTTGGAAGTGTTTGATGATGAAAAAATTGCGGGGGTTGCGTGCTATCTAAGTCGCGCGCAAGTCGGCGGTTACAAAGGCGCTTTGGGCGTTGCAGAAGATACCTCCGATGCGTCTTTGGATTGTCGGCAGGTAGGTGCAATAGCTGTTCGAGAACCGCTAAAAAAGGGTGAGCAGGTTTTTCGAGAGCGCCGTTCCTTCATTTTTAAGAGCATGAAAGTGGTGCGCTACTGCGATGCCGTGAGAAATACCATCGTCTATATGGTGTATAGCGAAAAAGTGATTGAAGGTTCCCCTAAGAACTCTGTCAGCGCGGTGCCGATACGGCCATGGTCAGCTGACGAGAAAACAACAACATTGGCGCGTTGTGAGTATTCACGCTAGCGCTGACAGTTGCGTCTTTGGGTAACAGTGTTTCTCCGTTTTTTCACATTATTTCTGGCGCTGTTGGGGGCGATACTATTCTCCTCGCCTTCTGCCCAATCCGAGTCGCTGCTATTAGATGAGCGCGTGGCGCAACTCGGCCCTGTCAGTGCTCTATTTTTCGAACCTCAACCCAGAGCTGATATTACAGACATACCGTTGCAAACGTTCGAGCCAATATCGAATGATTTCGTTCGATTCGAGAGTAATCGCGGAAGTTACTGGTTACGCTTTGAACTTGCTAACGAAGCCGTGGAGGCAGCAACGCGTATCATCTCTTTTGACTTTCCCCATATTGTCGCTGCTCACCTTTATCGATACGAAAACGGGGGAATGATTCGAGTAGCGGCGCACGCCGCACAGATGCCGCTTAGCCAGCGGCTAGTAGTAAACCGCTATCCCAGCCTGATGTTTGAAGTACCTGGCGGTGCTACTTCACAGTTTTATTTGAATATTCGCTTGCACAGCAAGGCAAATCAGGCGCTAGAGTATCAGATGCGGTTATACCCGGTGGCTGATTTTTTCTCAGGGCAGCTCGGAAGCCTGTTAGTGCTGACGGGTTTTGTCGGCTTTATGGTGGCCTTGCTCATCTATAACTTGGTTTTGTACACACGCGTTGGTATTCGCGGCTACTTATATTACAGCTTGTATCTAGTTGCGCAAATTGTTGGTCTAGCGGCATTCGAAGGCCTCTTTTATCTACTACCTAGCCCTCCGTCTGTGTCCACTGTGGTGGTACTCATCACTATTACGCCGATGCTTTGTTGTTATTTCCTGATTCATTTTGGTAGAGATATCTTGGAGCTAAAGCGAAATATGCCGGTGGCCGATCGAGCGATGTTGTGGGCCAGTTATCTTTTATTGGTCATGATGATAGCAGCGGCTTCCGGTATTGCCTGGGTCAACTTACCCATGGAGCTCGTTGGTGTTGTGAGTATTTTGGCCCTCGTTGTTCTGGCGCTCATGATGTACCGCAGAGGCAGTCGGGCGGCGCTGTATTTTGCAATCGCCTTTGCGTTTTTGGTGTTGGGTTACAGCACCGAATTGCTGCTCTACTCGGTACCCGTCATGACCTCAGGAGATTCGATCCTCTCCGCTGAAGTCGTGCTGTGGATGGAGCGATACTTCTACTATACCTGCGCTGCCATCGAAATGGTTTTACTCTCTGTGGCTCTGGCCACGTTTATTGTGGAGATTCGCGATGAAAAAGATCGCGCGCAAGGTGAAGCGCTCAAAAATCTCAGAGAGCGAGAGAGAATTCAAAACGATTACTCCGCTCAGCTGGAAAAAGATATTGCCGCCGGCACGAAAGAAATCGTCGAGCAAAGCGAACTTTTGGAGAAACAGGCAGCTGAACTTTTGCAGATGGATGAAGTGAAGTCGCGTTTTTTTGCCAATCTCAGTCATGAATTTAAAACGCCGCTGACCCTCATTCGAGGGCCAGTGCAGGGCTTGCTTGATGGACGCTACGGCGAGCTAGAACCCGACGGCAGGGAGATTCTTGAAGTAACAGCCCGTAATGTGGATCGCCTGCACCGTTTGATTAACGAGTTACTTGTGTTGTCTGAGCTGGAGTCAGGTTCGCTGATATTGGATGCCGCGGAGCATGACTTAAATGAATTCTGTAGGCGAACCGCTGCGCTGTTTGTGCATACCGCAAGCGAGAGAGAAATTACCTTTGATATGCAGTTAGCTGAGGGTGATACCCCCGTTTTTTTCGATGAAGAGAAATTGGAAAAAGCGCTGTGTAATCTTTTGTCAAATGCGTTTAAGTACAGCCCATCGGGTAGCCATGTTCGGCTTTCCATACGCTGCGATGAGCAAGACACCCGTAGCACAGGCTCTTTCGTATCATTGGTTGTAGAAGATGAAGGTCCGGGCGTTAGCGCTAGCGAACAGGAGCAGATTTTCAATCGCTTTTATCGCGCCCAAAGTGCGCATGAACAGAGCCTGGAAGGTTCGGGTATTGGGCTTGCGTTGGTGAAAGAGTTGGTGGAGTTGCACGGTGGGCATGTGGCTGTGGCCAGCCCGGTGTCTGAACAGGGTTCGCGTTTCACTATCAGCTTGCCAATGGGCACTGCGCATTTGTCCATTGAGGAGCTGGCCAGTGAAACGTTGAGTGAGCCGGGCGTGAGGTTGCCTGTTAGCGCGGTGGGTAGAGAGAGGCTTCCCGGCAGGGACGAGCCGCAGCCTACTGTTTTAGTCGTTGAAGACAATGCAGATATGCGCGCCTACCTGGTGGCAATGCTCGCGCCATCTTATCGCGTCCTCGACGTGGCGAATGGCGCGTTGGCACTGGAGGTGCTGGAAAAGGAAACCATAGAGCTTGTGCTATCCGACGTGATGATGCCGGAGCTGGATGGTCTCGGCCTGCTCACCGCAATTCGCCAGCACAAGGTATGGGCAGCGCTACCGGTGATTTTACTTACCGCTCGCACTGATGATGAAAATCGCTTGCAAGCACTACGTGCCAGAGCGGATGATTTTCTGGCGAAGCCCTTCAATGCTCAGGAGTTGCTCCTTAAAATCGAGAACCTGTTGGCCAGAAGGACATTGGTCAGCGCGTCTCCGGATCAGGGGGCTTTTCTTCCGCAAAATGTGGAGGCATTAAGCTCTAGTGATCAGGCGTTTCTTGCAAAAGCGACGGAGATTGTTCAGGCAAACATGGCTGAACATGCCTTTGACGTGGCCGCATTAGCAGAGGCGCTGCATATGAGCCAATCTACCTTGCGCCGTAGGCTTGATCAGTCAGCCGCGCAAACGCCGGCGGAGTTCATCCGCTATCTACGCCTGGCCAAGGCGCATCACTATGTAGAAAGTCGGCACTTTAGAACCATAGCCGAGACAGCTCATGCTGTAGGCTTTAATCAACCCGGATATTTTTCGCGTCTGTATAAGCAGTATGTGGCCTCGCTAAATAGCTAATACTTCGCCTGCACACACCAGCCACTGTTACAGACTGTTCAATCCCTGTCATAGACCTTTCAATCTACCTCTAGAAAGCTGCAAGTTACTGTTTTCCATACCATAATTTTTCCAGGGACGAGTTTTTGACGCTTTGGAGGCGGTTATGGACAAGGTAAAACAGAACGTGAAGCGAGTGAGTATTGCGTCCGCGCTGGCGCTCATCGGTGCCTGCGGTGGTGGTGGCGGCGGTGCGGGAGGGCCCGTGAATGCGGCGCAATCACCCCCTGGCCAGCCTGCCGGAGAGCGGCCTGATTTACCTGGGCCTCAGGCCGAGAATATGCCACCGACCATTTCTGGCGAGCCGCTGCCGCGTGTCGTGTCGGGCGCGTCCTACGATTTTCTGCCTTCGGCTAGCGACCCCAACGGAGATGCGCTGACCTTTGAAGCGGAGAATCTGCCCAGCTGGCTAACGCTTGATAGCAGCACTGGCAACATTTATGGCACGCCCGGGTTTGGTGAACTCGGTGTGTTCCGCAGTATTACGATAAAGGTGAATGACGGTAGTCTCCAGGCGGTATTACCTCCCTTCGATATTCTAGTGGACGCACCGGTGTTCACCAGTGACAACTTCATACCCTCCGGGCGAGTTGTCGACACCGAAACAGGCTACACCGTTGATGGAGCACTGGCGTTTGAATTTGCGGGCCGCCGGCAGAGAATCGAAAATGCCAACCTGGCAGTGACACTGGGTGCCAACGGTGACCTCCTAGACCTCGCCGGAGAAGGAATGCTTCCGAAAGCCTTTGACGATATGGTACGTCTGGATGCGGGCGTTACGACTACCGTGGGTATGCTCAGCGGGTTTGACATCAATAGCGATACCCGTTTCGACGTGAACGTGTTGGACAGTCGCCAGTACATGCTATTTTTCCTGGACTACGGAATTACGTTGGAAATTGATAACCCCGCTTTTCCCGGCCAACCAGTAACGGTTTCCTCGCCCGATATACCGGGCATACCCAGCTTCCTGATGATCAGTGACCCTTACGATCCAATGTATTACTACGGTGATGGCGAGGAGTTTGGTTGGGCCTTTTCCCAGCAGGGCTTGCTACCTTTTGTACCTACGCTGGATCATCCCTTGATTACGCCCTTTGAGGGACATCACTATTTCAAAGGCACGATACCTGTTGGGTTCAAGGTATTTGATTTTTTTAGTTTTACTGGCGAGAGCATCGTGCATGATCCGCTGATGGCGCCCATGGTGCAGACAACTTTTTTTACAGACGGCCAGGCGCAATGGAACGCAAAAGCAAACGCGGGTTTTAACGGTGCATTTAAGTTCGATTTTACTGTAGGCCCGGTAGGTTTGTTCCGATTTGATATTGGCGATGCCACTGCCGCATTTGAATTTAGCCCGGAAGACCAGTATTTCGTCATGCAGGGCCTGATTGACCCGGACGTTTCCTGGGTGCCAGGCTGGATGCCCTTTGTTCCTGATGCAAGCCTATCTGCGTTACTCGTTCACGAGATTGTGGCAGGCGTGCCCAGCGTTGAAGCAACAATCAAAGGCGCATATAAATCGACATTACCGGAAGCGGATGTTGAAGGCAGCATTTACCTTACGATGGACAGCGCAACGCTTGAGGGCGTGGTGCGCGATGACATCGATATTCCTGTTTCGATCACATTTAAAGACAACGAAACAGTGGCAAGAGTTGAACTGGATATAGACTTTTCTGATCAGGTGAGTGCGCGGATAAGCTCAACCTTTAACTCCCTGCAGGGCGAGGTGGATGAGGCGACTGCTGACTTGCAAGAGGCCATTGGCAGCTATGATCTTGCCGTGAGTCTAAATGGGCTGCGGACCCAGTTGCCTGGTATTGCGGATACCGCTATTTCAAGATTAAACGCGATACCTGAATCAGTGCGCGGCACTGTCTACAACGAAGTCGTTGCTGGAATTAATGATAAACGCGTTTGCACCATCGGCTGCACGCCCAGTAACGCCGCCCGAAACGCGTTGGCTAATACAGCTGCGAATTCCGCGCGAGATGCTGCTATCGACGCAATCGCGCCGGACATTCGCGCCTTTAACGACTTAAAAACACGAGCATTGCAGGCCGATGATGCTTCTCTTCGCGATGGTCTAGAGCAAGCGCTGCGCACTGCCTACGCCAATCGACGTTTTAATCGCACCTTTAGCGAATCGGTGAGCTTTACTATTTTCGGCAAGAGGTACACAGCTTCAGGCAGCAAAACGGTTAATGTGACGCTGATAGATTCGCCACTGGACGCACAAGTGTTAACGGCGGCTAACAATGTGCAAAATATCGGAGCCAGCGAAACGGTTGTCATCTCCACGCAGGCAATTGTTGATGCGCTGCCTACGCAGGAAATTTTAGACAGTGCTCGCGCCGAGGCTGAGGAGAAGACAAGCAGGCTGCCCGGCGTGGAGTCGATAGGGTATACCGTGGTTGGTGGCGTGTACTCTGCTTTTGTTGAGCTGAACAACGGAGAAGTATATGAGGTAGGCTTCAACGTATTGAGCTTTGAAGATGCGGTGGAAGGTATTGCGGAGCTACTGTCTGAAGCTATCGTTGGTGGTTAGGCATTTTGGCCGCTGCCAACAGTGATTAGTGCTCTCATAGTGTGTTCCAATATCTAATCTATACGATTGGACATAGCAGGAGCGAGTGATGAGTGATTACTTTGAGTGCACGAAAGTAGGGCTAGAATTTCTCGACCAAACGAAGAATGTATTCAGTGCAGTTGAAATCGTGCGCGCAACGCCTGAGCAAATCTTTGAAGTGTTCGAGGATGAGCACTCGTGGACGGTTTGGGCGCTGCCGATCACCAAAGTGGAATGGACATCTCCTAAGCCATTCGGTATTGGCACTACCCGCACTGTTTCCATGATGGGTGACATGGATGGTTTCGAAGAGTTTGTAGCCTGGGATCGCGGTAAACGTATGGCGTTTACCTTTCTGGGTTGTAGCAAGGACGCTACAGACAAGTTTCTCGAAGATTATCGTGTCACAGATCTTGGTGACGGTACCTGCAAAGTGGAATGGTTTATGGCCATGGAGCCCAGGGGCTTCTCCAGGCATATGATGTGGATGACACGGCCTCTTATGCGCATGGCCAATAGGCGCATGTTTCGGAAATTTAAAACCTATACCGAAGACTATGCAGCTGCTGCAGAATTGAAAGCAGCCTGACGCTGGCCTCTGTTCCAGTGTGTTGGCTGCACGTGGCTGCACGCTATTTTAGTGGCGGTTCGTAGCGCTGGAGCGTTAGATACGATAGTAGAACGATAACACCAGAGAAGCCGATGACCAGAATGGCGGTGGCGTTCCAGCCGCCCCATTCATAGGCCGCAGTACCCAACCAGCTACCCAAACCACCGCCAACAAACATCAGAATGATGTATACGGTGGTTAGGCGCGTGCGCAACTCGGGTGCTTTGCTTAAAAACAGCATTCTACTGGTGACGTCGATACTGGGCCCAACGAGATTCATCAGCATTAACGGTAAAATCAGAAGCCATAGGCTATGGCCAAAGAGTAAGAGTAATAAAGCAGCGGCAGACTGAATCAGAGCTAACCAAAACCTTGCGCGGCGTGCACCTACAGTATCTGCTAACTTCCCGACTCTGGGTGTAACGAAAAGATTGGCGATTGCGATAAGGGCTAGATAGCCAACGACGTCTACCCCATAGCCCATTGCGGGGCTGGTGAGGTGTAGCCCCAGGCCAAGCCAGGTAGCTAAAAATATGCCAAAGCTAGAGCCCTGTATTACGCCGGAAAACAGTATCTCTGTATTGTTATTGATTATACCGCGTAGCGATCCGAGTAACCTGATGTAGCTAAACGTTTCTTCATCGCTGGGAGTTTGCTCGTTCTCTACCATTACGGCGGGAAGAATGAAGACCATGCTCACCATCATTGCCGCCGCCAGATAGTAAACGGTGCGCCAGCCTAGATGTTCGCCAATCACCCCTGCGCCCGCTCGGGCTAACAGTATGCCCATAACAATACCCGTTGTGAGCGTGGCGGTAACTTGTCCAAGTTGCTGCGGGCTGGCGCGTCGAGATACGTAAGCGGGGAGTAGGTAAGGCGCTATAGTGAAGAAGCCCAATAGCGTAGAGCTGGCGATAAAGAGATTAAAGGATGGCGCAAAAGCCATCCCGGTTATGCCAACACATTGGCCAATAACAAAAATGACAATCAGTTTGCGATTGCTGAATCGGTCTCCCAAGGGTAGTAGAAGGAAGATTCCCAATGCGAGCGCCAGCTGATTCAGTGCAGGTACCATGCCCGCAGCGGCAGCTGAAACACCAAAGTCTTCTGCAACACGAGCAATGATAGGGTGAATGTAATACGCGTTAGCGGTAACTACCGCGCTAGCAAGGGTGAGTAGTGCGAGCTCTGTTCGAGAAACAGTTTGCATGGATGAGTGATGCATGGATGGGCGAGCGTTTCAGCAAAATGCGCTGCGCTACTGACCTAGCGTTTCCAAAAAATCGACAACTGCAGCTGTGAAAATGTCGTTTCTGTCTCCGGCCACCATATGTTGTGCCTTTTCTACATCGACATACGTGGCGTGCGGAATCATCTTTATGAATTCTTCGACTTCTGCCTCGGTCACCACGTCAGAGGCTCTTCCTCTAATCAGTAGCACAGGCAGTGTGATGATTTTGGCTGCCTCGATAACGCGTGTTGGGTTCTGTGGGCCTTCCTCTCTGGGTGCAAAAAACTTTGGATCCCAGTGCCAATAGAATCTACCGTCTCGTTCACGAAGGTTTTTTCGTAAACCGCTAGTGTCTGCTCTGCGCTCGCGGCCGGTGTATTTGGCAACAGCGTCAGCGGCCTCTTCGAGATCAGCGAAACCCGATTCGATATGTTCGTGCATAAAATCGAAAATTCTCTGTACGCCATCAAGGTTTAGCTTCGGTGTCACATCAACCAGCACAATAGCGCGAAACATTTCCTGCTGTATTTCGCCGGCTCCCAGCATGGCCGATAAACCGCCCAGTGATGCGCCCACAATCACCGGTGGCTCTGAAAAGGAGCGCGCCAGGCAAGCCATATCCAGTGAGAAATGGGCGAGATCGTACAGACCTTCATCAGACCAATCGCTTTCACCGTGGCCGCGGTGATCATAGGCAACGGCGTACCAGCCCTGCTTGGCGAGGGCTTCGGCAGTGCCGCCCCAGGAGTGGCGGGTTTGGCCGCCGCCGTGCGAAAGAATAACTGCGCGATTTGTCGGGTCGCCATAGGCGTCGGCTTTAAGCATGATGCCGTCTTCGCCAGCAAATTCAAAAGGTGTTGCCTGCATAGTGTTTTGGCCTGTTTTTTCGACCCGTCATCCTAATCGTTTACGGTGTTCCTGTGTAGCTTTGTCTTCACTCGGATTGTTTTTAGCGGTATGCCTCTTTATGCTTCGTCTACTACTTAAACGAACAGGATGGCGTTATGGCAGATCGGCTGGCAGGAAAAGTGGCGTTAGTAACGGGCGCAGGGTCAGGCCTGGGTGAGGCAACTGCAAAGCGATTTGCCGAAGAAGGGGCAATTGTGGTGGTAACGGATATCAATGTTGAAGCGGTTAGCGCGGTGGCAGCGCAAATCATTGCTTGCGGAGGTGTTGCACATGCCTATGAGCAAGATGTCACAGATGAGCAGCGTTGGATCTCGCTTGTAGAGCAGATTCGTAGGGAGCAGGGTGCGCTGCATGTATTGGTTAATAACGCTGGGATAGTGATTCCCGCGAACGTCGAAACGACAACGCTGGATGATTGGCGCAAAACACAACAGGTGAATGGCGAGAGCGTCTTCTTGGGTACGCGTGCCGCTATCGAGGTAATGAAGGAGTGTGGTGGCTCAATCATCAATATTTCGTCGATAGAAGGCATGGTTGGTGAACCCAATGCAACGGCGTACAACTTTAGTAAGGGTGGTGTGCGCATTTTTACGAAGTCAGCGGCGTTGCACTGTGCCGCCGAAGGATATGCCATTCGTGTTAACTCCGTGCATCCTGGTTTTATTCTCACCGCGATGGTTGAGAACGGTATTGGGTCGATGCCGGAGGAAATGCAAAGCGCAATGCAAGAAAGGCTGGCGCGGGAAATCCCCTTGGGTGGTGCTATGGGTGAGCCTTTAGATATCGCTAACGGCTGCCTTTTTCTTGCATCAGATGAATCAAAATATATGACAGGATCTGAGCTTGTGATAGACGGCGGTTACACCTGCCACTAGCCGTTTCAATATGGCAGCGATACCTCACTTCGAGCGAAATGTGATCGCATCTTCCCTGCCTGCGTAACTGTCGCTCAGATAGTATGCGTAGCTTTCTTCGCCTAAGAGATGGCGCCTAAAAAACGAAACGGCATAGAGGTTCTGCAGCCGCACCACTTCTTCAATCGGAAACGCCGCCTCAGTGCAGGTGGTCGCGTAGGGCTCTAACAGTTCCTCCGCGCCTATCAATGGCCAAGTGTCCTGCAATATCCCAAGATCAATGAGTAGGTTTCCGATATCGCAAACATTGGCAAAGTGCGTGTGATTTGCACCGGATATATCTACCTGATAGGCAGCTGGTGCATTGTTCAAATTTTGAAAGCCGATGTTATTGTTTTCGAGAAATACGTTGATGTCCTCGGTGCCACCCAGCAACAGCGTAGGCACAGTAATGCTCTGAATCTGTATAGGAGTAAACCCGGCGTTTGGGCCGGAGCGTTCATCGCTTTGTAAGTCGGCCTGTATAACGGCAGAGATTGGAACGATGGCTTGCACCCGGTTGTCTGGCGGCGCGCCTGCCCAGCCAGCAGCCATACCCAATGCTGTCATTCCTCCGAATGAGTGGCCGATCACGCCGACGTTGTTGCCGTTAATGCGCTGATAGAAAGCATCGTCGGGGGTTTGGCTGCGACTCATCAGTGTATCGATTAACAGCGTAACGTCGGGAACGCGCTTTGCGGCGGCTTGATCAAAGGTATCATCGTTGCCAGATTGTGAATTGCCAATGTGCTCACCGGAGGCGACGATGAAACCGTGGCTTGCCAGTGTCTCCATCAGCACCACAGAGGCGGTGTTAATGCCTCCGTACCCGTGTGAGAAGATGATTAGCGGTAAGTTCTCGCGCGCAGTGGGTTTTGCGTTCTCGATGGCGACGTCAGAACTCAAGTTTATGCCTGCTGCCAAAGGGTAGGCGGTCAGCGGCGTTGAGGTTTCGTCTTCAGGGTCGACGGGGTACCACAAGTCCACAGGAACCATTCGGTTGTCTCTGGTTGCATCAATCGCCGTAAACGTACTGTGGCCGACGCCAAATTCACCCACAAGGCTGGGGATGTCGATGGCAGCGTTGTTTGAATCGGGGCCGTCACTGCAGCCACTGATGAAAATCACTACCAGCAAAGCCTTAAACCAGTGAATGGCAAGTATCAGGCTTAATTGGGTTGGGCTATATTGCTGCCGGGCTGGGTAATTCAGTTTTGGATACATAGGCTTTGTAATCGACCTCTTTATTTTACTATAGATAGGAACAATGATTGGTGGCAGTGTCAATCGTTGTCACTGCGTTCCCTATGAAGGAAGATTGGGGAGTAATCGTTTTATAACAGATCCAGCCAATGAAGAGAGATCGAGATGAAGAAAGTGTGTCTGGTGGTAGGTGCAGGAGCCGGTATCGGCGGTAGCGTGGGTAGGAAGTTTGCTGCTGAAGGCTACCACGCAGCGCTATGCAGGCGCAGTGACGAAGAGGGGCTGAAGCAGCTTGTGGCAGAGATCGAAACTCAAGGAGGCTCGGCAAGTGGCCATTTGCTGAATGCCGTAAAAGAAAATGCGATCGAAGACCTGGTCGTGTCAGTTGAGAAAGATATTGGCCCTATCGAGGTTGTGTTGTTCAATCTTGGTGCTCAAATTGGTAACCGCTCGTTAGAAGAGACATCCTTGAAGGCGTTCGAGTTGGGCTGGCAAATGGCTACGTTTGGCTTGTTTCGGTTGGCGAAGGTGGTGGTTCCATTAATGGAGCAGCGTGGTACGGGTACGCTGTTAGTGACTTCTGCGACCTCCGCGGTTCGCGGTAACGCGGGGCAACATTCCCATGCTGCAGCTATGGGTGGCAGACGCATGCTTTGCCAGTCACTCAATGCCGAGTACGCAGCCAAGGGCATTCATGTTGCGCACATTGTTGTTGATGGCGCCGTTGATGCGCCTGATACCTTGGGCAAGATGCTTGGTGATGAACTGTTTCAGCACTTGCGTGAAACAAGGGGTATGGAGCACGATGGGCTTTTACTGCCGGAGAAAGTGGCAGAAACGTATTACCATATAGCGCAGCAGCACCGTTCGGTGTGGACACACGAATTGGATTTGCGTTCTTTTTCGGATTTGGCGTGGTGGAACCATGCGCCGTAGCAAGGAAATAGTACGGCCATAGTAAGGCCATAGGGAGGCTACGATGCCACTATCAGTAACACCTACCAAGGCTTCTTGCGGTGCATCGGTTACCGGTGTCGATTTGTCGAGCGCGCTTTCTGAAGATGTAGTGGCGCAGCTGAGGGCGCATTGGTTGGAGCACAAAGTATTGGTGTTTCCAGAGCAGAAAATAAGTAATACAGACTTAGAACGGTTCACGCACTATTTTGGTGAGTTAGGTGAGGACCCGTTTTTTGGCCACATTGAAGGGCACGAGCATATCGCTGCGGTTGCCCGCGCGGCAGATGAGACAACGTCAATCTTTGCTGAGGTGTTTCATTCCGATTGGAGTTTCATGCAGATACCGCCAGCGGGCACCGTATTATATGGCATCACAATTCCACCGACGGGCGGCAACACGTTGTTTGCGGATCAAGTGTTGGCCTATGAGCGACTGCCGGATGCTTTGCGCGAAAAAGCGGATCAGTTAACGGCCATTCATTCGGCGGAAGTCGGTTACGCTCCCGATGGTGCATACGGTGATAGTGATCAGGAAGGCGGGCGGAGTATGAAAATCCTACCTAGCGAGAAAGCCCGCGAGAAATATCAGCACCCGCTCGTACGCACACATCACGAAACGGGCGAGCGCGCGCTCTACTCATCTGCTGCCTATATTCAGGGTTTTGTTGAGCTGGAAAAAGACGAGAGTGATGCATTTCTTCTCGAGTTATACAGTCATCAAGTTAAGGATGAGCTGATTTACTCGCACCGCTGGGAAAAGGACATGCTTGTGATGTGGGACAATCGGTCTGTGTTACATGCGGCAACCGGTGGGTACGCAGGGCACGATCGCTTGCTGCATAGAACAACGATTGCCGACACGCGTTTTTAACGGCACTTACATATTCCTCGAATGGCCGTTGGTGCGCTTCGTCTGCTGCAGCAGTATTGAGAGTCTGAGCAAGAAAGTGTTCCCCCTGCCTCATTGCACATGTCGGAGTGATTCACGGTAAAACTCCCGGTGCCAGAGCGCTTCTTTTGGAAGTCGACTTTTCTCTCCCACGTGAGAGCTGGATTAGCCAAGTGTTTCACTGCTTTGTTGAAGAGCACAATGCAGTTGTTCGCATAGGGCCCCTGAGCCATGGGTGGGGGAGTGCAGGACCCTTGCTGTGATGCTGGCGCAGGCCCGTGCTTTCTGTAAGTGACACAGCATTCATCGTGTTCCCAACTCCCTGCGTTTATTTTACATCTACCACCGGCGCATAATCCGAAGTTGGTAAAACCGTCGCCGGCACCGCAGTTGTTTCCAATCGCGCCGTAGCATCGTTGCGTGAGCGTCTGGCACGCGTTACCGCTGTAATCTTCATTGCAGCTGCAGTTTCCACTGGCTGCGGAACAAGTGCCTGTGCCGCTGCAGATTTTTCCATTAGGCCCTACCGGACACGAGGCGGCGTTAGATGCAGCAGAAGTGGGGGTCGATACAGGGCAGCGCACATTGAATAATTTTATTCCGGGTATGAAGTAACCCGTGGTTGGGTGTCTTTGATTTTTTGCATAGATCGTTACCCAGTGCTTTTGACTGGACCCTGGATGCTTTGATAATTCTGCCTGCACAGGTCGTGATTTTCGATTTTTCAGAAACCGCAGATTGTTGCGCGTAATCGACTTGGTTTCCCCTTTGTTCGCGCCAGTAACAGAGGTGCTAACCTGGGATGAACTACTAGACTTACGGTATTGAATTTCCAGCTCACAATCTTTGGCGCTAACAGTGGCGGCCCCGGCGGCTAGCCAGAGAGCGAGTAGCCCAATGAATAGTTTTGATAAAAGGTTTAAAGGTCTTCTGAGGAGTTTATTCTTCATTGAGCCGCCAATAGTGAGCCAGTAGATACCGGGCAAAAAGATACTAGGGCTCTGGATTATCTGGCTCGTCGGTGCGCGCTACAATCACGCGTTTTGGGGATGGCTAATCCGTACTGCCTGACGCCACCGTTGAGTGTTTGTGGCGTATAGATTCTAGCCAGCGGCATCCGCTGCAACAAAATACCGTGGGTCCTCAATTACATTCACCTCAACGAGCCCGCGTGCGCGGCTCAAGAGGTTGCGGCAGTCGTCGCTCAAATGTACAAGATGGAGTGTTTTGCCGGCGGCCAGGTAGCGGTCAGCCAGGGTATCGATTGCTTCTAGGCCAGAGTGATCTGCAACGCGAGAACGCGCAAAATCGATAACAACATCATCGTTGTCTTGAGAGGGGTCAAACCGCTCCAAAAAGGAAGTCACGGAGCCAAAAAATAGAGGGCCAGTAACGGCATAAACGGTAGAGCCTTTGTGATCTTCGCGTGACTCGATACGGATATGCTTTGCGTGTTCCCAGGCGAAAACTAGGGCCGATACGATGACGCCTACAACCACTGCCATTGCTAGATCGGTTGCTACCGTTACTGCCGAAACTAGTACCAGCACCAATGCATCAGACTTGGGCACTTTGCGGATCACACGAAAGCTACTCCATTCGAACGTGCCAATAACAACAATAAACATTACGCCGATGAGGGCTGCCAGCGGTATTTGTTCAATCAAAGGTGACGCGAAAAGAATGAACGCCAGTAGAAACAGGGCGGCCGAGATGCCTGAGAGGCGCCCGCGCCCGCCAGAGTTTACGTTAATCATACTTTGGCCAATCATGGCGCAGCCGCCCATACCACCAAAAAACCCGGTGACAGTGTTGGCAACGCCCTGACCAACGCACTCTCGATTACCGCTGCCGCGTGATTCCGTAATTTCGTCAACGAGTCGAAGTGTAAGTAGAGATTCGATAAGTCCGATGGCGGCGAGTACACAAGAATAAGGAAAGATGATGACCAGTGTTTCCCAGTTAAACGGGACCGAAGGCATATGAAACACGGGTAGGCCGCCGCTAATCGACGCGACATCGCCTACCACGCGCGTGTCGAGATTCAGGCCAAATACGAGACCGCTGACAATTAATATGGCAACCAATGAAGAGGGCAGGGCGGTCGTGAAACGGGGTAGGAAGTGAATGATCGCCATCGTCAGAGCTACAAGCCCGACCAGCATGTACAGTGTTGAGCCCTCTAGCCAGGCAACGTCAATGATGGAACCTTCCATGAAGGTGCCTTGCAGCCAGCCCGGCTCTCCGGCGACGCCAAATTGGCTGAGTTGCGCAAGGAAAATGACAATGGCCAGACCGTTAACAAAACCGAGCATTACGGGGTGCGGCACCATGCGAATAAATTTGCCTAGCTTCAGCACGCCAGCAGATATCTGCAGTACACCCATGAGCACCACGGTGGCAAACAGGTACTCTACGCCGTGATCTGCCACCAAGGCGACCATGACCACTGCAAGTGCGCCCGTCGCGCCAGAAATCATCCCCGGGCGACCGCCAATGCAGGCGGTAATCAGCCCAACCATGAATGCCGCGTAGAGTCCGACAAGCGGGGCAACCCCCGCGACAAATGCAAACGCTACTGCCTCCGGCACCAATGCCAGAGCAACGGTAAGGCCAGAAAGAACATCGTTCTTGACGGTGGCGACTTTGTTGGGGTGTAACTCAAACATCTAAATCTCACTAATATTTTTGGCGAAAGCTGATAGCCCCGCCAGCTCGTAATGAGCAAGCGCGCGCTAGCAACGTATTGGGCTACAGCATGAACCAGTGAAAAACGTGAACCGCTAGAGCTACTGCATGAACCGGTCGGCGGGGAGTTGTTTTTATGCGACGACGGTAAAGGCGGCGCAGTTTAGAGTAAAAATCCCATGTAAACAATTGGTTAGGGTGAATCTGTGAATAAGTCGCTTTGCTGTCTGATTCTCTAGAATGGGCCCGAGTGGCTTTGGCCACCTTTGATTCAGCGAGTCGACTGCGCTAATTTCTATGTGATATTGGCACTCAACTGTATAGTGCCAAACGGTCCCGTCCCTTCTTTTATCAACGAGGTTAGAAATTGTCAGAGTTTTCTCTAGAAGAACGCCAGGCCGTCTGCGATATGTTCGCTCGTCTGCTGGAAGCCAACGCAAATGAAGAAAAACTACGCGCTCTGATCGCAACAGATGCAGGTTTTGATCACACGCACTGGCAGGAAATGGCGAAGCTGGGCCTAACGGGCATTCTCATTCCATCAGAGCATTCGGGTGCGGGTGGAAGCCTGGAGGAGGTTGAGGCACTCATGGAGGTTGCCGGTGAATTTCTGCTGAGCGGTCCCTTTATAGAGAGCAGCGTAACTGCGCCTACCTTGCTGGCAGCGTGCACAGATCATGTGCTGTCTAACCGCTTATTGGCAGAGATCGCTTCTGGCGAATCTATTCTTACCGTTGCGGGCTGTGGAAAGTCAGGTGATTGGACACTGCTGCCTGATGTCACTGCGGTGAGTCAGGCTGATCACTGGCAACTTCAGGGCGAAGCGCACTTTGTTTCCTATCCTCATGTCGCAAAACAGTGTTTGGTCTATGCAAATACTGAAAGCGGCGTCGGCGTTTTTTTGGTTTCGATGGACGACCCAGGTCTGAGCGTCAAAGTGCATGCCGCAGATGACAAGACTCAGCGGCCCGCGACGTTGAATTTCAACAATGCTAGGAGCGTACTGCTCGAAGGTGTGGGTGAGCAGTCGCGTACAGATGCGCTGAATAATGCACTAGTCGCGTTAGCAGGTCAGCAGGTAGGCGGCTCGCAGAAGATGTTTGCTTTGACTGTCGATTACCTGAAAACGCGGCATCAATTTGGCGAACCCATTGGCCGCTTTCAGGCGCTAAAACACATGGCGGCAGATCTTCTGGTGGAATTGGAATCTGCCACCAGCGCGGCACGTCACGCTGCAGCGACAGTAGCCTCCGGTAGCGAGCAGGCCACACAGGCGAGTTGCCTGGCGGCGTTTAGCTGTGCCGACAATTTTCGCAAGATTACCGCCGATGCCATACAGCTGCACGGAGGCATTGCTTACACCATTGAGCATCCTGCGCACCTGTACTGGCGGCGCGCGCAGTCTGGGCTGTGGGCCTATTGCTCTTCCGATAAGCTGCGTGATTTGTATTTGACTGAAATGGAAAAAACACTGTGAGCGATACCATTAAAAATAGCGTAGAAGCCTGGTTGGATGCACATTGGGATACCGGAAACCGTCGCGAAGTGGGTTCGGAATCCTATGATGAGAAAAGTTGGCTCACTAAAGTTGTCGATGCCGGTTACGCTGCGCCGAGTTGGTCAAAAGATTGGTATGGGCTAGAGCTGAAAGGCGGTGATGTGCGCGCCATCGAAACCGCGTTCAAAGAGAGAAAGGCCCCGGGCTGGGGGCGCGATCGGTTTCATCTGGGTGCCATTACCATTTACAAACTCGGTAGCGATGAGCTCAAGCGCGAGCTTCTGCACACGTTACTGTGTGGGCCTATTACATGTCTTTTGTATTCTGAACCAGGCGCTGGCTCGGATATGGCTGGCGTGCGAACACGCGCCGTGAAAGAAGGCGATGAGTTTGTTGTGAATGGTCAGAAGGTTTGGACGTCCAATGCGAAGGAAGCCGAATACGGAATGTTGCTTGCGCGCACTGATGTTGATGTTCCCAAGCACGAAGGTATTACCTTTTTTATATTCCCCATGAAGCAACACGGGGTTGAGGTGCGGCCCATTAATCAGATCACGGGCGAATCGGAATTCAACGAAGTGTTCATTACCGATGCGAGAGTTCCCGAGCGTTACATCATTGGTGAATACAACCGTGGCTGGAAGTCGTTTCAAGTCGCGATTGCCTCTGAGCGCCTAATCATGGGTATGGGCGTTACGGCGCGAGCCGGTCGCTCTGGTACAGCCAAGGCACCCGATCTACTGTCACTGGCTGCCAAGCATGAGAAGTTGGAAGATCCTGTTCTCAGGCAAGAGATTGCCCAGGCGTTGGCGTATCGACAACTGAACAGCTTGAATATGAAGCGGGCAGTGGAAGAACTAAAACAAAACGGTTCCGCATCATTAATGTCGTTGGGTAAGCTGGCTATGTCGCGTATTCAGCACGGTGAAGCAAAGCTCTCTGCAAAAATTCTTGGGCCTGCAGTATTGCTAAATGAAGAGCAGGATGCGCGCAATGCGAATTTTGATGCCGCTAAGGCGTACATGAATTCCATCGGTGGTGGCACAGATCAAATACAGCGCAACATCATTGCCGAACGTATTCTGGGCCTGCCTAAGTCCGATTCAGTCGATCGTTCTATCCCCTTTAAAGACGTTAAAAGTAGCTGATTTTGGTGCGCTACTGGCTGCGCTTGGTGACGACCTGTCTACTGCATACGTGGCTCACTTTGCCTTTGCCATGGGCGATTTAACCTCCTAAATGGTTTTATCATTGGGTTTTTGCGGTATTTGACGCAATTTTGCCGCCGCAACTACAGTTTTCCCCGGCTTTGCCGATTACTCACAAAATAGCCATAGTGGGTGTCACCGTGTCTGACAGTAATGTAGCAGCAGTAGCCAATCCTCGTTTTAAGCTGAGTCTCAGCGATACCTTCCGTGTGCTGTGGCCCTACGTGCGACGAAACTTCATGAATCAGGTGTCTGGAATCTGGTTCATTGTCACCTATCTCATTGTTTTTCAATTGCTTGTGCTTCAATTACCGATTACGTATTCACTGATGATCGGCGCTGGTATTTTAGTTGTGGCGCTGGGTCTCATGTTTTTTATGGAGGGCTTAAGACTCGGTTTGATGCCGCTTGGAGAGCAAATCGGCAGCGTGTTGCCCAAGCACTCCAAAATGCCTGTGATATTGGTGTTTTCCTTCTTGTTAGGTGTGGGTGCTACGTTTGCTGAGCCCGCTATCGCTGTGCTCAAAAGCGCAGGCGCAGGGGTGCAGCCTGATAAGGCGCCTCTTTTGTATTCACTGCTAAACGATTTTTCTAGTCAGTTAGTGATGTGCGTGGGTATCGGTGTTGGCTTTGCAGTCGTGCTTGGCGTGCTGCGCTTCTTTTTTGCCTGGCAGCTTAAATACCTTGCGATACCTGCGGTGAGTGTTCTGCTGGCTTTGTCCTTCTATTTCAGTACGGTTCCTGTGCTAAATGATGTGTTGGGTCTCGCCTGGGATTGTGGTGCTGTGACAACGGGACCTGTAACTGTACCGCTGGTGTTGGCTTTGGGAATTGGTGTTTGTCGAGTGGTGAGTTCAGGCAGTGCAGATGCGGGTAATTCAGGATTTGGTATTGTTACGCTTGCATCGTTGTTCCCTATTCTGGCAGTTCTGATGCTCTCGCTTTTTCACTACAGCGCACAAGACTACTATGGCGCAGAAAACTACAAAGGTGAAATCAAACCATTGGCCGATACCGTTCAAGTCGCTAGCCTAGGAACTCTAGAGAAATCACTTGAGCCCATCAGCGAGCAAGAGTTTCGAATGTATGTGGCCAAAGGCGAGCTGCCCGAGGGCTATCAGTTTTCATTCTCGGGCGGTAACGCTGCCTTGGTAGATGGAAAAATTCAGCTGGAATCGCCGATGGTATCGATCGAAAAACAGTACCTGCGGCCTTTCTCAATCGTAGGTGATGCGCACTGGGATGAAAGCACGTCGATGACTCAGCGTTGGAAGACTGCTACTGCCGAAGCCTTGCGAGCGATTATACCGCTGTGCATTTTCCTCTACTTTGTACTTCGAATGGTGCTCAAGCAAAAGCTTGATCCGCAGAACGACGTTGGCGTTGGAATTGTTTTTGCGTTTGTGGGGATGACCCTTTTTGGCCTGGGTATCGCCATCGGCTTGACTCCATTAGGCGCGCAACTGGGCAGCAATGTACCAATAGCGTTTGCCGAAATAGTACCTTGGGGTCTTGATCACATTGAGGGTCCGCTCTTTACTGATCACGCTGGAAAGCTATTGGCAGTTGGTTTTGCATTCTTTCTTGGCTATGGCGCTACGTTAGCCGAGCCTGCGCTGAATGCACTGGGCGATACAGTAGAGCGTTTGACAGTGGGCGCATTCAAAAAGAAGTTGCTGATGCAAAGCGTTGCGCTGGGTGTGGGCATGGGGATTGCCGCCGGCATCTTCAAAATTGCCTACAACCTACCTTTGTTTTGGCTTTTGCTGCCTCCTTATCTTGTTGTGCTGTTGCTAACTATCAAGGCGCCGCACGAGTTCGTGAACTTTGGTTGGGATAGCGCTGGTGTAACAACAGGTCCAATTACAGTGCCCTTGGTATTGGCTATTGGCCTGGGAGTTGGTGCGAACGTGCCGGGCGTTAGCGATGGCTTTGGAGTGCTAGCACTTGCATCGGTGGGTCCAATTCTTACCGTTCTTACAGTGGGGCTGTACACAGTACATCAGCAGCAAAGGGACATGCGGCCTGCCACCACAGCACTCAATACTGCACAGGAGACAGCGTGATGTTAAAGAGCAACCATTCGTCATCGGTAGTGACAGCGATTGTCCCCAACGAGGCAGTGGCCGATGTCACAACAGCATTGCACGACAAAATGAATATGGGAGTCTTGCAGTGGGATGCGCGAGGTACACTACTGCAGGAGCAGTGGTGGAGGCGCTGGGTGCCGCCGATAAGTCCTTCAAAGGTGGCTCTGCAATTGTTGGCTGCGAATGACGATGTGGATAGCATTGAAAGAACGATCATTCAGACAGCAAAACTAGACAAGCAGGCTACCGGTGCCGTTTTCTCATCGCCCTGTGCCCTTACCTATTTTGGTGAAGGTTTCAGTGCCTGGCAGATTGAGGAGGATTCGGCCGAAGAGTCCACTTTGAATTCGGCGAATTCGGTGGGCTCGCTGGATGAAAATTTGAGCGCGATATATTGCGTAGTCGATCATCAGAGTTCTGATCGCGTGTGCGCTGCTGCTATTAATGCGGGTGCCCATGGCCCGGTTGTGTACTATAGCGAAGGTCGCGGCCTGCGTGATCGGCTGGGTTGGCTGAGAATAACGAAAGAGCATGAGAAGGAAGTGCTTCTGGTTGTTGCGCAAAACACCGACGCTGACAGAATCTTTGACGCGATGGCGCAGGCAGGAAATCTGTATATGCCAGGCCGCGGTTTTATGTACAGCTTGCCGGTCTCCAAGGGTATGTTCAATTTACGCAGCCGAGTATCACAAAGTCACCATGATGCCAGCATGCAGCAGATCATTAGCGCTATTGATCATATCGCGGGCCATAACCACTGGCGTGACGGGCCGACAAAAAATACTGTTGTTGATGGCAGTACGCAAGGTAGTAGTCATGGCCCAGCAGAGTATCTCAATAATCAAGTATGCCTATCAGTTATTTGCCGAAGAGATGAGTCTTCCTCTTTAATTAACATGATGCTCGATTCCGGGGCGCCCGGTTTGAACTTCACTCATGCGCGTTTTAGTGATGCGCATATAGAAGAGCAGCTTGGCGGCGCTTGCATCAGTGATGAGTACGCCATGTTGCGTTGTGTTACCCACGCTGACACGGCAGAAAAAGTATGCCACCTTCTTGAAAGCGAAGCAGGTGAGCGAGATATTGCAGACTTTTGCGCGCATATTGTGCAGGCCCCCAGGGTAGCGAGCTATGTTCCCGGTAAGAGAAATTATCGCGCCGCTTAGTCTTGTGCGAAATGGCTTGGCAGATAAAATGGATATCGAAATGGCTGCCGATATCTGAATGTAATGTTGTTGCTCAAACGAAGACTCTGGTCTGCGGCTAGTCAGCTTGCTTGTGGTTTGTTGCCACTGTCAATTCGGACGTCAGATGAGTAAGCCAGGCACCACAACAAAAAATGATAGCGGGCTGGAATGCCACTGTGGCGCGAAGAAAAGCCCTGAGCACTGCTGCGCTCCGTTTATCAGTGGAGTTAATATTCCTCTAAATGCAGAGCAACTTATGCGGTCGCGTTACAGTGCTTATGTGCTGTGCAATGAATCCTACCTGTTAGCCACTTGGCATCCCGCTACGCGGCCCAGCAGGGTTCGCTTCAATGATCGCCAGCGTTGGTTGGGTCTGCACATCAAGTCAACTTGCGATGGCCAGCAGGAACACAAAAGTGGCACCGTAGAGTTCGTGGCGCGTTTTAAAGTCAATGGTAAAGGGCACAGGTTGCACGAGCAGAGTCGGTTCGAAAAAGTCGATGGCCGTTGGTATTACCGAGATGGTGACCATCTATGACGGCCACAGTTTTCATGTAGACTATCGCCTCGCTTAGATAGAGCCTTTGATATGCAAAATTCTCCACCATCGCCACCCAATTTATCGACAGAAGTTCCCGAAGATTCAGCGCAAACACCGAAGTGGTTTGAGAGTGCGCTTAGCACGCCTCGGGCAGAGGGTTGGGTGGAATCCGATGGTTGCTCAATACACTACTTCAGCTGGGGCGATCCTTCTAACCCTGGTGTATTGCTTTTACACGGGTTCTTAGCGCATGCGCGCTGCTTTGCCTTTATAGCGCCCTTGTTAGCAGATGACTATTACGTGGTGGCCTACGATTTCTCTGGAATGGGCGATTCTGGTTTTCGTGAAGAATATCCGGATGGTGTGCGGCAACAAGAGCTCATTGACGTGGCGCAGGCAACCGGTTTATTTGCCCATGAGCGAAAGCCAATGATCGTCGCACATTCCTATGGAGGGAGTGTTGGTCTTAGCACGGTAGAAGAGCATCACGAGCGCTTCTCTGGCCTGGTGATCTGCGATCTTATGACGCTGCGGCCGGAGCGCCTCGCCTCGCATATGAGACCAGACGAGTCGGCCGGCGATAAATCGGATAACAACGAGCGAAAGAGCCGTCCCAATAAAGTCTACGCTGATTACGAAACGGCCAAGGGGCGCTTTGTGCTCTCGCCACCACAGGCGGTAAACGAGCCATACCTCTTTGACTATATGGCTTATCACTCGCTCAAAGAGGTCGAGGGAGGTTGGTCGTGGAAATTTCACCCCAGCGTCTTTATGCCGCTCCATGATTTGCCAGCTCACATGCTTCGCCAAACTCAGCGGATCGCAAACGCGCCAGGTAAAGTGATAGTGGTTTACGGGCAGCATAGTGAGTTGTTTGACGCAGACTCAGCTCAATACTTGCGCGAATGTGGCGGAGAGCATCTGCCAATGATCGAGATTCCAGAGGCCAGGCACCACCTTATGCTTGATCAACCGCTGGCCTTTGTGAGCACGCTGCGCACTATACTGCTACTGGCAAGCTAGCGTTTTTGCCAACTCAAGGTTCCTCTGCGTCGTGAAGCACAAATTTTGTCAGCTTCACATCAGCAGCATCGATTGAAGTCGAATTGGTCGCTGTAAGCGTGGCCAGTGATTTCTCAACGAGAAAAACCTCTAGCTGATTTTTGCCGTTCACAAATGCGCCTTCGGGGAGCACAACTTCCAGCGCCCCCGAGTTAGATGCACTGATCAATCGAGTAGAATGTATTGTGCCGTTAAGCGCAAATGCAATGAGTAGTTCTTCGTTTTGCGCTATTTTGGATATTGATACTCTAAAGAAACCAGGGAGCTCTAATCGATGCAGCTTGACGAGCGAAAGGCCGCTTCTGTCGCTGATTTTGGCGACTCTAGTGCCAATAGAGACTTGAGCGTTCGAAATATCGATGCCCAGTAAGTTAGGCGCGTGGCTTCTGTCATGCAGATACATGTCTCCATGCCGCTCTGCATTATGCGGCCGAAAATGTTTTGCAGCATTTTGGCTCACGTATTCGAAAATGCCTGGGTCATCAACAGTAAGAAGACGCGGTTGCTGGCTATATTTATCGTTGCTTTTGGCTAGAATGCTTCGCAGAATCTGCTTTTTCTGGCTTGGCTTGTTTTTCAGGTCGAGTAATGAGTGCCCTTCAAATGCCCATTGATGATCTACTTGTAACACCTGCGCAATGGTTGGCATGACATCGATAATCTCAGCGTTGAGATCGTTAGTTGACGGCTCATTTTGTCGTGGGTATTTGACAAACAGAGGGATAGACATAAGTTGCTCGACGTTTTCTTGAGCTGCCCATCGGAAAATCTCATTTGCCTCGATGTTTGACCCATGGTCAGCTAGTACCACAATGAGAGCTTCGCTAAATTGCCCCGATTTTTTGATGCCCTCCATAAAGCTGCCAAGCAGCTTGTCTGAATAGGCTATTTGTAACTGCTGCCTTTGGCGTGCTACTTCCAGTGCATCTTTGTCGACTCCCCAAAGGTGCCCATCGACGTGCATCCAATCGATGACGTCAGGATGCAGATTTTTATCAAAGTAGCCCTTACGGTATTGCTTGCCTGAGCCGTAATGAATCCATGGGTGATGAGGCATATTCAGATGGATATAGTGCACATCTTGTGGGGTGGCTTTTTCTATATCTCTAAACAATTGCCGAGTTTTTTTACCATTGAAGAACAAGCCCTGCAGATTAATGCCGAAGCGATCTGTCTTAAACCCGCCCCAGTTACTATTTATGGGCGGCAAATGCTTCGTTAAGCTCTGCGGTGTGACTATGTGCGCATACACGACAGCACTGTCAATGATCGCCGTGAATGTCTTGGTAAATAGCGACAAATTTTCTGCTGGTTGCTCAGTGCAAATGGTCGTTGGACAAAGCCTGGTTATCGTTTCTGAGGCAACAATATTGCGGGAGCTGGCTAATAGTGAAAAAAGATTTCTTGGATGATTTGCCGCTGTTGCAGTGACTAGTGCGCCCTCTGCGGTCGCGGTGGGTCGATTGCCGGTGAGAATCGATGGTATTGCAAGTGAGGTGGCGTCTGCCACTGTGCTGGCGTTTCGATACCAGGTAGTAGTGGCGGCTAAGCGCGCAAAATGCGGGAATCTCACCTCATCGATACCGCCGTTATCGTTTAGTAACCCGCCGAGTGGAAGCTCATCAAACACAAGCATAAACACAGGTGTGCTTTTTGAATGAGTGTTGATCGGGCCAGAGTCTGGTAAACCGTTTGTGCTTAGGTTGGTGTAGGCGTTCCAAAGGAAAAATGCTGGAGCGGCCAGCGCCAATATAGCCATATAACGAACAATGGTTCTAATAGATTCACGCTTTAAATATCCGACCGCAAAGAGCACGCCTATCAACGCAGCGATAGGCGCTATGAGGGCTTCTTCTGGCCCTTCGGTTGATCGTAGAAATGCTGAACACAGCAGCGCAGAAAAAATGCTAATCCACGCTACATCTATGACTTTGCCTGCGGATTTAGACAGGCGTTTTATCAGCAATGAAAAACAGTAAAGCAGAGTAGGTATACCGTAGGCAACGAGGATTGCGAAGACGATAATCTCCGCAATGCCGCTGCTACGAAAGACGAAAAACTCAACTTGCCGGCCTAGTAACTCAAAAACAGGCTGAGCTGCGACCAAGATGAATAGACCAATGAAGGTGAGGTAGGGGAGGACTGCGCCGGGCCTGGTCATTCTTCCAGTCATGCTACGTGACTGACGTCGGCGATGTGCTCGTAGCACCGAAGGGCGAATATTGCCATCGGTTATAGCGGAATATAGCCGCAGTGAAAACCATGTGGAACATGATTTTTAAGCGGTACAACCGCAATTTCATCTGCCATTGATACGGCGTCCAAAATCATGAGTTCTGACAGTTGTGTTGTTGCGTCATAAACAATGAAGAGCAAATAGCCGTCGTCTTCTTCGGCGTCGCATGCTTTGGGTACGAAAATCGGTTCGGAGGTGTAGCGGCCAGGGCCACAATCGTAAACCTTTGCTGAATCTGCTGCGTAGTCTACTTTTTGTATTGCATTGTAGAAGCCGGGGGTTTCGTTTTCGCAAATGCCAGCGGTATAGGTGTAGCGCGACTCAGAGCCGGTCTTGCGTAAATCCCATTGAGGGAACTCGCCGGGAATAGCGCTGGGTAGTATTTGTTTCACTGACTGGCCGGTTTTCATGTTTAGCCGGTAGCGCGTGAGTTGGCCCGTGGATGGTCGCGGCTGGGTAAAAAGGTTGCGCGAAAAGAGGGTGCCTGAATCGCCATCTTCCTCTGACATAGCGATGACATCGATAAAGAGCTCCCCCTCTCGCTCCCAACAGTTTGAGCTGTGTGCAAACATAAAGGGCTCAACTTCGAACGTTTTTACTAGACTGAAATCATGTAGCGAAACCACGTAGACCTTCATGCCTTCTTCGGGCTGAAAAGCCATGTTTTTGTCGATGGTATCACGGGCTAAAAGTACATTGAGTGGGCTGGTGAAGTTAACGGGCATGACCATGAAGATAAGATAGTTTTCTGTCATGGCGTTGTCATGACAAAAAGCCATACGGTCGATGGGCACACTACTGCGAGTTGCCATCTTCCCCTGCGGTGAAATTTTGTAGAGATTGATTTTGGGCTTAATGCCCATAGCCATACCAAAATTAAAATAGTCGCCTGTACGAGGATGGAGCTTGCCGTGCGCGCTGAATGTATCCATTTTTTTAAGTGCGCCATCGAAATTGTGCGGCCCCAGAGTTGCTAGCGTATCGAGATCCATTTCCCAGGGTAAGCCGCCCTCAAACAACGTTAGCAATTTGCTTCCGTGGTAAACGATGCTTGTGTTCGCGGCATTGGCCGGCATGTGCAGATTTTTCAAGAAGCCGCCCGGCGCATTGTGTCCGAAACTCCGGTACCTCACTTGCCCGGCTGCACTTTCGTCAACGTACTTCGGCGTTTTAACAAAACTACTGCGATAGAAAACCCCACCATTCTCGATTCGGAACGTGTGCACGCAGCCATCCCCGTCAAACCAGTGGCCGAAAGGCTTTCCTCCCAGCTCGTTTCGCGCGGGGCCGTTGCGCATAAAAATGCCCTTCAAAGCGGAAGGTATGGTGCCACGTATCTCTTCAGCTGGGATTGCGTACGCAAGGTCATCAGTACCAGTGCGGAAACCTGTGACATGAGCCAGATCTGGGTTGTCCCAGGGGGGCGTTGTGCTGTTGCTTGCTGACATGGCATGCTCCTAAACCGGCTAGTCGGGGGGTAAAAAGACCTATGGTATTCAACGCCCAGTAACAAAGCTATCTTTGTGTACGGGTTCCCGTTTTGACGCCTCTAGCTTGATATATCTCGGTATGTTGCTAAATATCCCCTCCAACTAAGCCGATAGATGGGGCTGTAGCTAACAGTAAATGTACCAAGGAAGCAGGACTTGCTGGTGAAATTCGGCTTTTCAAAAACCACCGCGATGACTCTTCATTCGGCGGTTTGCGCGCCTGTATTTGGCTATGCAGCCTACCATGTGCTGTTTGCCAATATGCTTATCGGCGTTCTTGCGCTGGTGTCCGGCGGTATACTGCTGTTATCTGCCTTGAACTTGTATCGGGACGAGGAAGATAACCGCTACACCAAGGCGTTCGTACTCTCTATCTCTACAGCGTTACTTGCAACTTGCTACTATTTTGGTATGCGCGGTCTCATACTGATGTTTCCGCTCATATCCGCATTTTTCTACTCGTTTGGATACCGTTCTGCCGTTCGTCTTAGCATTGTTTTCTCTGCTGCCGCATTGGTCGTGTCCCTGAATATGGTTGACGCGATCACCGTGGCCAGAACCGCAATAGCCATGGGCCTGACCATTTTGCTCACGATGAGCTTTCTGTTGTTGGTAAACCGACAGCAGGAAGAAATTGAAAGAGAGGCTGGTGAGGATTACCTAACCGGTGTGCTAAACCGGCGAAGCTTTAGTGCTTGGCTAAATAGAGAAATTCCGCGAGCGATTGAGCATGGTCGAGAAATCGCGCTACTCTATATCGATCTTGATGATTTCAAGCGCATCAACGACGCCTATGGCCATGCCACTGGCGACAAGTTGCTACAACAAGTAAGCGAACGAATACAGACGAGTACGAGGGCTGGCGATAGGCTCGGTAGTCTTGATGAGAAGTCACGCTTGGCTCGCCTTTCCGGGGATGAGTTCTCGCTTGTGCTAGTAGATGTAAGCGGGCCACAGGCTGTAGAGGCGGTTGTCGAACGTCTTTTTCAAAGCCTCGCAGAAGTATTTGTAATCGACAGTGTCGTATTGAGCGTAAACGCCAGCATTGGTATAGCGATGAGTGGCGCGGATGGAGAAAGTTTTGAATCATTACTGAAAAATGCCGATGCGGCCATGTATCAGGTTAAGCGAGAGGGCAAAAAACGCTATCAGTTTTTCAATGAGGATATTGCCAAAAGAATCCGAGAGGAGAACGAAATTGAGCAGGCGTTGTTGCTGGCATTGGAGGAATCTGATTTTGAACTGCACTACATGCCGATTTACAACACCGACACACTTGCAGTTTCGGCTGTTGAAGTATTGTTAAGGTCTGGTAGTAATCAGTTACAGAATTACGGAACAGAACGTTACATTCAGATAGCCGAAGAGCGGGGCCTAATCTATCAAATTGATCTGATGGTCCTAGAAAAAGCACTGCAGAAGATGGTTTCTGTTAAAACGATACCGGTACTGAAAGATATTCCATTCTGTATCAATATTTCGGCGAAGGAGCTTCTTAATCCTGACTTTTACAGTGATTTCGAGGCGCTGTTGCGTGAATACCCTGTTAAGCCTCAACAGATCGAACTCGAAATTACTGAAACTAGCCTAGTGGCTAGTAACCAATCGGGAATCGCGATACTCGAAGATTTAAAATCTCTCGGCGTTTCGCTATCGCTGGATGACTTCGGTACCGGGTATACGGCGTTTAATCAGCTCAGTGCATATCCGGTGGATACCCTAAAGATAGACAGGATGTTTGTCGACGCGATTTCTTCGCACAATGCGCAAGATAACTCCATGGTGAATGTCATTTTAACGCTAGCGGAGATTTACGGCCTTAGAGTGATTGCCGAGGGTGTAGAAAATGTGCATCAGTTGCTCTACTTGAATAAGCGCGATTGCCATTTTGTTCAGGGCTACCTGCTGAGCAAACCGTTGCCGTGGAGTGACTTTGTTGAGCACGCTATGTCAAAGCTGGAGTATTCAGAGCTCACATCGAGCGAAACAGCGCCAGCTTCTGTAGTCTAGTTGATTTACAGGCTGATTCGGCGCTCGAAAACGAATTCATTCGCCAAGTAAGATACCTCATATTCCGCATCGCCGTGCAGTGCATGGGGCGCAGGCGATTGAATGAGAAACCAACCTTCCTCAAGTGCGGCGAGCCCGGTGGGGTAAGGCGGCTCGGATGCGGGTAGTTGGGGCCCTTTGCCGCTGGTTCCATCATGAAAAGCCCAGCCCACCGTCTCTGTATCGAGCGCGCCTTCTGCAAGCCAGAGATATAAAACCTGTTGTCTAGTAGTCATTCGGATCCTGTCACAGTCTGACGGCCTCGCTGCTCTATGCGCGTGTGGTAGTAGTCGACATCAAACCGCTCATCATCGCTTAGAAAACGCCAGAGCCGCGCTCGTTGCATCTGCTCATAGCGACTCTCATGCCCCTTTTGCCAGGGCTGCATTGTCCTAAATACCTGGGCGACGCTGTCGTGGCGCATGAGTGCAAATGTATGATCGGTGGCATCGTTTTGCATGGCTTCGAAGTCTGCTAAATCCCATTGCTTGACTTGGGATACACGGGGGTTGAGTCGAATCTTATACATCCATCTATCCTCATCGCTTGGGTTTGGCTGGCCGGCATGCCACAACCCATGATGAAACACTAGAACAGTTCCCGCACTACCGCTGTATTGCTGTTCTCCCAGCAGACGCTGATAGCGGGCGACACCCTCAGCTCGAGAGCGGCGCAGATGCGACGCGGGTACAAAGCGCGTGCCCCCCGCACCGGGCGCCACATCACGCGGGAAATAAAACAATTGGATATCGAAGTTTGGCTCTGGGCTATCAATCACGGCGTCTACGTGTAGGTGTTGTTTATATTCGCTACCGGCTGGCAGCCGATGTACGAAATCGTGATCAAAAAATGGGTCAGGGCCAACTAGAGACTCAATGATCCCCTGTATGCTGGGTAGATTAAGCAATTTACCCAGAATCGAAGGAGGAGGATAGCAGCGTGACAGTGGGGTAAGGCTTGCAGGTCGTTCGGGGCCGCCAGCGTCTGCTGGCTGGCCGAACATCTGTTGTATTTTGTTAGCTTCGAGCGGCCTCAGCTCTTCAATAATCTGCTCGTTGATATCGCTGGGTACCAGCGAATCAAAGCGCAGAAAGCCGTCTGCTACGAAGTGAGCCATTTCTGACGTGGTGAGCTTGTGGTTTGTTGCAGGCATGGAGATGTTCTCTCTGGCGCTAGTGCTCTTCTATCTTGCTTCAGATTGACGGTGCTGTCGAATCAAGATCCAGTAAAACAGTGGTGTCATGAGTATCCAGGGCAATTGGGTTTGTAGTTGTACAGTGCGACCCTGAAGCTCAAAGAGTACTGGATTGAGCCATGGGCCAGTTGGAATGAGCGGCGCCCACGAAAGGCGTAAGCCCTCGGCGAGCTGTGTTTGGTAGATGTACAGCTCCACCCACAGGTTTTGGCCAACAAACCAGCTAGCAAAAATGAAAAAGGCGCCCCAATGCCAGCGCTGGAACGGCTCAGTTTTACGGCCGTATGCAAGCCAAACCAAGAGTGCTCCGAAGAGACAGATAGAGGCGTCGGCCAGTGAATTCAGTAACCAGTTTATATGTATAGGTATTGCATTGGTCAGTGCTTCCGGCCTCCGTGAATTTACATCCAGGCCATCAACTAAGCCGAACGTTAGCCAGATCTCCCAGCCGATAGCGCAAGCGAAAAACGCCTTGAGCCATACCGAAAGTACCCATTTGGGCGCCCTTCCCGAAACACAAAGAATCAGCATGAATAGCAATGGAGCCAGAGCAGAGATGTAGACGGTAGAAACTGTATTGACTTGGTCTGGGGTAAGGTCCATATCTACGTTGCCTTTTTTATGCCTTACTGTAGAACAGCACGCTCGGCAAGCTGCACGGTGTTGATGTATTTCTGTATCTCGTGCTCCTGCTTTCTGTTCAGCTCACGGAACTCACAGCCTGCATAATGAATAACATGTCCGTTAGATTTCTTCTTGGTGTACGAACCGGACACACGTAGGTCAATAGAGAACGGCTCTACATCGGGTATCTTCAACGTGCACCCTCTCAAAATTTCGCCGGCTTTGCACGTCAGCTCTTGTCCGGGATCATCCAAGCGTAGGCCCCCAGTGCTGATATTGCCAACACTCAACGTGAACTCTGGTTTGTCCGGTGGCGCTATCGTTATCTTGATAGGCGCTCGAATGAGCGTATCGATGCGAAAGTACCGCCGCCTTTGCATCCGGTAGTGCTCTTTCGGTATTGGCGTGATGAGCACACTTTCGCCCTCATATTCATCCGCTCGAATATCTTCGATAAGAAAACGTAGCCTAATGCCTTCGGGTTGGCCGATCACAGTGCCCTTGTTCAGTGTAAGCAGTTTTTGATTGAGTTCTTCGCGGCTGGCGCGCTCAATAACAACTTCGGTGTTGTCAGAGATAACGGCGATAATCGTTGTAGGAAAAGATTGCTTGCCTGAATCAAACAAAATTGTGAGCGGTTCTATTGAGCGGCTAAGGTCCAACAGGTTGCTCACGATTTCCCTTTTCGCGCGCGTGCGATATTGGTCCAGATTATCGTTTATGGCGGGCTTGGGGGTGCCGGTGTCTTCGGTCAACGTTCTTTGTGCCTTTTTTATATGAGCTGTTTCATAAATGATGTCGTTGGACAGTTTATGTAAGGTTTTGTCTTTTGTAAAAGCGCAGGATCGGTGCAGGCGGGCGGCCTAAAGGTGCTGGTGCCCAGGGTGCACTTTTAGATTCTGTATTGAATCTGCAATCGCCTTGATCTGCGCCAGTGCCCTGGCCGAGTCAGTTGGCTGGTGTGAATAAGTGCCAGATTCCACCTGATTGTCCCATCCCCACTTGGTATGCGTTACGTCACCGATCATTAGCTCAACACCCGCAGTGGTATTAGCCAAATAGGCTGTTGTACCCGGTGTATGCCCTGCGGCATGAATGGCGAACAGGTGCCCATCGCCAAATACGTCGATGATATTGCCGTCGCCAAAATTCCAGACGCTCAGGTTTGTTTGATTGCTTAGCAATCTGTTGGTGGTGCCCTGCGTAAACGCGTTCATGGCGGTTTGCAGATTTTTTTCCCGGGGTCCTACATACACAGGAGTACTTTTTTCGAGGTCTGTGAGCCCGAGAATATGATCCAAATGTAGATGCGTTAGGAGCACCCCATCAATGCCCGATAACGCACTATCGATGTCTTTGGTTGTAACAGTTACCTTCATTTCGTCAAAGCGCATAACTGCGTTTACTAGCAAGCCTATGTCGGGGCTGGGTTTTGCTTGGTTAAAGCGCTCAGAAACTCCTGAGTCCACCAGGAAGGTGCCTTCGGTGGGGTGAATGAGAGAATAGGCGTAGATTTCGATGGGTTCTTCACGGTCTTCAAGGCCCGCTGCTCTGGCCTTAGGGTGATCAAGGTTTAGAAGGCCCGACAGCGGCACCTGCCAGCTGGCAACGGTATGCTTATGAAACGTGATTATGCCTGGTTGCTTAAGAGCTTCTAGCATCTGCTGTTGTGTGACTGGCGTGCCGATCTCTGCGGCGACTGTCTCCTTGGTAGTTACCTGACAACCCGATGCCAAAAGCAACGCTGCCAGTGCCATGGGCAAAAGAAGAATGCTCAACTGAAGCTTGTTCATTCTGCACCTCCTGCCCAATGGTTAGTATAAAGAATCTCCTCAACGGGGCGACGCTTCAGTTTTGTCAGTTGTTTCTTGGGTTTTCCCAAGGGCATGATCGCGGCCACCGCCCAACTGTCGGGTATGCCCAGCAGAGGTTTCATCGTGGGTTCCTGCGCGACTCCCCATGTTGTCATCGTACCGCCATAGCCTTCATTGCGCGCGGCAAGCAGTATGTTCCAAACTAGGGGATAGATTGAGCCGCCGCTCACCAGGCCGACTCTGTCCAGATCTTTATCCATGCTTGCTACCAAGGCCAGATCGACTGTCACTACCAATAGCGTTGGCGCATTGCGAATGTGTGCGATCAGCCATTCTGGATCTTCCGCCTCCTCAACGTCTGTATCTGTAACGCTGCTGGAATGAACAGAGTTTAGTGGACTTTCATTCGCCTGCATCTGCAAAAGGTAGCGGGTTGCAGCGGGGAAAGAGAGCTGTGCAATTTGCTGCTTTTTGGTCTCATCAGTAATGTGAAGAATTCGCCAACCCTGTCGGTTGCCGCCGCTGGGAGCAAAGCGAGCATTTTCGATGATGCGCTGGAGCGTGTCTGCAGGCAACGGATCGCCAGTAAACTCTCTGCAGGCAAAGGTGGTGCGCATAACGTCATACGTTTCCATCGTGCCGCTGCCTTTATTCGTTGACTTTCGCGCCTGAGTTCTTGTCCAGGCTGGTTGCTGCCAGTACTAATAGACCAGCGAAAATGCCCAAATTTTTCATGAAGTTCTGTGTTTCTCTTTCGGAATTCACGCCCTCATATACATTCCAAAAGTCGTGAAGGTTGACGTTGATAATGAGGACCATGCCTGCGAGGACAAGTGCGCTAATGGCAACTTGCCTGTTCACCAATAAGCAGATTCCAGCACCTATTTGAAATACACCGGCAAGCACAAGTAAAACCGGCACCATCGGCATTTGGTGCGTCTCCATTAGCGCAACATGCACATCCCATGCGACGAATTTCATGAAGCCTGGCAGTATGAAGTAGAGCGCTAACAGGCTTCTGCCAACGTGCAGCAAAACAGTACTCATCGGGCATTCCTCTCTTTTTGTTGGGGAAAGCTGACGTATCAGCCCATATACATTGCGGATTGTTACTGGTGCGGTATGCTCATTGCAACAATAACGTGGAGACTTTCCCGTGCCTCAACTGCTTGCAGCCATTATTTTCCTCCTCTCCTTAACCGCCTGCGATGCCCTTCAGTACCAAGCGCTGAAGACCTATATGGCGGTAAAAAAGGGCTTAGTCGTAGACGATGGTGTGGTAGCGATTAGCGGTGAGGCTCAGCCGTTCGAAATCGTAGCACTGGCAGATGATCTTGAGTTTCCTTGGGGGTTCGATTTTTTACCTGATGGGAAAATAGTGATTACCGAAAAGGCGGGGCGTCTGCGCATTTTTGATCCCGTTGAGCAGCGGCACGAGATGGTCGAAGGTGTCCCTACGGTACACCAAAAAGGGCAGGGGGGCTTGCTTGATGTTGTTGTGCATCCTGACTTTTCGCGAAACGGTTGGATCTATCTGAGCGCTGCTGTGCAGCTGGAAGAAGATAAAAACACTACAAGAGTGTTTCGCTATCGCCTTGAGGGCAATCAGTTAGTCGATGAAAAGGTCGTCTTCGAGGCCCAGCCTGCTGTGTCGGGAAATATTCATTTTGGCAGTGCGCTATTGTTTGATAACGACGGCCACTTATTCATTACGATGGGTGATCGTAAGCGCAGACATAATGCGCAAGATCTGACAGTTTCGCACGGTAAGGTTTTCCGGCTGAATGATGACGGCAGTGCACCCAAAGACAATCCATTTTTCGGCAGTGCCAGTGCGCTTCCCGGAATATACAGTTATGGGCATCGCAATCCACAGGGGATAACCATTGATCGTGCCACCGGCAGAATATGGTCAGTTGAGCATGGCCCACAGGGAGGGGACGAAATTAACCTTCTGCGCCCCGGCGCGAACTACGGCTGGCCGATTATCACCTACGGTGAAGAGTATGGTGGCGGTGCAATTGGTGAAGGAACCCAGAAGGAAGGCCTATTGCAACCAGTACACTATTACGTGCCGTCTATAGCCACGGGCGGAATCGCATGGTTCGAGGGCGACTCATTACCGGCATGGAATAGTAGCCTTTTTGTTGCTGGCCTGCGTTCCTTTTCGCTCAGCAGGGTTCAGTTAGAGGGCGATACGTCTGTTTCAGAAGAGCGCTTGCTAGAGGATTTTACCTTCCGTATTCGTAATGTTAAGCAAGGCCCCGATGACCTGCTCTATGTGCTCACGGAAAATGGTGGTGTGCACCGCATGAGCCCGCAGGTAAGTGAGTGACGGTCGATTGAAGAGCGAGAATTCGACGTCCCATAATTGATTTTGATCGCCTGAAGCCTACGAGTGAGTCTTGCTGGTAAAAGCTAAGACCAATGGGTGTCGTTGCGGCTAGGGGGATACTTGTCTTTGCACTTCCAGCTTTGTATAGCGATTAGCGCTAGACGTGAATTTTAGCCCGTCTATAGTCACTTCCAGTTTACTCTCATCTGCCTTCACGCTTCCCGTTTGATTTCCAAATGTCCAAATTAGTGTTTCTCCGGGCGTGATCGCGAACGCGCTGCTGCGCCGCAAGGTTACTGATGCGGTGATGTTTTCCGGCATGTCGGGAATGGCTTTCGCTGGGTCTTTTGAAAAATCTTTGAACGCTTTGTATTTCAGGGGTACGACAAGTTTTTCAGCGCTGTCCAAAATGTTTTTCGTATTCCAGGTAAGGCCGAGGTTGTAATGGCCGCGAGGGGCGTCAAGCGGGCTATTAGCCGTTGAATTTGTGAATACTGGCAGCACCGTATCGAGCCTTGCTTGCATGTTGGCATCGCCTGGGTACAGGTTAGCTGGCAGATTCAAGCCGGCTTCATTCGGTGCGTGGCCTTCGCCGTGCCAAGTGCCAAGACATGCAATTCTATTGTCGTTACAAATTTTGTAGAACAGCGTGTCATTGTTGTGTGTGTCTTTTGAACCGCCATGCAAGCGATAAAAAACGTGGTCGACCTTACCGCTAGGCCCTACGACACGAAAGTCAGCGACATCGAGGTCGACACCATTCCAGGCGCGCTGTATTGGGTCACTAACGGGGTAGCGATGCTTTATAAAGAGAGTGATGGGTACCATGGCGTCTACCACAGCAATCTGCTTCTGAACTCTTGGAATCGTCATCGACAGAAGAATAGAGCCCGTTCCACCGTAGGAGTTGCCAGCAAGGGTAAAGCCGGCCCCGTGATCGATCGAACCTGCGTGTCGCGCCGATACGCTAAGTAGTGATTCCGCCACCCGTTCTCCATTTTCGTTGGACACGTTGTTAGCATTTGGGTGGCCGCCGTAAAAAGCCCACATGCTCATACCGTTAGTGGTATCGCTTTTTGGGTATTCGCTGGCGCAGTTTCTGATGCTGATATACCCATGATTATCGCCAAAATTTTCGCAATAGTTAGAGGTGCCGCCCCAGCCGTAGAGGTGCGCCCTCACCAGCATGTTCTCTCCGCCACGTAATGACCCAGGCACTTGATAGGTGACGGGGTAGTGCCCATCGTGGCTAATAGTAAAATTTTTCTGGCCGAGTTTTGGGACCCATACGTCTGATTTGAAGCTATTGGCGCTCACTTGAACACCCTTTGCTACCCAGGGAAACTTGTCGGCAAAATAGCCCTGAAATCGAAATGTCTTTTCGACGGGTATTTTTTGGTCTAACCAATAGATGCCATCGACTGTTTCGGGCACCACCACGTGAATGGGGCTAGCGTCAGTCTTCGTTGGAACATCGTTTAAAGCGATAGTACTGGCGGGCCCTATTGCTGAATGTGGATTGGTGGAGTTGGTGTTCGCCATTTTGCTGTAGCACTGAATCGGTAGTACCAGTGTGGACACCAGTGCGCCTAGTGCGAATAATCTTCGGGTAACTTTACTCATCCTGCATTTACTTATTCAAAGTTCTGTTACAGATAAATATAGCACATGCTTATGTGTTCTTCCCTCCAAGGAGTGCGCGCGGTGGCGGCCGTTCAATGCAGGAATTTTCAAACGCTTTAAGGCATACTGCGAACGGGTTTTTCGTATTTTTCTGCAGCGAGTAGTGCGCGCCCGAGGTAAATCGATGAACATTTTCATTGGCTATATAAACAATTAGTTACTTAGCAGGTTAAACAATGATTATCAGCACACGGCGCTATCAAGCCGATGGCCAGAACCAGTTTGCAAGTCTAACCGGCGATTACAACCCCATGCATATTGACCCAATAACGGCGCGCAGAGAAATGCTTGGCGATGTGGTCGTGCACGGTATGCACGCTGTTATGCAAGCGTTAGAGGACTTTGCCAGCTATATGGGCTGGACTGAGCCCCAGAGTTTGTATCGATTGAAAGTGAGTTTTGCTAACGCCATTTATCTGGATAAAAACTGTGAGCTAGCTGTTTTGGAATCCGATAACAACAGTGCCAAGTTAAAGCTTACTGGCGAGTACGGCAGTAATTTGATGACGCTGCAAGTGCGATGGAATACCTTCGAGGGCAACCAGAAGGACTGTTCGACATCCCTTCCTAAACCTTTGAGCTCTCCTCGAAATTTGTCTTTGGCAGATACCGACGGCATGGAGGGGGAGTTGCAGCGGGAAATTCAACCTGAACTCCTGCAGGCTATGTTCCCTAAAGTGGCCAGTGTGCTGGGTATTTCGCTGGTGACCGAACTCGCGGCATTAACAAGGCTTGTCGGTATGGTTTGCCCTGGCCTCCAGTCGATATTTTCCGGCTTCGAGCTCAATGCGCCGACTGAACCTCCAGCCGATTTTGACGAGATTCGTTATGCCGTCTCTAAAGCTGACGCTCGTATTTCACGGATTGCAATAGAAACGCAATCGCGCGCTTACTCAGGTAGTGTCGAGTGCTTCTATCGCCCTCGCCCTGAACAGCAGCTGAGCTTTCAGGCTGCGCAGAGTTTGGTAGACCCTGAAGAATGCAAAGATCAGGTTGCGTGGATCATTGGTGGCACGCGGGGTATTGGGGAAGTCACTGCAAAAACCATTTGTGCCGCGGGCGGGCGCAGTATTATCACGTATTATCAAGGGCGCGATGATGCAGAACGCCTCGCGCAGGAGATGAACGAAGGTGGGGGCGATGCGGTAACTATGCAGTTTGATCATGCTGATCCTTCAGCAGGCATAGCATTACTAAAGGAGAGGGGAGTTGTCCCGAATGCGATCTACTATTTTGCAAGCCCCAAAATCTTTGTGCAGAAAGGTGCGCAATATGAGCACGAGTTGTTTGGGCAGTTTTGCGCTGCCTATTTGGAGGGTATCTCAGGTGTTTATCGTGAGTGCCGGGAGGCCTTTGGAGCAATACCAATGGTTATCTTTCACCCGTCCTCTTCAGCGATAGATCAGCCAGTAAAGGGCCTCGTTGAATACAGTGCCGCCAAGGCAGCTGCTGAGATTATGCTCGAGCATTTGCAGAAATTCGATAAATCTCTGAAGGTTATTGAATCGCGTTTACCCAGAATAGCAACGGACCAAACGATGACATTAATGCCATTCCCTGCAGAGAAGGCAGAGACGGTGATGTTGCCTCTTATTAGACGGGTGAGTACCGCTATTGCAGAGCTACAGGAATAAAACAGTAGGCATGAGCTTGGCTCGCTAGCCTGCCCGCGAGTGAAGCAAGCGGGCGTACCCTCTTTCGCCTAGCGCTACCGCGCTGTCTACCCATCGTTGCCATAGTTGCTTCTTATGTTCAGTGACCGTTGCCAGTAGCAGTACTGTTGCTATTGTGAGCGGGACGATGATTGCATAGCTTGGCAGGCCTTCTTCGATGCCAGAAAAAACGGCGGTATAGAAAAACAGAATGGGCTGGTGAAACAAGTAAATGGAAAAGGTGGCTCCAGCGAAGTATCGAATGCCGCGCTCTAGTGTTTGAGGTATGTGCGTTACTTTGGATAGTAAAACGCGCGTGCCGGCAAAGTGCAGTGCCAAAACGATGCCGAGGAAATAGTCACCCACGAACTGACGGCTGAAAGAGAGTTCTCGGTGAAGCTCATCACCAAGCAATGTATTCATGTAATCCCAGCCCCAGTGGCTTGCCCCCAGTTTTATGTAAGCGACAGCCCCGGCAATGGATGCCAAAAAACACAGCCATGCGTTAAACATCGATAGATTCGTGAGTGTCGGCGAGCGGTAAACGTATACACCCATCCACCATACGGGTAGCAGCAAAAGTATTTTAGGGCCCAGTGCAAGGCACAACACCCCGAAAGCAATCCATTTTTTCTTGCCCTCAAAGAAAAACAACACACCAAAGAGTACGTAGTACCACACCTCGTAATTTAGGGACCAGTAGGGTGCGTTGGTAAATAGCTGAATGCCGAGAGTCCAGATCTCATTGAGGAAAAGGGCGCTAGATACGATTCGTATTAGCGGATAATCCCATGCCTGATAATTCTCTGGATAGGCAGATTCGGAAAGGTGGTAACCCGCAAAGTCCAGTAGGCCTGTGAGCACTATGGCGGGTATTGCTACTGAAAAAATGCGCGCACCGCGGGCCACCATAAAATCACGGAAACTCTGTTGGCGGGTGCCGGCCACATACGCGATGACAAAGCCCGATAATACAAAGAAAATAACGACAGCTTCGTGCCCGAGGCTGGTGATCAAGTAGCCGGGACGATATACAGCATTGGCGTGATAGAGCAAAACCAGCATTGCCGCTGACAATCTGATTGCGTCGAGATACAGCGAAAACGCACCATTCATGTGACTGTACCCCTAAAATTATGGAATCAATATTATGCTAGAATCGCCTGCGCTACTAGGCACATAGCCCCCAAGGCGAGGCATTTTGAGAGACTTGTCACACTCTTAATGCGCACAGTTATCGAAATGGCAAGCGTGAGTATAGTCTTGGGGAATAGATTCAAAATCGCGGTAACTGTTGCCAAGCGAACGCGGCTTTCAGGCAAACCAATTAAGCTACGTAATGAAAATAACTGACGGACAATTTGATAAGTTGATTGCGCTGCCTACAGTGCAAGAACTAAAAAGCGCTTTGGCCAGTCGTAGGCTGCGACCGACGCTGGCGCAGGCATCTAAGTTGTCTGAACATAGCAATGGCCTGATGGCGGACGCTGGCCAGGCGGTAAAACCTCTGCGGCTGGGCATTGTTCATACCTACACGAGTGAGCTTCTTGATCCTTGGCTGAATTATTCAGCCGCATTGGAAGGGCTGTCATTCGACACTTACCACGCACCCTATGGCGTCACAGTTCAAGAGGCCATGCCCGGATCTGGCTTAGCTCAACATAACCCCGACGTTACCCTGCTGCTGCTTCGTCTCGAAGATTTGCATCCGGCGCTGCTGGCACCTGTGAGCTGTATTGCTCAGGAAAATCGAGAGTCGGTGCGAACAGAGCTAGTCGATGCCTTGCGGTCTTTGGTAGGGCAGTTGCGCAAAACGGTTGGTGGGCAAATTGTCGTTACACTGATGCCACAATTGACAGGCCCCGGACTCGGCTTGTTCGACCCGATGGCGCTGAACTCTGAAGCGCACTGGTGGGAGAACACAAAGATGGCGGTGACCGCTAGCCTGGCCAGTCACTACAGCGCCGTGAATTACTTGGATCTTGATCAGTTAGTCATGCAGGTTGGCCGGGATAAATTTTTTGATGACAGGCTCTGGTATTCCTCGATGTTTCCGTTCAGCTCCGAAGGGGCGCAAGTGGTTACTGGGGCAGTAGCAGCAATAGCCGCAAGCACGAACATGACGAAGGCTAAAGTCATTGTTCTGGATGCTGACAACACAATGTGGGGCGGTGTCATTGGAGAGGATGGTATGCAGGGGATTGCGTTAGGCCCCGATTATCCTGGCCGGGCATTCGTCGATTTTCAAAAGCGTATTTTGGAACTGCAGCAGCGCGGCTTTATTCTCGCTCTTTGCAGTAAGAACAACCCGGAAGATGTGGCTGAAGTATTTAGTGATCATCCTCATCAGGTACTTAAGGATGAACACTTTGCCGCGCAGCGCGTAAATTGGACGCCGAAACCGGATAACATTGCGTCTATAGCGAAAGAGCTAAACCTCGGCCTCGACTCATTTATTTTTGTAGATGATAGCGATTACGAATGCTCTGCCGTGCGGCACAGCCTAAAAGAGGTGTTGGTGGTGCAGGTGCCTAAGCGGCCAACGGAGGTGCCCGGCTGTTTAGATGCGCTGGCGAGATTGGAAATCACGTCGCTCACTAAAGAAGATCTTGAGAAAACGGCAATGTATGCTCAAGAGCGACAGCGGCAGTCGCAGATGGATCAACTGACATCAGGCGATGGCAGTATTGAGGATTATTTGCGCTCGCTAAATATGCGGATGACTGTTGCCTTAGACGATAGTTCGGCAATACCCAGGCTGGCGCAGCTCACTCAGAAAACAAACCAGTTTAATCTGACAACTCGGCGCTATACCGAACAGGATATATCGGAAAAAATAGCTGACCCTGAAACAGGTGTGTATCACTTCTCATTGGCGGATAACTTCGGAGACAGCGGCATTGTTGGGCTCGCGATTGTAGAGGGGCAGGGTAGCAGTAAGCCTGTGTTAGATACTTTCTTAATGTCTTGCCGGGTGATAGGCCGTAAAGCCGAGCAGGCATTCTTAACGCATATTTTGGATAATCTGGTCGAAGGCAGTGCGCCGCAGCTAACGGCGCATTATATTCCTACCCGAAAGAACGTGCTGGTGGAAAGTTTCCTGCCTGATTTTGGTTTTATGCACGAAGACGGTGACACCTACGGTTATCCATTGCAAAATCACAGCAAAGGGCAGGCAGAAAGCTTTCCCATTACCATCGAGGGCCCTGCCTGACAATGTCTACTTTCGATCAACTAAAAGAAATAATGGCAACGACGCTTGATGTCTCTGCGGATGCCATAGCCGATTCTTCTACCATGGATGACATTGAGGAATGGGATTCGCTAGGGCATGTGCATATCATGGTTGCGCTAGAGCAGGCCTTCGATCTTTATATGGATGTGGAGGATTTTGCCGAGCTCAATAGCGTGCCGGCTATCCTTAAGTATTTAGAGTCGGAGAATGTAAGCTAGGCAGCGCAATGGTCATGCAATTTTTTAAGGGACTCTTATGAGTCTTGTTGAAAGCCTTTCTTCGGTTTTGCTGCGGTTTCTTCCGCGTGAGTATTTTCTGAAAATCCGGTCCGTCTATTTCTCGTTAAAGACTAAGGTTAGCCCGCTTCTGCGGATGATGCATGGCACATTTACAACTCAGGATCTTATCGCCGAGTTAGATGCCAATCTAGATAGCGATTGGCGTGTGCTTATGTTGCATACTTCGGTTAATAATCTCGCACCAATGTATGAAGGTAGCGCCTTAGAGCTTCTTCAGGAGCTGATTAAGTACACCGGGGAAGAGCGAACGTTGGTAATGCCGGCGTTTAATTTTGGCGATGACGGCGAAGGTGCGCGAGAGCGTTTAAAGCGCGAACCTCGATTTGATTTACGCAGAACGCCGTCGCAAATGGGCCTGATGACAGAGCTTTTCCGTCGCTCTCGCGGTGTTCTACAGAG
>JBGCFE010000055.1:0-10357 GCA_045106775.1 Halioglobus sp.
AAGTGCCTGGGAAGTTGGCGTAGGAGAGTGGGTATTAAAAACTATGGCGTGGTTGATTTACTGTCGGTTGGGTTGGTTGTTCTCGCACAGCCTGTCGGTTGCAAGGGGAGGGCTCATGTTTCGACGCGCAGAGTGGACTGTTGTCGCAGGCGTTTCAGCGCTCGGCGAACAGGTCGTTGGGTTCGGGGTGGGGCAGGGCACGCCCCGGCGGGGAGTTTGACGAAAAAAGGGTACCAGCGGCGGGGCAGGGTCAATAATCATAGCTAACCTTACCCCCAAGATCAGGGAATCCCCTATAGGCGATCGACATCCATCGTGCGAGCCTCTGTGAAGTCTTATAGGATTAACGACCTGTATCGACACAAATCTTCCACCCATCCTCGATCACGAGCTCGCGTTATCGTAGGAGAACATCGATGGTTAGCATCAAAGTTGTATTGGCAGACGATCACCGCCTCGTAAGAGAAGGCTTGCAGGCAATCCTTGAGGGCGCGCCTGACATCGACGTGGTTGGTCTCGCACTCGAGGGCCGAGAAACAATCAGGCTGGTGAAACAGCAGAAGCCCGATATCGTGGTGATGGACATCGCGATGCCCCGACTGAATGGCATCGACACAACGAAGCGTATCAATGGGTTAGGGCTGAGCACTCGCGTGCTGGCGCTTTCCAGCGACAGCAGCGATCAGACAGTAAGAGATATGTTATCAGCCGGCGCTTCCGGTTTTTTACCCAAAGACTGTGCAGGAGACGAACTGGTGCAAGCCATCAGAACCGTTTTTGACGGGCAACTATTTCTTAGTCATTCGGTAGCAAATACCGTCGTCGACGCATACCTTTCCAATGAGGCAAATGTACATGGCGAACCGCGTCCCCGATTAACCGTTCGTGAGCGTGAGGTGTTACAACTTATCGCAGAGGGTTATAGCACCGCAGCATCGGCTGACGAACTCGCACTGAGTGTCAAGACTATAGAAACACATCGGCAAAAGATTATGCGAAAACTCAAAATTCGCAGTATCGCCGGCCTAACCAAGTATGCCATCAGGGAAGGACTTACGTCGGTATAGCCCCAACCATTCGCAACACCAAACCATAAAACCAAGTCGCACACTATAAGGTCTAGCCGAGGTGCAACCAGACGCATCGATTGCTTTCTTCATCTCCTGCATTCTCTTTCTGGCGCTCGCCGTCTATGCCTTCAGGCGACCTCAGGTTCCAGGTTGCAGGGTTCTTACAGCGATCATGCTGGCATGCGCATGGTGGATTTTCTGCTATGCAATGGATTTACGGAGCACTGATCCCCAAGAGAGATTCGTCTGGACCAAACTCAAATACATCGGCAGTGTACCGGCGGGATTCCTATGGCTATCGCTGGTTGTTGAGCTCACTGGAAAGAGTAGCTGGTTGCGTACCTGGTGGTATCAGGCATTGTGGCTTCCCGCAATTCTGCTGTTGTTGTCGGTCTTTACCAACGAATACCACCAGCTATTTTGGCAATCAATAGAAATAAAGCCTGGTGAAACCCATTCGGGACGAGCGAAAGGTCCCGCCTTCTACGCTTACGTGCTGTTCACCACTCTGTTCGCTATAACATCGATCGGGCTGACTGTTTATCACTCAATAGTCTCGGTCTCCTTTTATCGCAAGCGGAATGTATGGCTTCTACTTAGTTTTCTATGCCCTTTTTCGGGTTATTGGTTGGACATCGATGAATTGGTTCCACTGTTGGCAAGCCTCGATCCGGTTCCAGTAATGCTGGTACCGGCATCGCTATTTATGGCGATCGCTACTTTCAGATATCAGGCGATGGACATCGTCCCGCTGGCGCAAAAAATGGCGTTCGAGAATGTTCACTCAGCTGTGGTTGTTATCGATCCGGCGAAGAATGTGGTTGCCACGAACAAATATGCACAAACCCTCTGGCCAGATGACGACCATGGCAGATCCGAACTCGAGCAGACGATTGAGCAACTCACACAGGGAGGGCTTAAAGACGGCGCAGAAATTGAGCTAACGCTCGCCAGCAATCATCGGTGGTATCTGGTGATTATCTCCGTGCTGGAAAACGAACGCGAAGGACTATTGGGATACTCACTTGTGTTTGTCGACATCACAGACCGAAAGCTACAGGAAATAGCAGGAAAGGAACTGGCAGACGCTCGCGCGAGATTTTTTGCGTCAGTCAGCCATGAGCTCAGATCGCCACTGCATGCGATTTGGGGTCTGCTCGATTTAACCATCGACTCAACTCTAACCGAAAGACAGCATCAGCAGCTCGAAGACGCCAAGGCATCGACCAATATGCTGCTGATGCTCATCAACGACGTGCTCGAAGAGTCACGCTTCGAAGCAGACGAGACGCGGCTCGAACAAGCGCCCATGGATATCAGCGATGTAACGGAGCAGCTCAGAGCGGTTCACACCTATAGCGCGGCGGGCAAGGGGCTCGAATTACGTTTTAACATCGATCCGTCCGAGATATCAGTCCTTGGCGATCCGCTACGTCTCACCCAAGTGCTGACAAACCTGGTATCCAACGCAATCAAGTTCACCGACTTCGGGTATATCAGCATCGATATAAAAGTATTGGAAGAAAGAGACAGACAGCTTCTGGTTGAGTTTTCTGTCACTGATACCGGCGTTGGCATCACGCAAGAAAACCTGCCAAAACTCTTCAAACCCTACCATCAGGGCGATCATTCCAGCCCGCGCACATCCGCGGGCACAGGATTGGGCTTATCGATTGCAAAGAAGCTGGTATCGCTCATGGGCGGAGACTTGTCCGTAAGCAGTCAATCAGGAAGTGGTAGTACATTTAGCTTCGTACTCGATTTCGAAGCCGCACATCAAAAACCCAAGCCACCGCCAGTGCCAATCCCCCTACCCAACCTGTCAGCTTTCCGACTATTAGTTGTTGATGATAGCGATATCAACCTGGCAATCGTTGCCGCCTATCTCGAGCAGACCGGCGTTCATTGGGACTCGGCTTCCAACGGAGAACTGGCCCTCGAGCAAGTCACCAAGAATCGTTATGACCTGGTGTTGTTAGATGTTCATATGCCCGGCATGACTGGCTTAGAAGTGGTTTCCCGCATCAAAGGCACTAACCCCAATGATGGTGTGCCCGTTATCGCTATGAGCGCCAGCGTGTTGCCAGAAGACCGCCAACTTGCGAGACGCGCAGGTTTTGACGGCTTTCTGGACAAACCCTTCGCCCTCGAAGACTTGCTCGATGTGCTCCGTGAGTATCTGCTGGAAGATTTTGGCCCTAAAAACAGTACCGAGCCTCCTGCAACGCCTCTGAAGGTTGTCGACAGTGCAAAAGGTATTGCCAGCATGAGCGGCGACAGCGAGCGCTTTCTGAAACTACTGACTGCACTCACAAACGAGAGTCAGAGCCAAATAGATGCTCTCCGAGTTTGCGATGACCCTGGCGAACGACATCATCTATTGCACCAGATGACCGGGGCTGCCCATTTGTTACGCGCCGACCGGCTCGCCTATAGCGCGACCCAGCTAAACCAACTAAATGCACTCCCCCCATCCAACTCAGCGGTTGTTGCGTTACTCGATCATCTCCAGCTTGAAAACGACAAGCTGCGGACATGGATCGAAAACAACAGATAGATATTCAGGTTTCCCCCGATGGCGCCAGCGCGACCTCTTGGTAAAGATATAGGAGCCTTAAACGCGAAATAGAAACCCAAAATAAAATGGCCATGGAGTGGCAACGATGAATGCAATCAAATTCATCCAGCAGTCTAATCAGGAGTTGCCGCATCCGGGAGTATGGGCAACCTGCGCACTAAACGCAGAAAGCCGCGAAGCCGCATGGGAAACTCTGGAAGAATCGCTGGCCGGGATTGGTTTTGAAAACTGCTATTACCTTAGCGAAGTGTCTGGAAACAATCCGAAGCTAGCATCTCTCGCGCAGAGCTGGACCATACCCGTTACAGACCGTCGCAAAGGCACACTTTCTGTGCTTGTGATCGATTGCACCGGTAATCAAAAAGCTCAACAAGAATTGGTCGAAAAGTACAGGCCCTATCTTATGTCTTGCGTTCTCTACTTTCGCGAAGGCTTGGAGGTACGCCACCTTTTGGCGCAAGCAGGGCACTCACTTCTCTCGCAGCGCGAAGCAGATTGCATGGCATTAACCGCAGCGGGGCGCAGTACAAAAGAAATCGGCGCTTTGATGGGTATCGCCGTTAGCACTGCAAACGAATACATCAGCCACGCAATAAACAAACTCGGTGCCACTAATCGAGCACAAGCATCTGCACGCGCCATGTTGGCTGGCTGTTTTCAGGCTTCCGCCCAGACATACACAGGCGACCCCTAATAATTCAGGGATGTTCGCGGGCATCGCGCCTCCGTAGGCTTACCTAAAGCAATCACACCAGCGCGAGCACGACATGTGCGAAGAAAATGTCAGCAAGCTTACTGAACGTGAACGCCAGTGCCTGGAAATGGTAAGTGCCGGTTTCACAACTCCTCAGGCAGCAGCTGGATTGCAAATTGGTGAACGCACAGTTGAAACCCACATAAGTAACGCCATGCGAAAACTGGGGGTTTCGACTCGAGCCCACGCAATCGCTAAAGCAATGCGCATGGGTTGGCTGGATTAAAAGTAGTCTGTGAAAAGAAAGGAAACAAACACCATGTCGTGTATCAAACGGAATGGAGTCGAAAACAACCAGGGAGACGACTTGCTCAAACGGATTGAGGTTAAGCCCCCTTACCTCGCGCTGAAGCAACTCGGGCTTCACGAGGATGGCTCTGTAAGCGCGCAGGTAGTGCCCGAGCAACCACACTACAACGAGTTAGGTCCGATGGCAGGGGCTGAAGCAGGCCGACATCTTGCGATCATCGGGTCTTGCGCGCTCGCCGCCGCCAACCCAAGGCCCGGCAAACACTTCTACCTCGCGCAGCAAGCCAAGTATCGGGCCCACCCACTGCCAAAAGACTACTCACTCGAACCTTTGTATCGGGTGACCGCGACCCCCGGGAAGATCGAAGGACGCGTCGGTTACGCAACCACTGCGCTCACCACCGTTTCCGGCACTCCTATCGTATCTCTCGACGTGGAATACCATGTGATGAGCGAGAAAATGTTCCAAAAGCTGTTCTCGGCTCACAGACATCCACCTACCAAGGTCGACCCCAGGGCCTATCAGAAAGACTTCCTCTTCCCCGATCACGAGATAAGCAACAGTAAACTGCATGCCAGCATCGACTCCATCTCGCCTTCGGCATGTCCCGGACATTTTGAGCACTATCCCTGCGTGCCCGTCGCTGTGCTCATGGCCTGGCTCACACAGGCAGCGGGCAAATTGTTGGAGCACAATTTCGCCACACCCATGATCAAGTTTCGTGTTGAGCACGCCACCGTATCGGCCGAAAGACTCGCTTTCGCCAATCAGGCTGTGCATCTCCAGGCCGAAATAACAGCCAACAACTCCGATTCTCACAGTGTGTCTCTAGTTTGCACGGCCAACGACACCGATGGCATGGCCTTCGGGGGCATGGAGTTAACGCTGAGTTTGGGGCACCACTCATGAAGAGCTTACTCGGTTTTCTTGCGCTGTATTTGGCCGCGGGGTACGCCATCGCGACTGACAATCCGACAAAGGCAGATCGCGGACGAGAGGTAGTGAAGAGCTTCACCACTTCAGATGATGGATTCGAAAGCAGCATCGCAATCATGCACATGTCCATTCGCGACCGGCGCGGTGCAGAAATCACAAGGCGGCTGGAACTGCGCACCCTTGAAGGCCACGAACCAGAAGGTGATCGCTCTGTGATTATCTTTCTCGCGCCCGGCGACATAGCAGGCACAGCGCTGCTCTCGCACAGCCGCATAGAACGCGAAGATCAACAATGGCTATTCTTGCCGAGCCTTAGCCGCGTCAAACGCATATCGAGCGCCAACAAATCAGGGCCATTTGTTGGTTCAGAATTCTCCTATGAAGATTTAGCCGGGCAGGAACTTCAAAAGTTTACCTATGAATGGCTGCGCGAAGAACTGTACGACGGCCGCATCAGCGACGTGGTTCGCCGAACACCGCGCTACAAACGTTCGGGTTATGCCTTTCAGTTGCTGTGGATCGATCGCGATGCCCATCAAATCCGCCAGATTCACTACTACAATCGAAGTGAGCAGCACAGCAAAACGCTGGTCATGTCGGCATTTGAGCATCACAAGAGCAAGTTCTATCGCCCGCACGAATTGCTGATGGCAAATCACCTAACCGGCAGAGAAACCAGATTAGTGGTTGAAGAATTAACCCTGGAAGCCAGCCTTACTGCTCGCGACTTCAACCATGTTGATTTCGCGGAGCAATGAAAACTCTCGCGCCTTTGGTGTTTGTGGGGCTTGGGGCTATTGCTTTGCCCACCTGGGCTGGTGCGTGGCAGCCCGTTAAAATCGAGGCGAGCATGGATATGCGCTACTTTCCTGTGAAATCTGCCGTTACAAATGACGATTTAACACTCAGCCAACAGGGCGCTATAGAAACCGCATGGCGTTCCGACAATCGCAAAAGCACATTCAATGTAAAACTCTTCGGCCGCTGGGATGAGCAAGATAGCGGCCGTCGCAAGTTTGACGTACGAAAGCTCTGGTATCGTTTTCAATATAAAGACCTCACGCTTGCCGCAGGCATTCAACAAGAATTTTGGGGCGTGACAGAAAGCCGCCATCTGGTAAACGTACTCAATCAAATCGACGCAGTAGAAGATGTTGATGAGGAAGATCTGTTGGGGCAACCGATGGTTAAACTTGACTACGTAAGCCCCATAGGCCGTTTCGCGGCGTACATGATGCCCTACTTCCGGAACCGACCCAGGCACGAGTTTCGAGAACGACTGGCGCTGCCAATTCGCTTCCCGAACGAAAGCAGCTACGAGTCAGGTGCAAACAAACACCATCTGGACTTTGCAGCACGCTATTCCTGGCAGCGCGATTCTCTCGATCTCAGCTTGAGCTACTTCCAGGGTACCAACCGCGAACCCCGATTGACCCTCGAAAATGGGGTTGGGCTCGATACCTACGAGCAAATCAAACAATGGGGTTTGGACGCGCAATGGACGGCCGGGCCGTGGCTCGCAAAAGTGGAAGCTCTGCATCGTACTGATGCTCAAGAGACGTTCAGTGCGTTTGTGCTTGGTATAGAGTACACCTTGTTTCAAGCGCTGGGACAGGCTGATGTTTCTATGCTCGTTGAAAGACTGAAGGATCATCGCCGCGCGTTGGGAAATCCGACTCCCTTTCAAGACGATTGGTTTGGCGCAATACGTGTAGCCTGGAATGACCAGTATGACTCCTCACTTCTGATAGGCGCTTACCACGATCGTGAGCACCATGAAACGCTACTACGTGTTGAGCTTGAACGGCGCCTCACCGCACGCTGGAGCGTTGATTTGTCGCTCACCTCATTCAACAACTCAAGCCGGACCAGCCCCATCTACCCCATTCGACGAGATGGGTTTGCCAGCATGAAACTCACCTGCCACTTCTAGGTAAAAAACATGCTGTCGAAAGCGCTTCAATACGTATTAGCGTACAGAAACTGGGTTGTCGCTCTTTGGCTTGTTTTACTTACCGCGTCTGCTTACTGGCTAACCGAAATCAGGGTGTCTTACGACACTCGCGCGTTTTTTGATTCAGCAGACACAAACCTGCTCAGATTCAAGGCATTCGAAACAACATATACAAAGGCAGACTCGGTTTTGTTTCTCGTCCGCCGAGTAGACGATGCCTCAATGGCAAACCCAACGGCATTCAGCCACCTTACGCAACTAGCCGATTCAATCTGGAAACTCCCTCACATCTCGCGCCTGGATTCACTAATCAACTACAAACAGGCGGCAGGCAACTCAGACTCTCTGGGCATTGAGAACTTTATAACCAATGAACGGCTGAGCAGCGGTGGTCCATGGCAGCGAGACGTGCAGGCGATTGCCGCTGACGACCCAACAGTATTTGGCAGGTTGGTATCAAACGACCTGAGCACAATGGCCTTATGGGCCAGTGTGCAGCTTCCTGATCAAGCAGATTCCGCCGTAGCAGAGATCGATGCCGCAGCTAGCCTCTTGGCCACAGAGTTTGAACAGGCGCATCCTGAGTACAAGGTTTTTGTTGGCGGTATGGTCCCGCTCATGGCTGCCTTCGCAGCAGCTGCATTGTCAGATTTTAAACTACTGGTACCAATCTCTTTGGCAACCTCCGGATTGCTTATCTTGTTGTTCTTGCGCCACTGGCAGTCAGCGGCTGCGCTACTCTGCGTTGTCAGCACAACCGCGCTAGTCTCTGTTGGGGCTGCCACCTTGTGGGGTCACATATTCAATACCGCCACTGTCATCTTACCCATCGTGGTCGCGGTGCTTGTACTCGCAGCCGGTTTGCACGTTGTGTTTTCGATAGCGTCAATATCAGGGCCCGCTTCCGATCAGGCTGTAAGAATCAGTGAAGGGCTTTCGTCTGTCGCAAAACCTTCAGTGCTCGCTCTGGCAACCACAGCCATTGGCTTTCTTTCTTTCAACTTTGCAGACGCACCACCACTCCGCGAACTGGGTAACCTCGTAATATTTGGACTGGTTGTGGGCTACGCTTTACTTTTTACTCTACTTCCTTGCCTTTTATCCTGGACAAATTGGACCCCAACCCTTGGGGGCGAATCGCTGATACAACGCATCAGCCGCCTCTTTACCACACCAAATTATCGGCCAATCATCGTTGCATCCGTCTTCGCTGTCGTCTCTATTCCCGGCCTGCTCGTGCTCAAGATTGATGACAACTTCGTAGAGTATTTCGATACCGGTTTTTCATACAGGCAGGCGGCAGACGCAACATCACAATATTTGGGAAGCGTTAATCTCATAGAGTTAGACCTCGTTCATCCCAACCATGATCGCATTACCGACCCCACTTATCTGAGTGAAGTGCGCGCAATAGGCACCTGGCTGCGCAACAGAAGCGAAGTGAGTTATGCGTTTGGATATGCAGACGCGATACAGCAGGTGGCCAAATCAATCCCGGAACGAGGAGGAGCGCTTCCTGTCGACCGCGCTGGAATCGGCGAGTATCTTTTCCTGTACGAATTATCGCTTGAGAACGGTGAAGCGCTGACAGATTTTATCTCCGCCGATCAAACAGCCTCACGAATGCAGGTTGCGTTGAAAAATTTGTCTTCTGCCGAGATACGCCAGTTTCTCACAGCATTCAAAGGTTTCGTTAGTCAACGAGACTTTTTCGACGATCAAAGCGATTCAACAGGGCTGACCAAACTCTTTGCCTCACTAACAGTCAACAACGTGGCTTCAATGATGTGGGCCACGGTCTTCTCGATGATCATCATTTCCATCATTATCGGCATCGTCCTTGGTCGTTTATGGCTCGTTTTCGTCTGCCTGATTGTGACACTACTTCCGCTTTTGAGTGCTTTCGGAATCTGGGGTTGGTTACAGGGCACGCTCGGGCTGCCAGGCGCCGTGGTTATCGCGCTAACCATTGGCATCGTCATCGACGACACGGTTCACTTTCTGCACCGCTATGAGCTTTCCCGAAAACGAATGGTTGTTTCCGAAGCCATCGCTGCTGCGTTCCACACCGCTGGGCGCCCAATGCTGTTCACCACACTGTCACTAATCGTCGGCTTTCTTTTGCTTTCGGGGTCAGGCTTTCAGATAAACGCACATTTGGGGGTGTTTGCCGCGTTAATCTTTGCTTTGGCACTAGGCGCCTGTTTCTGTTTCTTGCCGGGATTGTTGAAGATGGTTGAGGGCAGAAGTGTAGATTAACGGCTGCTGATAACCGAGTGCCCGTATCTTTTAATTCGACGTGAGAACACGTGTATCTTCCAGCTTGCCAAGACCAGCGCCCATACCCAAACAATACTTACTCACACGTTTTAGCTCGCATTGATAGTGCGCCAAAAATGAAGTCAGCCAAATTGGAATGCGCTCATCAATCTTGATCTCCATTACCACTTTGTCAGGCGGTAGAAAAAAGCGATCTTTCGATAGATGGGTAACATCAAGATCATTGATGCGATACTTCAAATGGGTATCAAAAGTTACCCTTAAACCCGGCTCGTAACGAGAACCTTCGAAAGCCCGACGATGATAGCTGATGATACACTGCGGCTGCAGCGTCAAGGCTCCGAGTATAGGAAGAATAACCAGCCATTTCCTCGATTGCTCTGCGTACTGGGTTAAGTGCCTGGGAAGTTGGCGTAGGAGAGTGGGTATTAAAAACTATGGCGTGGTTGATTTACTGTCGGTTGGGTTGGTTGTTCTCGCACAGCCTGTCGGTTGCAAGGGGAGGGCTCATGTTTCGACGCGCAGAGTGGACTGT